>CAZBJQ010000006.1:0-44396 GCA_964492235.1 uncultured Anaerolineaceae bacterium | reverse complement strand
CCGTTCGGGCCGCGAGCCCCGGCCCGCCGGGGCGAGACGGCCGGGACGGTGTGGCAGGAGACGAGCTCAACCATGGGTAACAGGACAGACTTGCTTTCGGCCCCTCCCTCTTGCCCCTGGCGACACCTGCACCCCATTCGGGCCGTGAGCCCTGGCCCGCCGTGGCGAGACGGCCTGCGGCGCACCACAGGTAAGCTCCAGGTTCCGCGAAGGGATGGAGTCTTGGAGGGGTTCCTCTCCCCTCCCCCGCCCGTTGTTCGCTGGGCAATACAGTCGTCGTCACGCAGGGGGGACGGGGGTGGGGGTTCGACGGATGGAAACAGGGCCGCCGACAGAAAGGGAAGTGCGGCTCTCATACTCTCATATCTATCTGAACCTGCTCAGGGCGGGCGCTGTCCGGCGCCCATTTGCGCCGGGGCAGGAAAGCGGACAGTATAGGTATACTTTCTGCCCGGCGAGTTCTCGCATGGCCTGCCAACCCGTCCAAGGAGGCGTATGGATCGTTCCGCACCAGCCTTTCGTGTCTCCCGCCGAATCTTACCGGCGGCGGGGCTCGTCGTTGCCAGCCAGGCCTGCAGTCTGACCGGGCAGGCCCCGCGAGCGACTGCCGCCGCCCCGTTGTTGCCTACCTCGACTGTCGCTGCCAACCTTCCGACCGAGGCACCTGTTCTGGCTACGGCAACTCCTCAGCCCTCGCCAGCCGCCTCGCCGACAGCCGAGCCATCGGCCATTCCCATTGCGGAAGCCGTGGTGCTGACCGCCAGCGGGGGCAACCTCAACGTCCGGCGCGGTCCCGGGCAGGCATATGATGTGGTCGGGTTCTTGTTGGATAGCCAGGCCTCGGCGGCAAGCGGCCGCAACGAAACCTCCACTTGGGTTTACCTGCCCATCCCGGACAAGCCCGGCGTCTCCGGCTGGCTCTCGGTCGACTCGAGGTACGCCGGCGTCTCGCCCAGCGCGGCCGCGATCCAAACGCTGGCGGTGCTCAGCGTCGAGCCGGCCAAGCCGGCGTACCTGCGCAATTGCACCTTCCATCCCATGATGATCCAGCCGGGCGGTTTCATCCTTAAACAACAGACCGACGCCCCGGAAAATCAGAAGCAGGTCAATCCTGGGACTTACACTGCCTTGGACCAGAACGTGGCCGACGCCGATCCCCGCACCATCGCTGTCAAGGAAGGCCAGACCAAGGACATCACCAAGGACGGCCTGGACAACTCTTACACCTGCCCTTGATTGTTCGCCGGTCCTAGTGCCCAAACGGTATCCAACATGCAGTGCCTGGGCTTCGGGCTGTGCCCGGGCCCCAGGCATTGTGATTCCGTCTGAGACCAGGCCCGGCGATTGACGCATGCGGCTCCAACCCGTATGATTCCCCCCACGAGCTCGTTCTCTTCGAGGTGATGAATGGAAGTGGGCATGGTCCGGCAGATCGACATCGACGCCGAGATGCAGCAGTCGTATCTCGATTACGCCATGAGCGTGATCGTCGCCCGGGCGCTGCCCGATGCGCGTGACGGTTTGAAGCCGGTCCACCGGCGAATCCTGTACGCAATGCACGCCATGGGCATCCGCCCCGGCACAGACTACAAGAAGTCCGCCCGCATCGTCGGCGAGGTGCTAGGGAAGTATCACCCTCACGGGGACATGGCCGTGTACGAGGCGATGGCGCGCATGGCCCAGGACTTCTCGATGCGCTACCCGTTGATCGACGGGCAGGGCAACTTCGGTTCCGTCGATGGCGACCCACCTGCCGCCATGCGGTACACCGAGGCCCGCCTCGCCAGCCTGGCGATGGACATGTTGGTGGCGATCGACAAAGAGACGGTGGACTTCTCCGACAATTTCGACGGCACCCTGTACGAGCCGGTGGTGCTGCCGACCGCTGTGCCAAACCTGCTGGTCAACGGCTCAACGGGGATCGCCGTCGGGATGGCCACATCCTTCCCGCCCCACAACATGACCGAGGTGTGCAACGCGCTGATCTTCATGCTCGAGAACTGGTCGAGGTTGGAGAAGATCAGCGTGGACGATCTGATGCAATTCATCCAGGGGCCGGATTTCCCGACAGGCGGCATCATCGTCCACGAGAAGGGCGATGGCGAAGGCCTGACCGCCGCCTATGCCACCGGTCGGGGGCGCATCGTGGTTCAGGCCAAGGCGCACGTGGAAGACATGGGCCGTGGGAGGGCGCGCATCATTGTCACCGAGCTCCCCTATCTGACCAACAAGTCCGCCTTGATCGAGCGTATTGCAGAACTGGCGCGTGGCGGTGATCTCGAGGGTCTTTCCGATCTGCGCGACGAGTCGGATCGGCAGGGTCTGCGCATTGTGTTGGAGCTGGCTAAGACTGCGGAGCCCGAGAAGGTGCTCGCTGAGCTCTACCGGCGTACGCCGATGCAGAGCACGTTCGGCGTCAACATGCTGGCGTTGGTGGACGGCGAGCCGCGGCTGCTCAGCCTGAAGCAGTCGCTGCGCGTCTACCTTGAGCACCGGCTTGATGTCACCCGGCGGCGCAGCGCGTTTGAGCTCGCCCGTGCCCGCGAGCACGTTCATATCCTGACCGGATATCGCCTCGCCCTGGAGCATCTGGATGAAGTGATCAAGCTGATCCGATCGGCACCAGATGCAGAGCAGGCTCGGCAGCGGCTGATGAAACGTTTCAAGCTGAGCGACGCCCAGGCGCGGGCCATCCTCGAGCTTCCACTGAAGCGCCTGTCAGCCCTGGAGCGCAAGAAGATCGATGAGGACTACCGGGCCACGCAAGGCCGCATCCGGGAGCTGGAGGCGCTGCTCACGTCCGACAAGAAGCAGCGCGAGACCCTCATCGAGGAGCTGACCGACCTTAAGGACCGCTTTGGCGACCGGCGGCTGACTCAGATCTACCGGGCCGTGCGCGGCAAGCAACGGCGCCAGCCGTTAACCGCCGGCGATCTCGCCCCCTCCAAAGACACATGGGTGGTCGTCACGACCGATGGCTTGATCTCCCGCACGCTGACAGCCCGCCTGCCTCGGCTGGCGGGCCGAAGCACCCCGGCGCTGCTGATCGCAGCCACCGCCCGCGATACCCTGTATCTGTTGGATCGGCACGGCCAGGGCGTGGCCCTGGCAGTCCACACCCTTCCGGAGTGCGACGATCCGAAGGACGGCAACCCCGTCGCCGGTGCGACGCCGTTCGGACCAGGCGCCGATGTCGTCGCGGGTGTCGTCCTCCCGGCCGACCGGCCGCCTGCCTCAGCCTTCCTACTCCTGGGGACCCGATCCGGCATGCTCAAGAAGACGCCTGTCGAGGCGCTCCCCGGCCCGTCGGCCCGCACCTTCCAGGTCATCCACGTGGGGAAGGGCGATGAGCCGGGATGGGCCAGGGTGACCAATGGAACGGATGACCTGCTGCTGATCAGCCGCATGGGGGCTGGCATTCGTTTCGCCGAGGACGAGATCCGGCCGACCGGCCTGGGTGCTGCCGGGGTCCTAGGGATGCGCCTGGAGGCGGAAAGCGACGACGCAATCGTTGGCATGGAGGTCGCCGCCGGCAAGGCCGATGTGCTCCTGCTGACAGATCGAGGCCAGGCCAAACGTGTCGAGGTGAGCCAGTTTCCCATGCAGCGTCGCCACGGCAAGGGTGTGCGCGCCTGGAAGCTGGAAGCGGATGAGGTTCTGGCCGCCGCCGCCGTGGGCTTGGCGGAAGATCGAGCAGTCATTCACCTGCGGCGGGCGCCCGACCGATCGATCGCCTTCGCCGATGTGCCGCGGCGCTCCCGCAATGGGCGCGGCAGGCTCTTGGTGGAACTCCGGGAGACGGACCGGGTGCTCTCGGTTACGGCGCCGCTGCCCCGGCCGGGGATCACGGAACCGTCCCCCCCACCGGCCGCCAAGAAGGGCCGGCCGGCCGGCAAGAGCCGACGCTCCGCATCGAGCCCCCGCAGGAGCAAAGCCGCTCCTTCCGGCGAGAAGGGAACGTCTCGACTCAAGGGATCGAAGGGACCGGCGACCAAGGGGAAGTCGCCGGACAAGCGAGGATCCAAAGCGAAGGGATCCAGACGCGGCTCCAAGGCCGGTTCACGAAGTTCGTCTGCCGGGAAGTAGCAGCGCTGCAGGAGGCTTGAGGCCGGCGCGGGCGCTAGGGCGCGGCGGAGGGGGTTGGAGTGACGCCCCCGGGAAGTACGTACAGGATGCGGTTGGTTGCTGTAGTGCACGTGCAGGCTTCGACGGTATTCGAACCACGCGTTAATGTCCCCAGGTAGGGACCGCCGCCGTCGGCCGCAACCCACCCATCCAGGACGAATGGCAGCGGGCCGCCCGCCGGGATCCACTCGCCGTTGTAACGCCGGGCAAGGTGAAAATGCGTACCGGTCGCCCGGCCGCCCTCACACGAAGGATGGCCAAGTCGATCTCCGGCATGGACTTCCGCTCCCTGTGGGACACGGTCCTGCTCCGCGACGTGAAAGAAGAACACCACCCAACCCGTCCGTGGGTCATCATCGCCATCCACATCGAGCTCAACAATCGCCTCTTCGCTTCGGGTCACCTTGCCGGCGGCTGGCGCTGCGATCCACTCGCCGGACCAGGCGCAGCCACCCTCCATGGCCGGCGGCGCAAAGTCGAGCGCGCCCAACGGCAGGCTAGCACCCCATGCGGAGTGAGGGCCGCCGGTGAAGTCCCAGATTCGGTTAGGAATGAATGGGAGGGACCACCTGGGCTGCTGGAGGTCGCCCGGGATCAATGCCATCGATTGCTCCGACGACGGGCTCTTCCAGAGCGCAGTGTACGTTGCCGCCAATCCTTCCGGCCCAACCGCTCGCTCGAAGTCCTCCTGGCCCATCAGTCCTGCAAACAGGTACTGAATCGCGACCGAGCCGGCGTTCTGGTAAGAATCCGGCCTGGCCTGCAACCCGTCCGCCAGTTCGAAATCGCGTAGCTCGCCGGTGCGCCAGCCGTAGTAGCCGTCATTGAGCCGCTCGGCTGCCCAGACCAGCTGCCGGTTCAGCCCGCGGTAGCGTGAGTCTTCATACCCGAGTGGGTATGTCAATTCGGACTCATCTGGGAAGGGCTTGCTCATCGCCTGGGTCTGATGCTCTAACAGGGTCAGCAGCAGTCGGGGGTGGATTGAGTAGTTGCGCGCCACGACATCGATCACGTCCCATGCCGGGCGCTCCTTGCGAAAGGCGTAGTCCGAGAGCGCGCCAAGGAAGCCGGGGCGTTTCAGGATTTCCTCTCGCGTATCAAACCCCACAGCCGACGGTCCGTTCACCACCTCGCTGTCCGGCAGCGCCTGGTAGGGAGTGGTCGTCAAAGGGAGATAGTAGGCCGGAATCTCGAGGCGCAGCCCTGGCGGCAGCGTGGTGTAGGCAGGGAGCTCCGGGTTGGCGGCACGGATCTCCTGCTCGGTCGAGTTGAAATGACCGGCAAGGGCCGGGAGCGTGTCTCCGCTCTGGACCGTGTACGGCAGGAGCTCGCCGGGAGGGAATGCGGTCCGTGTCGGCAGTGGGGTTGGACCGTAGGAAGCCGGCGGAGACGGCGTGGGTGTCTCGGGAGCGACTTCGGGTGCCACGGGCAGACACGCCGTCAGCCCGGCCAAGAGTGCTAGCCAAGCGGCCAACAGCCTATGGGTCGTGAGGCGAATCATCGGCTGATCTGTGTTTCCTTGGTGGCGCAGGTGCAGGCCGTTACGAGCTGGTCATCCTTGGTCAGGGTCCCCTGGTAGGGCTTGTTGCCCGCCCGGGCACGCCAGCCGCTCAAGACGAATGGGAGGGGGCCATCGGCCAGCACCCACTCCCCGTTGTACTTGCGGGCGATGTGGAGGTGGGTGCCGGTGGCAACGCCGCCCTCGCAGGAAGGGTGCCCGATCAGGTCGCCCTCTTCGAGGAAGTCACCCACCTGGACACTCCCGGTGTTGGCAACATGCAGGTAGAGCAGGCTCCAACCGGTCTGCTCGCGGCCGTCTCCATCCAGATCGAGGACAACGACTCCGTTCCCACTGCGCACGACAAGGCCAGGCGCGGCGGCAACGATCCACTCTGTGGAGTCGACGCAGCCGGGCTTGAGCGAGGGGGGAGCGAAGTCGATGGCGGCCCAGGCGCTCTCACGTTCCCATGCGCCATGCGGACCCCCGGTGTAGGCCCAGGCGCGACCAGGCAGGAAGGGCAAGATCAGCCCCGGCTGGGCGACACCGGGCTCATAGATGAGGAAGTCATTCTGGAATGGATCGTCAAACAGGGAGGCATAGGTCGCCAGGAAGCCCTCAGGGAGGACGGCCTCCGCCCAGCTGCGAGGATCACGGGTAAGGGAGAAGTAGCGCTGAAGCGATACGGTCCCAGCATTCAAGGAAGGCGCCAGGCGGACATCGGTGCCATCTGGAAACCGCAGATCGGTCAGGCCGCCGGCGCGCCAGCCGTAGTACCCATTCCCGAGTTCATTGGCGGCCCAGGTCAATTGCCGGAACAGACCTTTCGTGTCCGGGCTGACATGGCCGAGGGGGTAGTCTGCCGCCTGTCCCGCCGGCCTGGATTCGCTTCGCACCCAACCCGACTCATATTCGATGAGCGCCAGCAACAGGCGAGGATTGACCGAGTTGTCGCGCGCCACCAACGCCACGATCTCAGGGCCACGCTGCAGTCGCGAGCCCACGTACTCCTGATACCGACTCAAGTAGCCGCTTGCCTGGGCGGAAAAGGCCTCTATGTCAAACTCGGCTGCATTGGGAGAGAAGATCAACTCGCTATCTGGGATCAAGGGCTCCGCCGGGCCGGTGGCCGCCAGGCGGCGAGGGATGATTAGCTGCACACCTGGATCGACGAGGAAGTCGGCCGGAGGCAGCGCCGCGCCCTGGGAGGTGATGTCCTCTGGAACCACTCCGAAGCGGGCGGCGATCGCCCGCAATGTGTCGCCGGATTGCGAGATGTAGAGTATTTCCTCGGTATCAGGGATCAGCCCGATGGTGGGCGTAGCGGGGAACGTTGGCGAAGCGACGGGCTCCAACTGGCCAGCCGTCGGTGTGGGGGTGGCTGTCAGCGCTTCCGGCGGGGCCGTAGACGGAACATCGGTCGGCAGCAGCGTTGGTTCGGCAACCATCGGAGGCTGCGACGGAAGCCCGCCCGAGCCGATCCCGCCAGAGACCGGGACATCGGCGCGGGAGCAGGCCAGGCCGCTCGCCAGAACGGCCAGTAGCGGTGCGAGCCATGCGCTGATGCGAACGGATCGTTCCGACATTGTCGTGGTCAGCGGCCAACCTGATTGTTTTCGCCGCGGCAAGAACAGGCTTCGAGGCCGACGTCGCCCCTCTCAAGCAGCCCGTCGTACTCGCGCCCAGTGCCTGCGGAGATCCAGCCATCGAGATTGAACGGAAGACTGCCGTCTGCAGGAATCCACTCGCCATTATACTTACGCGCAAAGTGCAGATGCGTGGCATCGGACACGCCGCCCTCGCAGGATGGGTGGCCGATTCGACCCCCGGCCTTGAGCATCGTTCCCACCGGCACCCGGTCTCTCGCCTCTATGTGCATGTATAGCAGGACCCAGCCGGTCTGCTCGTAGCCGTCCTGGTCCAGATCGACCACCACCTCGCCCGTGTCCGAGCGGAGGACGAGGCCGTCAGCCGACGCCGTCACCCATTCCTCCGAAGTGATGCACCCCAGCGCGTTCCCGGGCGGTGCGAAGTCGAGCGCCGCCCAGCCGGCCCCACTTCCCCAGGCACCGTGGGGTCCACCGGTAAACCACCATACCGTTCCGTCTTCAAACGGAAGCCTCAACTCGGGTTGCTGCAGATTGTCTGGAACCAGGGGATCCACGGACAGGAAGAATGGATCTCCGAACAGGCCTGCATACGTCAGGTCAAACCCGCCGGGTTCAACAGCCTCCCTCCAGGCGTCGTACGGGAGGAGCGAAGCGAAGAACATCTGGACCGCCGCCGTGCCGGCGTTGATGCCGGGGCCCGCCGGAACGGAGCTTCCGTCCGGAAGCGGGAATGGCCCCGCCCAGCCTGCGCGCCAACGGTAGTAGCCGAAGTTCAGCGAGTTCGCCGCCCAAGACAGTTGCGAGAACAGGCCGGTGTGCTCGGCGCTGACGTATCCGAGTGGGTACATCCGTTCCTGCTTGCCCGGGCTCCGGTTGGAGAGCCACCCACCCTGATGCTCTAGCAGCGCCAGGAGCAGTCGAGGCGCGATCGAGTACTGCTGGGACACCAATTGCACGATCTGCGCACCCGTCAGGAGGCGGCCATCGACATCTTCTGCATAGAACCCAAGGTAGCCCGATTGCGCCGCCACATCCGCCTCAACGGTCGAGAGAACGGACGGCGGGGCGTACACAACGCCCGAGTCTGGCAGGATCTTGAAGGACGGGCCTGGCGGCCGCAACCGCGGCGGCGGGATCGTGAGGGCGTACCAAACCGGCAGGAAGTTGGGATTGAGCAGCCCATTCGTCTGCAGGATAAGCGTGGGGCTGACACCATAGGAACCTGCAATCAACGACAGGTTGTCCCCGGGCTGGACGACGTAGAGCTCGCTGTCGGTGCGGACGGGAGGCGAGGCTCGCTGTGCATCCGGAGTCGGCGAGGCGTAGGTCGCGCCAGGAACGCGCGTCGCCGGGAGCCAGGCAAGCGGGGCCAGCGTCGGGGTTGGTGGAGCTGGGGACGACAATGGCTCCGAGGCGCCCGCCTCCTTCCCTGAGAGCACGGCCGTCCACGGGCCGACGACGCGGTCCGTTGTTGGCGGCTGGCTGGGGGCATTGCAGGCGGAGACCCCTAGCAGAACCAGGGACAACGCGCCGATGCGGCTGGGTCTCATTGAGTCAGCGGGTGCGGTATGGTCTGCAGCGGCTTCTCTAGCACAAGGGACGGTTCGTGGACATGTCGCAGGCGGCCTTGATGGTCAACGTACGACCAATCGCCGCGGTCGCGCCCGGTCACGGAATACCCGAGGCGCTGATAGAGCGCCAGGGCAGGTTGGTTGTCGATGGCCACTGCCAGGAAGGCTTTGCGGAACCCGCGAGTGCGCAGGATCGACTCGGCCTCGGCGACCAGGCGCGTGCCGATGCCGCGATTGCGGTAAGGGGGGCGAACGCGAAAGGCATGCAGGTAGCCAAACCGTCCCTGTTCGGCGCCGGATAGATCCGAGTCCCGGAATTGCACGAAGATCTGCCCCACGACCTTCTCATCCACTTCGGCCAGCAGCAACACCCTAGACCCCTGTCTGGCTTCATCCATGGCCCGCCGGTAGACGTGCCGGAAATGCAGGTACTCGCCGTCCCACTCGAGGGCGGGCAAGTCTGCTTCGCTGCCGGGCCTGATGATGGCAGGGGGAAACTCGATGGGATCAGCCTGCACGGCCGGCCTCCTCTGCCAGCAGCTGTTGCAGGATTCGTTCCTCATCGAGCTCTGAAGCGGCCTCCCCGTCGAGGCGGGCGGCCCGCAGCCGGTTCAGGACACGCCGGTACGCCGGCCCGGGCCGCAAGCCGAGGCGCCGCAGGCGGGCACCGTCCGTCACGGGCCGCATCCTCCGCCATTCCTGCAGGTAGCGATCGATGGCCGCCGCCAGCGGTGTCCCGGGCGTCGCCAGCCAGGCCGTGATGAGGGATGACTCCGGGAGCCCATCCAGTACGTCGACCAATGCACTGGGCCGTTCCGCGCCGGACCAGGCCCCCCCGCGACGGCCCAGGCGATTGGCCTCCAGCGCCGCGGCAGACATCACGCTCGGCAGGTGCAACCGCTCACAGGCTCGGCGAACCACCTTCTCGTCCTCACGGAAGAGCCAAAGGCCGTAGACGATCACCTCGAGCTTTGGGGCTTCGTCCAGTCTCCAGCCGATAGGTGGCGAGAGGCGCTGGGCGTGCGCCATCCTCTCTGCCAGCCAATCGTCCCACAGAAGGGCGGGATCGATGGCTCGCAGCACGTCCAGCGCGGCCAGGCGAGAGAAGACCGCGACCGCAACCTGATCTGCAAACACACTCTCCAGCTCCCCGCGCACGCGTTCGCCGCTGAGGCGCTGAATGAGCGGCAGCGCCTGCTGGAGCAGTTCCATCGTTCTCGGTTCGATCGCGAACCCGAGCCGCTGCTCGAGCTGAACGGCTCGCAGGATGCGGGTCGGGTCATCGATGAAGCTGATCGAGTGCAGCACGCGGATCAGTCTGCGCTGCAGGTCCCGGCCGCCTCCCCATGGGTCCAAGAGTTGACCGCGAAAGCGGCCATCGAGACGCAGGGCCAGCGTGTTGATCGTGAAGTCCCTGCGATGCAGGTCGAGCTTGATGGAGCCTCGCTGGACGGAAGGCAATGCCGTCGGGTGGGTGTAGAACTCGGTGCGCGCGGCCACCAGGTCGAGACCGGTCGGAATCGCCGCTTCCACTTCGACCTCGGCGCCAATCGCCTGGCGGAGACGCACGTCGCTTGAGTCGATCTGCCACTTGGCCGTGCCGAATCGGGTATGACTGCTGACCTTGCCGCCGAAGCGTGCGGCCAGTTCTCGCCCAAGGCCGATCGCATCTCCCTCGACGACCAGGTCGAAATCGGTCGGCTCCACTCCCAAGAGCAGATCTCGAACGAATCCTCCAACGATGTAGAGAGCAGCTTGCTGGCGCTCGGCTTGCTCGGCCACCAGCTCCAGCAGCCGCAATCGCGATGCGGGGAGTCTCTCCTGGAGCTTACGCAGCAGCTGCGCCGCCTGTGGCTCGCTCCGTTCGGCGGCCAGCGTCCGCAGGATGTCTGTGCGAGTGACGATGCCGACGATCTCGCCGCTCTCGGAGTCGGCCACAGGTACCTGGCCCCAGTTGTGCTGGACCATCACCCGCTGCAAGTCCTGGACGGGATCCTCAGGATGGACCACCAGATCGCCAGCCTCCATCACCTCGCGCACGGACCGAGTGGACATGTCGTGTGCCACTGCCCGATCCACCGCCCGCCGGGTGAGAAGGCCGACCACCTTGCCGGACTCGACGATCGGGTAGCCCTCATGGCCGAACCGGCGCATGCGCTCGGCGGCCTGCCCGACGGTTACGTCGGGATCAAGCAGCTGAGGATCGCGCGACATGATCTCCCCGACGGTCGGCGCGGGCTGGACGATGTCGGGAAGCAGGGCCCACAGTTCCTGGCAAATCTGGTCCACGCTCTTGCCGCGGATAATGGCGGCCGCCGCCCGCCCGTGGCCGCCGCCGCCGAAATGCGCCGCCACGCGGCCGACGTCCAGGAGATCGGTCGTCGCCCGCGCCACCAGCTGAACGCTTCCATTGAGCGCCACGATCACGAACAGGCCGGCCGGATCGAACAGGTCGCGCAGTTTGTGGGCCAAGGTCGAGATCTCATCCACCAATCCTTCGGCCTCGGCGCAGGCAACGACGATGGCCAGACCCTGCAGGTACGAGGTGCGGGCATTGGCCAACAGGCGCTCATACAGGCGCCGCTGCTCGTTCGAGAGCGGGTGGTTGAGGAAATCATCCGCCACACGCAGGCTCGCCCCGCATTCGAGCAGCCAGGCTCCCGCACGCATGTCGCGCGGGGTTGTCCCGGAGTAGCTCAGCGAGCCGGTGTCCTCGTAGATGCCAAGCAACAGCAGCGTCGCCGCGACCAGGTCCAACTCGGCATTGACCTCCTCCAGTCCCTCGACCAACAGCGTCGTCGTTGCGCCCACGGACTCGATCGACTGAGACCACCGGGCATCCAGCCCGGGGTCCTGCGGGTGGTGATCGACCACCTGGACCAGCGTTGATCGGCTCATGCCTCGCAGTGACGGCAAAGCCTGGGTGTCGACTAGCAGGACCGAATCGATCGGTTCGCGGGGGAGATCATCCGCCTCGATGAACGGAAGCTGATCCCCGTACAGCGTGAGGAAGGCTCGAACATTGCGGTTGACGCGCCTCGGCAGTACCGCCAGCGCACCCGGCTGCAGCCGGCCGGCTGCATACAGCGCCGCTACGGCGTCGAAATCCGCTTGTTCGTGAGTCAGTATCACCTGCATCGGCGTGGCTGCGACCTTGGGAATGTGCGGATCAATCCCGCGGATTATACATCTCGGGCCGGCGCCAGGCATCCGCCGGACGCTGCAAGCCGGTCCCGGCAGACCGAAGGGGACATCCCACGGAGAGGGATGGAAGCACAGGCGTGCCTGAGCCCCTTGATGAGGTTTCAATGAAGGAGGTGGGGGTTCTCGCTGTTCCCGAACCCCCACCTGCTGCAAGCTCTCGCCGGCTCGGTGCTGCTTTCCCACACCCCATCACCCATTTTCCGCTGACGGGAGTACCCGCAGGCTGCTACGGGGGTGATGGGGAAGGTTGGACCCGCAGTGTCTCCATGGCCCGCCGCCAGGTCCTTGCAGGCTCGCCGGCCTGCCGCGCCACTAACCGCGCTGCGCGCTCGATGGGCGTAGTGAAGGTCGCCAGGTCTCGGGCAAGCGGGAAGGGTGTATTGCCCAGCAGGATCGCCCGGACCTGCTCGATGTGTTCGGGTGACTCCCCGGGCTCAGCCAGCACTGGGACGTGGGCGGCGCCAGGGATGCGGCTGCGCGCCGCCTGTACATCCGGCGACAGCAGGAACTGGATGAATGCCCACGAGGCCTCCGCCTCATCGACAGTCAGCCCAGAACGCAGATAGGCATTCAGCGCCCAGGTGTAGCCGGAGAGCGGCATGGAGGTTTCGCCGTACAGCGGCCAGGGATCGACCGAGAATCCATCCAAACCAAGGCCCTGCTCCAATCGCGCCATTTGCTCTACCGAATCGACCAACCAGCCGGCCTCCCCTGCCAGGAAGGCGTCCAAGTCCGAATCGGCGGCGGAGGCAACGGCGCCCGTCATGCCCATCCGTTGCAGCAACGTCAGCCAACACACACCCACCGATTCATCGACTTGGAGATCCCCCTCAACCAGCATGATAGTGCCACCGCAGGCCGACATGAACGGCATCGACGCACGCATGCCGAGGTCGAGGACCAGGGGCCTCGCCCCCCGGGCTAGCAGGCTGGACGCCGACTTGCCCATCTCTTCGACGGTGGATGCAACCGTGGAGGCCAGGGCGGGATTGCGGTACAGGACCGTCCCCTGTAGCTCGATCGGCACGGCAAGCGTCCTGTCGCCATCCTGAGCTTGAGTCCAGGCGATTGGTGTCAGCTGCGATCGCAGCGCAGGGGAAACCCGCAGGCTGATGTCCTGGGTCAACCCAGCGTCGAACAACTCCGTTGCCCAGGCGGAAGGCGCCAGGATGACGGTGGGGCCGTCCGACCGCGCCGACTCCTGGAAGACCGTCTGGCGGAAGCTCTCCGTGGGGATATAGCGAAGGGTGACCGAGACACGCGGATGTCGGCGCGTGAACTCCGACAGCGCCTCGCTCAGCCAGCGGGTCTCGGCGGGCGGCCAATCCATCCAGATCCCAACGTCTCCGCGCAGGGTGTCCATCCCGTTGGCGGAGGGCGAGGGGACGGACGTGGGCAGTGCGGGCGAGGTTGGCTTGGCCGGCGTCTCGGGCGAAAGGGTCAGCGCCGGGATCTCGGGGGCGCCGGCGCCACGACAGCCGGTCGCCAGCAGGCTGAGCCCGACGGCGGCAAGGCCCGCTCGGCGGAGGAAGGGCCAGATCGAACGACCATCGCGCCGTCTTGTCATTCCGTCCGTCCTGCGCGACGGCGCATGCCGCGGCCCGGATGTCATGCGGCGAGTGTACCATGCAGGCAGGCACTGCCGATTCCGCCCGGTATAATCGGTCGCAATGTCCGATCCGTCGAAGACGTGGCGCCTGGTCATCTCTTCCCCAGCACGCGGCGCGAAGAACATGGCGACAGACCATGCAATCCAGGAGGCGGTTGCAGACGGCGTCTCCCCGCCGACCCTGCGACTCTACGCGTGGTCGCCCCCTTGCCTTTCTCTCGGCTTCGCGCAGCCCATCTCGCAAATCGATCTCGATCGGGCGGCATCCTTGGGATGGGACGTTGTGCGACGGCCGACCGGCGGCCGGGCGATCCTCCACACGGACGAACTGACCTACTCCATCGTTGTCTCCGAGCAGGATCCACTGGTCAGCGGCGGTGTCCTCGAGAGCTACCAGCGCCTGAGCCAGGGAATCGTTGCCGGGCTCCGAACCTTTGGGCTGGAGCCCGAAGTCCAGCCGGGTGTGCCCCTGACGCCGGCGGAGCGCGAGCGACCCGTGTGCTTCGAAGCACCCAGCGCCTATGAGATTACCCTCCAGGGTCGCAAGGTGGCCGGAAGTGCCCAGGTTCGGCGGCGGCAGACGGTGATGCAGCACGGCACGATCCCGCTGGAGGGAGACATCACGCGGATCTGCCTCGGGCTGCACTTCGATTCGGACTCCGCCCGCGAGCAAGCCCGAGGCCAGCTACGCCAGCGGGCGACAACCGTCTCCGAACTCATGGGTCGGACGGTCGAATGGGAGGAGGCGGCCTCGGCGCTTTGTCAAGGGATGACCCAGATGTTGGGGGTCCGGCTGGTGGCAGCCCGGCTGACCGCCGCCGAGCAGAGCCGCGCCCAGACCCTGGCAGAGACGATCTACGCTTCTGAGGCATGGACCCGGCGGATCTAGCCCATCCGCAGGCGCGACTTGCCTGCAAGCTCCCTCGAGGCCATGCCTGGCCCGACACGGCGAGGGGTCCCTTCCCCGGGGCCTCGGTGGCTGGCTTGCCCGGGCGCTGGCTGCAGATTACACTCCGGCTATGCATGTCGGGGCGATCGTTCTGCGGCTCCACCTTCCCGGCTGCCGCTCGTTGAAAGAGAAGCGTAGCCGACTCAAGCCTCTGCTGGCCGCGCTGCATCGCGAGTTCAACGTATCTGCGGCGGAGGTCGAGGAGATGGATCGGCACCGAGAGTCGGTGATCGCCGTGGTAGCGGTAAGCAACGATGGCCGCCACCTCGAGCGCTGGTTGGCCAAAATCCCCGCCTGGATCGAGGGCCATTCGCCCGATCTCTCCGTTGTAGACCACGAATTCCACGCCCTGTGAGGCAGGCTGGCGGAGGCAACATGGACCTTGGGTTAGCAGGCAAAACGGCCATTGTCACGGGGGCGTCACGCGGACTGGGCCGCGCCGCGGCAACAGCCCTCGCCGGCGAAGGGGCTAAGCTGGCCATCTGCGCCAGGGGTGATCAGATTTACGCCGTGGCCAAGGCGATTCGGCAGGAAACGGGGTCGGAGGTCTTCGGGTTTCAGGCGGATCTCGCCTCCGGCGACCAGGTGGCAGGCTTCGTAGCGGGTGCCCGCGAGAAACTCGGTCGCATTGACATCCTGGTGGCCAATGCCGGCGGCCCGCCGCCCGGGTCGTTTCTGGACTTGAAGCCCGAAGACTGGGAGGCCGCCTACCAGGTGACCGTGATGAGCGCGGTTCGCCTGTGCTACGCCGTCGTCCCACTCATGGTGATCCAGGGCCAGGGCAGCATCGTTCTTTGCCAGTCGTATTCCGTCAAGCAGCCCGTCGAGTACCTGATGCTGTCCAATTCCCTGCGCATGGCAGTAATCGGGTTGGCCAAGAGCCTGGCGAATGAGCTTGGAGGGCGCGGCATCCGGGTCAACAGCCTCAACCCGGCCTGGACCAGCACGGAACGGGTCGAGGAACTGATGCGGGATCGGGCAAGCCGCAGCGGCACCAGCCTCGAAGCCGAGGTCGCCCGCATCACGGCCGGCATCCCGCTCGGAAGGATGGGGACCGTTGAGGAGTTCGGCCGGACCGTCGCCTGGCTGTCCTCCCCGGCAGCCTCGTTCATTCACGGTCACGCGCTCTTCTTTGATGGGGGCGCCACCCAGGCTCCGCTCTAGCCCAGCGCTGATCGACGCGCGCTGCCGGTTAGGAGAGCCACCGCCTGCTGGCCAGGGGAAGCCTGCCCCCCCACATGCAGCATCTTTCAGGTGAGGGTCTATTCTTGTTGTCCAGGCCGCCCGCCGAGTCTGCAGCCGGAATCGCATCGGCGCACTCGAGTGTGCGCCGATGCGATGGAGAAACGTGGTTGCCAGCCAGCGGTCCAAACAGGTGGAGAACTCAAGCCGCGACTTCGGCTCCAGCCAGAGCCAGCGACCTCCGACGGACGAGGGTGCGCAGCCGGGACGCCAGCAGGCTGGCGTGTACCGGCTTGATCAGGTAGTCATCGGCACCGGCGTCTAGCGCCCGGGCAACACTCCCCGGAGCGCCCAGGGCGGAGAGGATCAGGATCGGGACATCCGAGAAGCGTCGGATCTCCTCACACACCTGCCAACCATCCATCTCAGGCATCAGAAGGTCCAGGATGATCACGTCGGGTTCGTCCGTTCGCACCTCGCGGATTCCGTCGCCGCCGGTGAATACCGCCCGAATCTGGAAGTCCTGACCGCGCAACAATGTGCGCAGCATGATGGACAGATCGGGATCGTCGTCAATCAGAAGCACTGATATCGCCATGGACCTCTCCACAAGCTCATCCCCATTATCCACGCCTCCCCGACCGCCGCACCTTACAGGGACCTATCAACCTGGCCGGACTTGCCCGCCTTCGCCAGTCGGGCTATAGTACCGAACGGAGAGGAGGCCCTGCCGGTCCCCGGATGACTCTGCCGCCTGTGTCCCAGACGGGCAGGCTGGGGGCGTCTTGCCCCCAGTGTGGCACCCGTCTTCCTCCCGATTCCAGGACCTGCCCGCACTGCGGCGTGGATCTGTTCCTGCTCGCCTTGCTGGCGGAGCGGGCCTACGTCGAGGGTTTCCCGCAGGCGGCGCCGTTGCGCCGAACCCCGGAGTCCCTGGTCCCCCGCATCGGTCAGTACATGATCGAGCAGGGCGTCCTGACGGAAGCCCAGCTGGCTCAGGCGCTGGCGCGGCAGAAGGAGCTGGCCGCCGCCGGTCAGACCCGCCTGCTCGGCCAGACTCTGATCGAGATGGGCCTGGTTGACCGGGAGACACTGGATCGCGCCATCACCCGGCAGATTATCGAACTTCACGCCGCACTGCAGGAAGCCAACCGAACGCTGGAGCGCCGGGTCAGCGAGCGGACCGCCGAGTTGCGGCGCGCGCTCGAACGCCTGACCGAGCTCAACCAGATCAAGGCCAACCTGATCTCCAACGTCAGTCACGAGCTTCGCACGCCTCTGGCTCACATCAAAGGCTATGTCGAGTTGATCAACGATGAGCAGCTCGGTCCACTGAACGAGGACCAGAAGAAAGCGGTCAGCGTGATGTACCGCGCCACCGACCGCCTCGAGCGGCTGATCGAAGACCTGATTGCCTATTCCACCGCCTCCCGCGAGGGCATTACGCTCAGCATCCAGACCGTCGAGCTCTCGGACCTGGCGGAGACCGTCATCAGCCGTTCTCGCACCAAGGCCGACAAAGCGGGAGTCTCGCTGCAGTCCTCGATCGCTTCGACCGGGCTCTCCGTGCACGCTGATCGCGAAAAGATCGGATGGGTGCTCTACCAGCTGCTGGACAATGGGATCAAGTTCACACCCGCCGGCGGCCGGGTTGGGCTGGGGGCTACCGCCGAGCGCGAAACGGTCACCATCGAGGTGCGGGACACGGGAATCGGAATCCCCGAGGAACGTCTGGAGGAGATCTTCGAACCGTTCCATCAGTTGGATGGATCGCCGACCCGGCGCTATGGCGGCACGGGACTCGGCCTGGCGTTGGTCAAAATGATCCTGGCCGCCCACGGCTCGCAGCTCGAGGTGAAGAGCGGCGATGGCCAGGGCACCGTCTTCAGCTTTTCCTTGCCGGCTGCACCGCCCCCCACATGACCGGCCCGCTCATCCCTCCTGGTCCGCTGACCCATGGTACCGAGCTGAATGCAGTCTATGCCATTGCCCGCATCGTGGCCGAGACCTATGACACCGAGGCCGGACTGGACGCCGTTTTCCGCCTGGCGCGCACGATCTTCATCTTCGACGTGGTTTCCCTTTACCTGCAGAACGAGGACTCGGGCTCGCTCGAACCCACCTATGCCCGGGCGCTGGGTCGGGGCCGGTCCATGGAGGCTGATCTGACCTGGGGCGAGCCGGCCGCGCAGGAGGCCTTCCGCAGCGGGCAGACCGTACTCCGTCAAGAGGACGCCGGCCCAGCGGTGACCACCCGCGACCGTCGACGCGACTATTTGGGACTGCCGATGATGGTCGGCGGCCGGTGCGTCGGCGGGCTGGTATTTGGCCGGTTCGGAGGACCGCCCTTCCCGCCCGAACACATCCGCCTGGCGGAGTTTGTCGCCTGGCATGTGGGCCAATTGCTCGAGAACCGCCGCATGGCCAGCCGGATCGCGACCCTCGAGGCGCAGCGCGAGTTGGCCCGCATGCAGGATGAGTTCGTGTCCACCGTGTCGCACGAACTGCGCACCCCGCTCGGGTTCATCAAGGGATACGTAACGACCCTGCTGCGGGATGACACCGCCTGGGAACGGGAAACCCAGATGGAGTTCCTGCGTATCATCGACGATGAGGCGGATCGCTTGCGGGAGCTGATCGACAACCTGCTGGATTCGTCCCGGCTGGAGAGCGGTTCGCTGGGCATGACCGTCGAGCCGGTACGCCTGGCCGGCCTGGCGCGGGATGCGGCCTCTCGCAATCAATCGCTGCACCCGGAGATGCCTCTCAGCGTCGAGCTCGAGGAGCATCTGCCGGTGGTGATGCTCGATGCCACTCGCATTTCCCAGGTTCTGGACAACCTGTTGAACAACGCCGACAAATATGCCCACGGCTCACCCGTGGTCCTGCGGGGCCAGAGGCAAGATGATGACCTCCGCCTCGAAGTTCAGGATCAAGGACCGGGAATTCCGGCGGAGCACCTGCCGCACCTGTTCGAGCGCTTCTTTCGGGTTCCCACGCATACCGGCATCGCCCGCGGGACGGGCCTCGGCCTGTATATCTGTCGGAAGATCGTGGAGGCCCACGGCGGTGAGATCGGGGTCGACTCCAAGGTCGGCGAGGGCACGACGTTTTTCTTCCGGCTGCCGATTGTCACCGCCCAGCCTGAGGAACCAGGAGGGATGGCATGAGTCTGAGAAAGACCATCCTGATCGTGGACGATGAACCACGCTACGTCAAGCTGGTGGAGATCAACCTGCAGACAGAAGGCTACGCCGTGCGCACTGCCGGCAACGGCCAGGAGGCGGTGGAAGCCGTGGCCAGCGACCAGCCGGATCTGATCCTATTGGATGTGATGATGCCGATCATGGACGGCTTCACGGCCACTACCCGGATTCGCGAGTTCTCCAATGTTCCGATCATCCTGGTGACCGCCAAGGGAGAGGAGCGCGATCGTGTCCGCGGCCTGGACGCCGGGGCGGATGACTACATCGTCAAGCCCTTCTCGGCCCAGGAACTGCTGGCGCGGGTGCGAGCCGTGCTCCGTCGTGCGGAACGCCAACAGACAGACGACTTCCATGAGCCGATCTTCAAGCATCACGAGTTGACCATCGACCTGGCGCGGGCTCAGGTTTTCTCGGCAGGCAGCGAAGCCATGCTGACTGCGACCGAGTACCGGCTGCTGCAGACGCTGGCGGCCTCCATGGGCCGCGTCCTGACAGCCGACGAGTTGCTGACGTCCGTCTGGGGACCGGAATACAAGGACGACAAGGAGATACTCTGGGTCTGCCTGAGCCGGCTGCGGCAGAAGATCGAGCCGGAGCCCAAGAGCCCGATTCACATCGTCACCCGGCAAGGGATTGGTTATCTCATGCCGTCGGTGGAGTCTGCCCAGCCGGGAGCGGCCTGAAATGAGTGATCGAATCCCGCCGGCGCAAGCGGTGCTGGTGATCGAGCCGGACGCCGAGTCGGCCGCCTACGTCCGCAGGGCGTTGACTCGGGCCGGATACCAGGTGAGCCTGGCGTCGACAGGCAAGGACGGCCTGATCACCGCCTGGCGAGACCAGCCGGACATCGTCCTGATCGAACTCGACCTGCCCGATGTCGATGCCCTCGAGATCGTGCGCCGGCTGCGCCGGGATCCGCGCACCGATCGCAAGACGATCATCAGTCTGACGGCGCGCAGCCTGCCGGAGGAAGCAGTTGCCGGCCTGGAGGCCGGCCTCGACTACTACATCCTCAAGCAGGCCGATTCGATGGATGTCCTGTTCCGCTACCTGAAGCGTGAGCGCCCGGCATCCGGCACCGGTCCCCTCGACATCTCCACCCGGGCCGGGATCGTGATCACCTTCATCAGCGCCAAGGGCGGCGTCGGCACCTCCTCGCTGTGTCTCAACGTCGCCAGCGCCATCGCCCGCCGGCTCCCATCCGGCCAGGTCGGCGTCGTTGACCTGACCCTGCCGATGGGGACGCTGGCCATGATCAGCGGCGCCGCCACAGAGATCGACGTCGTCGACGCCACCCACTTCGAGCCGTCGACCCTCACACCGGACTTGCTGCGCAAGCAGATGCCGGCCCTGCCTGGGTGGGGATTCAATATCCTGCCCGGCGCCTCCACGCCCTCTCGCGCACCCGACCTACGATCCGACCGGATCGCCCCACTCCTTCAGTCGCTGCGAGTCGGCTACTCAGTCACCGTCATTGACTTGGGCAAGACGCTCTCACGACTCTCGATCTACGTGCTGTCCCAGTCCAGCGTCATCGTGATCGTGACCAGCCCGGAGATTGTGGTCGCAACCTGCACTCGCGCCTTGCTTGAACACCTGGCCGAGCAACATGTCGACCCGCGCCGGTTCTTCCTTCTCAGCAACCGCCCCACCGGGACCGAGGACCTGACGGGCACGCCGCTCGATGAACTGCTGGGCCGTCCGATCGACATGGGCTGGCCGCACGTCGGACGCAACCTCAGCCTGGCCACCAGCCGGCGCGCACCCTTCCACCTGCGGTTCCCGGACGAAACGGCAACCACTATGCTGCAGGACATCGCGGCCGCCATCATGGACAAGGCAAGAGGTGTGGGCGTTCCAGGCCTCAGGGGTTGATGGCCTGGAGGCCTCTTGCGCGGCAATTGCACTATAATCAACAAAGCCCTCGGCCAGCAGGAGGAGCATCAGCATGACCAAGCAGACCCAACAGCTGCGCGCCAAAATGGTCGGAGCCATGCTGCGGGAGGCTCGCGTCGCCGCCGGCATCAGCCTCAAGGAAGCGGCCGCAGCTATCGGCGCCTCAAGCGGCGCCCTCTCGTCCTACGAATTCGGCCGCAAGGCGGCCTCGCTCCCTGAACTTGAGCTGCTGGCCTACACCTATGACTTCTCGCTGCGCAACTTCTCGTCGCCCGAGAAGTTCATCAAGCGCACGAAAGCCAATGTCAACCCGTCATTGCTCCTCTCCCTGCGTCATCGCCAGATCGCCACCGCCCTGCACAAGCAGCGCGAGGCGGCCGGTCTCACCCAGCGCGAGCTGGCGGAGAGCGCCGGGCTGACCCTGCCCAGACTCAGAGCCTACGAGAAGGGGAGCAAGCCGATACCCTTTCCGGATCTCGAGGTGCTCGCCAGCCGGCTCGGACTGTCCCCCGAGTCTTATGTCGATCAGCAGCCGCCCATCGGCGCGTGGGACAGCGCCAAGCGGGCATTTGAATTCCTCTCGGAGCTGCCGATGGAAATGCAGCAGTTCATCGCCACTCCCGGCAATCTGCCGTATCTACGCCTGGCGATGCGCCTTTCCAAAGTCCCGGTAGACCGCCTGCGGACGGTCGGCGAAGGCCTGATCGACATCTCACAGTGACCCAAAGCCATCGTCCTCCGCTGGACTTGGCGCAGTCGGCGATGCGCTCGTATCGTCGCGGCGATATGTCGAGCGCCGAGGAAGACTTCCGCAGCGCTCACCAGCAATTCACCGAACAGGGGGATCCGATGCAGGCCGCCGAGACCGCCAACAATCTGGCGGTCCTGCTGCTTCAAGTGGACCGGCCGCAGGAAGCTCTGCGATGGGTGGAGGGCACCCCGGCAGTTTTCGAGCAACAGCGGGACAGGGCGCGGGCGGCGCAGGCTTACGGCAACTTGGGTTCGGCCCAGCAGGCCATAGGGCTGACGGCCGAGGCCGAACAGTCCTACCTGCGTTCGCTCGACCTGTTCCGCGAACTGGGTGACAAGGAAGGGCAGGCCTTGATCCTGCAGCGGCTGTCCCAGGTGCGCCTGCGGCAGGGGCTCCCGCTCGATGCCCTGTCGGCCATGCAGGCCAGCCTGGAGGCCTCCCCGCGGCGAGGCCCGGTCGGGCGAATCGTGCGCAGCCTGCTCGCTCTGCCAGGGCGCTTTCTCAACCGCTGAGCGGAGGCCGGATGCCGCCCAGCCTCCGCAGCGGTCCTGCCGCCCGTCCATCCGTCCGCCCGACCCGCCGGGAAGATCGAGGCGCCCTCGAGCGCCTGATCGACTCGGCTCGATGGCGCCATCTCCACCTCGATTGGCTTGACCCCCTCGCGCTGCTGAACGAATCGCCCTTCATGTTGCTCGCGGCCGGTCGTCAACCGGTCGCTTGCCTCGGCTGTCCACCGGACCTCCCCCGGCGGGCCTGGATCCGAGTCTTCGCCGCTTCCGGGGCCGTGGACCTTAGCGAAGCCTGGGACCTGCTATGGGAGGCGACTTTGCCGGCCGCCCGGACGTGCGATCTCGTGGCGCTGGATGTCCTGCAGACGGGAGCCTGGATGATCCCACTCTTGCGCCAGGCTCGCTTCGAGACCAGCGATCAGGTCGTGTTCCTGGAGCGCAGCGGTCCGCCTCCCCTGGCGTCCTTGCCCAATGTGGGAACCATCCGGCGCGTGTCCCTCCGGGACCTGGCGCAGCTGGTCGCACTGGACGAGCAGGCCTTTCCCGATGCCTGGCGGGTTTCCCTGCGCAGCGCGGAGGCCGCCTGCCGTACCGCTGCCTATGCCAGCGTCCTCGTACACGACGGTCGCCTGCTCGGGTACCAGATCACATCCATATCCCCCTACAGCGCGCACTTGTCACGCCTGGCCGTGGCGCCGGATAGCGTCCGCCGCGGACTGGGCGCGGCACTGACGCTGGATGCAATGCATGTGATCTGGCCGCAACGGCCGCTGCGCTGGACGGTAAACACCCAGGCGGGGAATTCGGCAGCCCTTCAGCTGTACCGGCGCCTCGGGTTCCAGGAAACCGGACTGCGCTACCCGATCCATACCCGGCGCCTCTAGAAGGCTGATGAAATAGGCGTGCCTCTTGAGAGAAACCCGCATCCGTGGTTGGCGCCGAGCCCCAACCACCACGTATGCGGTTCCCTTCTCTGAGAAATCCGTGTTTGCCAGAACGGCGAATGACGATCGGGGGTCGTCGCCTCGTCCGTTTACAAGTGGAGCCGGTTGTGGCAGAATCCTTCCATTCTCTGCCCAGGAGGTCCGCTTCAAATGCCTTCGCGCAATGAAATTCGCGAGAAGCGCTCCCGAGAGCGCAGGCGGTCAAGGATTTTCGCCGTTCTGGTCGCCGTGGGGGTGGTCCTGATTCTCGTGGCCATGCTGATCGTCCCCAACTTGCAGCCGGCCGCCGAGGTCGTCGTCCCGGAGGCCTTCCCGCGGCCAAGCGCGGAGGGAACGGCGATGGGTGACCCGAATGCGCCGGTCCTGATTGAGGAATACTCCGATTTCCAGTGCGCCTATTGCGCCCGGTTCAGCTTCGACACCGAACCCCGGCTCGTCGCCGACTTCGTCGAGACGGGGACGGTGTACTTTGTCTACAAGAACTTCGCCTTCCTGGGCCAGCCATCGGTCGACGCGGCCGAAGCCGGCCTGTGCGCCGCCGATCAGGGGAAGTTCTGGGAGTACCACGATACCCTTTTCGCCAACCAGCAGGAAGGCGACCCGCGGGCGTTCTCGGACGCCCGGCTCGAGGCCTTCGCCGAGACCCTCGAACTCGACATGGGAGAGTTCGGCGCCTGCCTCTCAGACAATCGTCACTTGGAGCAGGTGCGCCAGGAATACGCCGAAGGGGCCCAATTGGGTTTGGACTCCACGCCGTCGTTCTTCGTTAACGGGACCTTGGTCAAAGGCGCTCAGGCCTACGAAGTATTCCAGGCTGAGATCGAAGCCGCGCTGGCTGGTGGTTGAGGGGTAATGGGCGAGTAAGGTCCCAGCCGCGGGACCCAGTCCCTTTCGCTGCAAGACAGGAGAGGCTTTCCCGAAAAGCGCTTGCCGAGGAGAGAGATGGGCTCGGGGCACCTTCACACTCTCAACCCCGCACGCCGCTCTTGCGCCTGATTACATACCGAACAGGCTGACCACCCATACCAGGAGCGGCGCGACCAGCAGCCCCGGGAGCAGGTTGCCGCTGCGTATCGCCTTAATGGCGAGCAAGCTTGAGACCGCTAACGCCATCAGCAGGATGCCGCCGACGGCGGTCATCTCCGCGACCATCGGCCCGGTCAACAACCCTTCCGCCAGGCCGGCAAGGAGCGTGATGCCGCCCTGGTAGACCATGATCGTCGCCACCGAGAACAGCACGCCCACCCCCAGCGTGGAGGCCAGGGCGATGGCGGCGAATCCGTCCAGGACCGACTTCACGGCCAGCAGCTGGATATCCCCGGACAGGCCGGCTTGAATTGAGCCCAGGATGGTCATCGGGCCGACACAGAACAGCAGGCTGGCTGTCATGAAACCCTGCACGAAGCGCTCGCTGCCCTCGACGCCCGACGGGCCGCGGTTGAATCGGCCTTCCAGACGCTTGCCCACCGCCTGCAACCCGTCCTCGATTCCCCACCACTCTCCAAGCACGGCGCCGACCAGCAGGCCGCCCAAGGCGTAGAGCGGGTTCAGCGTCTGCAAGAACATACGCACCCCGATGGCGAAGGTGAACAACCCCAGCGCCAACACCACGGTCTCTCGGAGTTTCGCCGGCAGACGTGCGCCAAGCAGCAACCCAAGGATGCCACCTATCAGGACCGTGGTCACATTGAGGAGGGTGCCGGCCATCGCTACCCGGGCTTGGCCATGGTGGGCCGGTCGCGGCCGGACGCCTGGGTTTCTCGAAGCTCCAGCATGAAGCACAGTGATGACAGGCGATTGAGGTAGCGCAGGATCTCCGGGTTCTCCAGGAGCCTGTCGTGAGTCATTCTGGCCACCAGGCGTTCAGCCCGACGAATGATCGTGCGCGCCAGATCGAGGCAAGCGCCTGCCGGACTGTCCCCCGGGACGACAAATCCATCCAGCGACGGAAGTTGCTGCTCGAGCGCTCGCGCTTGTTGCTCCAGCCACTGCACTCTAGAGGCGTCGATCGCGCGGAAGCGCTGTGCCTGTTCTGGAGAGGCGGCGGCCTCGGCCATGGCGTGGTATAGGTCGCGCTGGATCACCAGAATCATGTCCGCCGTCTCCCGGCTGCCGGCCATGGCACGCGCCAGCCCCAGGGCGGCGCTGGCTTCGTCCAGCGTCCCCACCATCTCCGGCTGCGGGTCGTACTTGGCAACCCGACCCTCGCCGAGGATACTGGTGTACCCGTCGTCGCCCTGGCCGGTAAAGAAGGAGGGCATGCAGCGATTATAGTGCCTCTTTGCGCCGGTTCCCGGCTGTTGTACACTGCAGTTGCCGCCCGCAACGGAGTCAGGGGGAAACGATGCTCCGACAGGCCGCGCCCTATCTCGTCGGATTGGCCGCCGGTTTGCTGGCTTCCGGCCTGCTGTACCTGTTGCTCTCACCTCCTTACGGCCAGCCGATTCGTCTCGACCCTGCGCCCTCGCCGGCGCCGATCCGCGTTCATGTCAGCGGTGCCGTCGCCCGTCCCGGTGTTGTCACCCTGCCACCCGGGTCGATTGTCGCCGACGCCATCCAGGCCGCCGGTGAAGTGACGGCCGCCGGCCGCGCCGACAGCCTCAACCTTGCGGCGCGGCTGAAGGACGGTGAGCAGGTGTATGTGCCGGGCGACAGTGAAACCGCCGAATTCGTGGTAGCCACCCAGCCCACGCCCGACCGGGTTTACACCGGACAGATTCCCATCAACAGCGCTTCGGTTGCCGAGCTGGAACTCCTTCCAGGGATCGGGCCGAGCCTGGCACAGGCCATTGTCGGGTACCGCCAGGCGCACGGATCATTCGAGACCGTCGACGAGCTGACAGAAGTGCCGGGAATCGGTCCCGCCAAATTGGCGGCGATCCGCGATCTGGTAGTCTGCCGTTGAGACGGGACCGAAGGAGGATTGCGCCCCTGCCCTGAGTCGAGCGAGGCTCATGTATAATCCTGCGCCATGCCCGAACTCCCTGAAGTGGAGACGATTGCTCGACACCTGCGCCACGGACATGAGGGCGCTCCGCCCTTGCCGGGGCAGACCATCACCGCAGCCACCCTGCGCTGGCCGCGGCATATCGCCGAGCCCTCACCCGCCGCGTTCCGCCGCCGGATTCGCAATCAGACCATCCAGGCCGTCTTGCGGCGCGGCAAGTATCTGGTTCTCCCCTTGTCTGAGGCCTGCCTGCTCATTCACCTCAAGATGAGTGGGGACCTGTGCCTTCTGCCACATGACGAGAGACCCGGCCCCTTTGACCGCACAATCCTTCACCTCGACAGCAGTTGGGAGCTGCGGTTCAGCGACGCCCGAAAGTTCGGCAAGTTGTTTCTGCTTGCCGACCCATCGAATCGTCTGGCGCCGCTCGGACCGGAGCCCCTGGAGCAGGGCTTCACGCCCGAGGGACTGGAGGCGCGCCTGGGTGCGCACCGCCGGCCGCTGAAACCTCTGCTTCTGGATCAGACTGTGATCGCAGGACTCGGGAACATCTACGTCGATGAGTCACTGCATCGGGCGGGGCTCCATCCCCTGTGGCGGAGCGACCAGATTGGCACGGAGGATGCACGGCGACTGTGGATGGGTATCCGCATGACGCTGGAAGAAGGGCTGCGGAGAAACGGCGCCAGCATTGACTGGGTGTACCGCGGCGGGGAGTTCCAGAATCACTTCCGCGTCTACCAGCGGACCGGCCAGCCGTGCCCGGTTTGTGCCACGCCGATCCAGCGGATGGTGGTGGCGCAGCGCGGCAGCCACTTCTGCCCAACCTGCCAGCCGGAGCCTCGAGGTGTTGGATGAACACGACGCTGATGTTCGGGGTTCTCTTGATCGTGGCCGGGATTGCCTTCGCCATCCTGGCCTACGCCTTGATCCTCAACCGCCGGGGTGAGGCCGGTCCCAAACCCGACGCGGTCGAGCCCGAGTCGGGGGCCACGCCAACAGATGTCGACCGTGTTCCTGCCGAGCCAGTCCTCGGAAAGGAAGTGGGGACCGCATCTCAGGCCCCGCCAGGGCAGAGTGTGGCCGAGCCGGTCGTCCCCGCGCCAGCGCTGCCCACGCCGCCCGCCCGCGTCATACCCGCTGCGCCCGGCGCAGCGCGGCAGAGCTTCGAGGTCGCTCGGTTGATGCGCGACGAGGTCACCGGCAGCCTGATCATCGGCATCGGGACACGGGCTTACCGAAGTGTCGAGGAGCTGAAAGGCTCAGCGGACTGGCCCCGGATTGAGGCCGCCGCCCGGGACCTCCAATCGTGGTTCACCGCTGCGCCCCGCCCCAAGCCCGTCGAGGAGCGGCGCGCCGACGAGCCAGCCGGGCGCTCCGGGAGCATGCTCGATCAGATCAATGACATCCTGGAACGAAGACTGACCCAGTCGCCGGACCTCCCGCAAGGCGTCCGTCTTGTACCGAGCCCGGAAGGCGGGGTGCGAGTGATGATCGGCCTGCAGACCCACCCCCTCGATCAGGTCCCGGACGAGCGAGTCAACCGGATCATCCGTGAATCGGTCAGCGAGTGGGAACAGCTGAGCTGAGGGCATCCTCCGGCACGGGAACGACCTTCCATCCTTTCCCTTCTCGCTCCAGGGTCCCAACACACAGCAGCGGGTCGTGCTCGAAGAACAGCCACGCCCGTTCTTTGGCCGCCCAGACCTGCCAGCGCTCCTTGGTGGCAACGCTCTCTGCCGGAAGCACATCGTATGCCGTCACCCAACCGGTGCGCTCGAAGTGGGCGGCATAGCTGGCCATATCCCCGACGAATAAGCCTCGCCAACCTTTCGACTCAAGGACCACCGACTGATGCCCGCGCGTATGGCCAGGGGTGACCACGATTCGAACCTGGTTCGTCAGGCTCATGTCTCCGTGGAGCAGCTCGAGCTGTCCCGTCTCCAGCAGCGGCATGTAGTTGTCCCCGAAGTAAGTGCCGCGGGTGCGGGCATCGGGATTGACGGCCTCGGCCCATTCGATTCGCTGCACGAGGTAGGTCGCCTCCGGGAAGGTCGGCGCCAGGCTGCCATCCTTGAAGCGCGTGTTTCCCGCGCAATGATCGGCATGCAGATGGGTGTTGACCACGATGTCGACGTCCTCCGGGCGTACGCCGAAGCGCCACAGCGACTGGACCAGCCCACCCTCGGGGCGCTCGATGCGCCAGCGCGCCAGTTCCTCCGGTGTCAGCCGGTCACCCAATCCTGTGTCGACGAGGATCGTCTTGCCTTGGGAGCGAACGAGCAGGCAGGTAAGCGCCATCGGTACGGCGTTCTGCTCATCCGGGTCAAAGTACTGGCGATACAAGGCGCGTGGAACCAGGCCGAAGGCGCCACCGACATCCACGTGCACCAGGCCATCGCTTACCAGATGGACTTCCAGGTCTCCGAATTTCACCCCGCACGAACTCCGGAAAGACTTCGGTCAGGCAGCAGCCAGCAACGCCGGTCGGAGGTCGGCCTCCAGGCGTCCTTTCTCACGCCCCGGAAGGAAACTAGCCTGAGCTGCAGTCAGGATCAGGCCGGCCAGGCCGATGGTGGAGAGTCCCAACCGCCTGACCGCCCGGGCGTATTCATCGCTGAGCTGCACGCCGCAGACCGAGGGATCATCGGTATTCAGGGTCACTTGCAGTCCGGCCTCGATCATCCTCGGCAGCGGATGTTCCTCGAGCCTGTGAACGACGCCCGAGAGTAGATTGCTTGTAAGGCAGACCTCGAAACATGTCCGGCGCTCGGCCGCCATGGCCACAAGGCGCTCGTCCTCAAGGATACGGACTCCGTGGGCAATCCGGTCCGCCTGCATCTCGTTCATGGCGTGATCGACGCTCGCGGGCCCGGTCCACTCGCCGGCGTGCACGGTGATGCCCAGGCCGTCCCGCTTTGCCTCTAGGAAGATCGAGCGGAAGGGATCGGCGGGAAACTCGACCTCGTTGCCCGCTAGGTCGAGCCCGACCACACCGCGTCCAGCCCAGGCGCTGGCCGCCCGGGCGACGCGCTCGGCTTCCTCGACCGGGTCGTGGCGGTTGACGCTGGCGACCAAGCTGACCGAGATCCCATGCAACGCGGCGGCTTCGCCGGTCGCGGCCGCCACCCAGGAGAAGACCTGCTCAAGGTCGAAACCGCGGCGCCGCGCCAGGCTGGCGGGCGTGAAGCGGAGCTCAAGGTGACGGACTCCATCCAGCGCCGCGTCCTCAATCGCCTCGCGGGTGATTCGATCTATCAACTCAGGGGAGGCGTAAAGCGTTCGCAACGTATCGAACTTGCCGAGGAAGTTCGCCCAATCGCGGCGGTCTTGCCCGTTGACCCGGACCGACGCCACGAGCTGCTCCTCGGTCCAATCGGGGTACATGCCTTCGCCACGCGCCGCCTCCAGCACGGTCCTCAACCGCAGCGATCCTTCCAGGTGGCGGTGGAGTTCGACTTTAGGCAGGCTGACCAGATAAGCCAGGAAGGGGTCGGACGCAGGCGCCAAAGTTCGTCCTCTCGGGAGCGGTAACGACCGGTGGCTACATGAACCTAGGCTATCACAGCACCGCGGGCCACCCTATTGGGAGGATGGTCCCTCCGTCCGCCGCGCCCGCGCAGTACGGCCTTCCTAGTGCCTGCGCCGCCTGCGCTTCCCGCCCTGCGGGGAGGCTGAGGGCTCAGCCGCGGGCTGGCCGGGCGCAGGCAGTGCCTGCTCGCCCTCCGCTGGCGGGGCCGGCGGGCTGGAGGTTTGCATGCGGAAGACGCGCGAGACCACGCCGGCCCGGATCTCACGCATCAGCTCATGGAACATATCGGATGCGCGGCTCTTGTACTGCACCAACGGGTCCCTTTGCCCATAGGCCTCCAGGCCGATGGATGTTCGAAGCGCTTCCATCTGGGTCAGGTAGTCAACCCACAGCCGGTCGCCGACCGAGAGGATCAGCCGGCGGTAGGTCTGGCTGGCGATCCTGCGCCCGAGATTGGACGCCATCTCCTGGCGCCCGTCCTCCGGCCAGGAGGCCACGGGCATGTCGATGTGCAGGCTGCTGCCGTTGCCGGCCTGGATCCGCTTGAGTAGATCCCACTGCTCGTCACTGTAACCGTCCGTGCCGAGGTCCGCCAGCCGCCGAATCTCGGCCCCTCCGAGCGAGGCATAAAGGGCATCGTGGGCCCCTTCCAGATGAGTCAGCACCTCATCGGTCAGCGCCTGCGGATCCCCGGAGGGAAGCAGCTCGACGGCATAGAACGGGTACACCAGCCGCGCCACCACGGCCGACCGCTTCTGGTGTGTGCGCTTATCGAAGAATGCCCGCTGCCCATAACTCATCCGCACCAGCAGGCGGATGCGCGCCGCGACTTCAGTCAAGTCGCTCTGGGCAAGCCAGCCATCGAGATCGCGCTGCAGCTCGCCCAAGGTCTCCTGCTCACGGCGTTGCCAGACCTGTTCCAGCCTCGAGCGCAGCTGGTCCTCCGCCTGATCCCAGTCGATGGGCGCCTGGAGGGACGCTTCCATGCCCAGGCTATCCCCCATCCGCCGCTCGACGGCCTGGATCACCCCGGCCCAGGCGCGGATGCCGATGCTGGCCTCGACCAGGTTCGGCAGCATGCGCTGGATGCGGGCGGGATCGTCGCGTACGTTGTCCAGCCCGGCTTGATCGAGCTGCACCCGCAGACCGGCCACGCGCTCGATGGTCTGCACGATCAGCTTGGGATCGACCTCCCGGCCCTGTTCCTCGGCTTCGAGGATGACCCCTTCCACGGCCATCTCGGCGTCTTCGACCCGCTGCTTGACCTGGGAGTCTAGGCGCTCCAGCGTCTTCTCCAGCAGCTCGTCCAGCGCCTTGGCCAGATGGGCATACTGGGCCGACATCGACCGGGTGGCGATGTCCAGCAGTCCTGCTTTGAGGCCTTCGGCCGTGTCCGCCGGAGCCAGCCGGTCAGCCAGCAGCCGCAGCATGTACGAGGGGTACGGCTGTCTCGCGTCCAGGTTCAAGGTAGGCTGCGTTTCTTCCAGCCAGGCCAGCAACCTCCATGGACCCTCAGCGTCGGCCAGGGCGGCGGCGACATGGCGCTCGACTTCGATCGCCTCCATATCTTGGATATCCGGGGTCAGATCGTCTTTGGTGAAGACGCGATTTCGCAGGCCGTAGTACACCTCGCGCTGCTTGTTGAGGACGTCGTCGTATTCGAGCAGGTGTTTGCGGGTATCGAAGTTGGCGCCCTCGACCCTGGTCTGCGCCTGTTCGATGGTCTTGTTGACAATCGAGTGTGCGATCGGAACGCTGTCGTCGATGTTCAGGCGCTCCATCAGCGATGCCACCTGCTGACCGCCGAACAGCCGCATGAGCTCATCCTGGAGCGACAGGAAGAACTGGGACGAACCCGGATCGCCCTGGCGGGCGGCGCGCCCACGTAGCTGGTTGTCAATGCGGCGCGCCTCGTGGCGCTCCGATCCGATCACATGCAGGCCGCCCACGACCTTCACCCGCTTCTCTTCGGAGATGAACTGACGAAACAGCTCGACCTCGGCATCGTAGATGCCAAAGCTTCCCGCGGGAAGCTGCTGGAGCGCCTGCAGGCGCTCGTCCATATTGAGCTCCTCAGGCTCCTCGACGCCGGAACGGCGCAGCACCCGGTTGACCACCGCCAGCACTTCCTCGGCGATCTCGCCTCCCAGCTTGATGTCGACGCCGCGGCCGGCCATGTTGGTGGCGATCGTGACCGCGCCCAGCGCACCGGCGCCGGCAATGATGCGCGACTCCTCGTCGTGCCTCTTGGCATTGAGCACAGCATGTCGAACGCCGGCTTCCAGTGCCTGCTCCAGCCGCAGGCGATCTTCGTCGGTCAGGCCGAGGATCGGCAGCAGCCGCTCAAGGTTCTCCGGCCGCGTCGGGTTCAGGGCGATATCCAGTGCTTTCGCGATCGGCCGCATGGCGGCCGTCGACAGGTCATCCAGCGGCAGATGCAGCGGCAGCAGTTCCTCCACCCGGGTGGCGGGGTCGGTGAAGCCGTGCCGGGTCAAGTAGGTCTCGCGCAGGAGGATCGCCATGGCCATGCGCTGGAGCGCCTCGGCCCGCAGCCTATCAGACAGCCGCTCCGAGAGCTCGACGGACGTCGTCCCTACCAGTAACGGCTGGCCGCGCACATGCCGGGTCAGGATGTCCTGGGCCACGGCGCGCAGCTTGGCCTCCTCGGTGCGAAACACCAGATCGGGGAAATCCTTGCGGCGCCAAAACGCCGGCGCTTTCTCCAGGTCGTCGCTGCGGGTGAAGTAACTGAACCGGGAGCCGTCCTCGCGGTATTCGACTTCGACCAGATCGCTGTCCGGACGGCTGGCGATGAACTCCAGGTTGGTGGGCAGCGGCACGACGTCAACCTTGTAGATCTTGTTGAATTCCTCGGCTTCGGTCAGCGCCGTGCCCGTCATGCCGGCGAGCTTGCCATACATTCGGAAGTAGTTCTGCAGCGTGATGGTGGCGTAGGTGACGTTCTCCTCGCGCACCTTGACGCCTTCCTTGGCCTCGATTGCCTGATGCAGCCCGTCGGACCACCGGCGGCCGGCCATCATGCGGCCGGTGAACTCGTCCACAATGATCACGCGCCCGCCCTGCACGACGTAGTTCTTGTTGCGCTTGAAGAGATGCTCGGCACGCAGCGCCTGCTCCAGGTGTCCCAGCAACCTGGCCTGCTCGGGGGCGATGTCCTCCGGCCGGTCGGGATCGCGCAGTGGCGTCCCCAGCAGCTGGTCGATATGAAGCTCGCCGGCCTCGGTCAGCACAATCGTGCGGTTCCGCTCGTTGACCTCGTAGTCATCCGGCCGGAGCTGGCTGACGACTCGCGCCATCTGTTCATACAGCTGCGGGTCCTCCTGTGACGGGCCGGAGATGATCAACGGCGTCCGCGCCTCGTCGATCAGGATGTTGTCCACCTCGTCGAGGATGGCATAGTGATGCCCACGCTGGGAGCGTCCTTCAAGCGAGATCGCCATGTTGTCGCGCAGATAGTCGAAGCCGAATTCGTTGTTCGTTCCGTAGGTGATGTCAGCGCCGTACGCCTGTTTGCGGTCGACCATGCGCAGCTGGTGTACATCTTCCTGCACGGACGACCGCTCCGGATCGAAGAGGAAGGCCTTGCTCCCGTGCTCGGTCCTGGCGGCCTCCTGCAGTACGCCGACACTCATCCCCAGCAAGTGGAAGATCGGCCCCATCCAGCGGGCGTCACGCCGGGCCAGGTAGTCGTTCACCGTTACCAGGTGCACGCCCTTCGCCTCAAGGGCGTTCAGGTAAAGGGGCAGCGTCGCCACCAGCGTCTTGCCTTCGCCGGTGCGCATTTCGGCAATCTTGCCTTCGTGCAGAACGATCCCTCCGACCAGCTGGACGTCAAAGTGCCTTAGCCCCACTGTGCGGATGGAGGCCTCCCTGACTGCGGCAAATACCTCCGTCAGTAGCGTGTCAAGCTCCTCGCCATCTGCCAGCCGCCGGCGGAAATCCACCGTCAATCCCGCCAGCGCCTCGTCGCTGAGGGAGCGCATGCGCGATTCCAGGCCATTGATCTGGTCAACATGCTCTGCATGACGCGCTAGCTGTCGGCGGATCGGATCGCCGCCAACGATCTTGCCGATGTTCTTCAGCATGAAACTGGACCTCGGGCGCGCATTATAGCACGCGGCTCCCGCCCTCGATCTTGGCCGCAGCGCCGGATGGCAGGCGAGCTGGCCGCTCCCCCTTGCGCCTCGGCGGCAGCAGGCTATGATGTCCGCCGAGTGGACGGACCGCAGTCTCGGGAGCCGATTACATGAAGCATCCTCTTAAGTTCGAACACCCATCGGGCGGGCTTGGGGTGGGTGTGGCGCTCGTGGCGGCCTGCCTTACCAGCTGCCAGCCGGCCACGCTGACCGAACCCGGACAGGCTGGGCTGGTGGTGCGCGGCCCCTCCGGGGTAACGCGGCAGGCCTGCGTGCCGCTCACAGGCAAGGAGACCAATGGCGAGAACCTGCTCCTTGCGACCGGCTGGGATGTGACGCTGGATGCCAGCAACACCATGGGATCGATCATCTGCTCCATCGAAGGCGAAGGGTGTGACTACCCGGCCGAAAAGTGTTTCTGCCAGTGCAGCGCACTCGGAAGCTGCAGCTACTGGGCCTACTTCACCATGAGCCAGGATGGCCAATGGGTATACTCGCCGCTTGGCCCCCGCGCCCAGCCGGTTCTGGACGGGGATATCCATGCCTGGGTTTGGGTGTCAGGGACCAGCTCGGCGCCCGGAGCTCAGCAGGCGCTCCTGCCCAGCCTTCGCTTTTCCGATGTGTGTCCTTCCGAATAGCAGCTTTCAGCCTGCAGGCGCCTGATATACAATCCTCGGACGGGGGCGGTGGCGGAACTGGCAGACGCGGGGGACTTAAAATCCCTTGAGGGTGACCTCGTGTGGGTTCGATTCCCGCCCGCCCCACTCGGTCAAGCAGGCGCTGGCTCGCTTCACAAAGGCCAAGCGAGGAGTTGAGGAAATGAAGGTCAACAAGCTTTGGGTTCTGTTCGCCGCCACCATCTTGGTGATCCCTGCCTGTGCGCTTCCCGGCATGACACCGCCGACACCGATCGTCTTCCCCACGCCGAATGCCACCCTGACCGCTATCTTCGAGCCGACCGCGACCGAGGCGCCCGCCCTGGTTTCGACAGCCACTCCGCTGATCGAAATACCGCTCGCACCCACCGCCTCGCTGGTGCCCGCGTCGACCCCGACGCTCGACCCATCCAAGCTGCGACCGAATGGGACGCCCGTTCGGGCAGCCCGTCTCTCCGCGCCGCCGATCTTGGACGGCGACCTGGCGGATTGGTCGTCCAACATCTACGCCTCGGATCAGGTTGTCTTCGGCGCCACAAACTGGAGCGGCAGCGCAGACGCCTCAGCCTCCTACTACGTCGGATGGGATTCGAACGCCCTTTACCTTGCCATCGGGGTGCGGGATGACAAGCACGTGCAGACAGCCACAGGCGCCAGGCTCTACCGCGGGGATGACGTCGAGATCCAGCTCGATGCTCAGCTTGCGCTCGACTTCGCCTCGACCTACCTGACCAGCGATGACTTTCAGATCGGCCTGTCCGCCGGCAACTTCGGCGGTATTGCCCCGGAAGCCTATCGCTGGTACCCGTCGGCTTCCGCCGGCAGGTTGAGCAGCGTGACTGTGAAGGCGAAAGCTGCCGGTGAAGGCTATGCCCTCGAGGCCGCCATCCCTTGGAGCGTTCTTGGGATCACACCGACAGAGGGCGTCGTGTACGGGTTCGCCCTGTCGCTTTCGGACAACGACAAGCCGGGAGCCGCCCTGCAGCAAAGCATGGTGTCGAGCGTCTCGACTCGCAAGCTGCTCAACCCGACCACATGGGGTTCGCTAGTTCTGGAGGGGCCTTCCGGGAAGTAGCCGACGGTCTGGCCGACGCAGGTCCGTCCGGTCCGGACTTGCGGCCCTGGGGCCACTGAGCTTGGCCGGAAAGCAATCCGGTGAGGGGAAGGATCGCGCGGTGTGGGACAAACCCCACACCGCGCGTTTTCCTGGTCCTGGGCCGGGCTTTTTGAACGGCTCCTGTTTCTTCCCTGCCGGGCATGTCAGAACAAGATCGAGGCCAGTTCTTCCCGGTACAGGCGCGTCAGCGAATCGTTGTCGCCTAGCAGGGCGAAGATGGCGAGCAGGATGCTCTTCGGCAAGCCTTTGCGGTAGTTCTTATCCTGCCGGAGGATGTCCAGCATTCCGTCCATGGCGGCCTCCAGGTTTCCCTTGGACAGCAAGCGGGCGGATTGGTACAGTTGCGCCGCCAACGGATCGTCCTCCGGCCGCTCGCCATTCCCCTCGACCTCGGCCAGCAGCTTGGCCAATGGCCTGAGCTTCTCGGCTTCCGCCCATTCTGTTCCTGGCGGGAACTCGGAAAGGACGTCGAGGGCTTCCCCGCCGCGGCCCTGCATGATCAGGCACTTGAGAAGGCCGAGGGCGGCGGGGGCGCTACCCTCGGCATCCATCAGCGCGGAGCGGTAGGCCCTCTCGGCTTCCGCCCAGTGGCGCGTGCCGAGCAGGACCGCTGCCTCCTGCAACTGCTGCTGGACCTGACCCGGCGCGAGCTTCTCGAGGAATCGCCGCACGACGGGTTCAGGCTGGGCTCCGACAAACTCGCCGGAGACCTCGCCGTTGCGGAATCCCTTTACGGCCGGGATGCCTTGCACGCCATAGCGCACCGCCAGGCTGGGGTTGTCATCGACGTTGACTCTGGCCAGCAGGAACGACCCTCCGCCTTCAATCGCCAGCCGCTCGAGCAGCGGTCCCAGCGATCGACAAGGCCCGCACCACGGCGCCCAGAAATCCACCACCACCGGAACTTCGTGCGACCGCAGCAAGACATCCTGCTCGAAGGTGCTCTCGTTGACATCTTGGATGTGTTCTGACAGACCCACGGCATGACCTCCTGGGATGCACCATTCTACAACGGGGGCGTAAGCGAATCGTTGGAGGCTGAAGCCAGCTGGCGGAGTTACTCCGGCGAATCGGGCGGCTCCGACGCCTGCGGCTGTTCCACCCGTATTACCGTTCCGTGGACGTCGATGACTACCCGGAAGCCGACCATCCCCAGATAGAGGCGCGCTTCCTCCGGCAAGCCCTGCCGGAGCAGTGCATCGGCCTGATCCTGCGCCTGGCGCAGCGACGTCTCGATGGCGGCCTTGGTGAATATGTCCTCCTGACCGATCATCTCCATCGTCCCCTTGGCGATCAGATCCTCGTTGCCACGGATCATTTCAAATAGATGCGCCATCACCTGCCGGTCCACCGCATCGCTCTCGATATGCCGCAGGAAACCGCCGTCGTTGACCACGTAGAAGGCTTGCTCCCCGATTTGCACCACCTGCACGGGTTGCTCGGCCTCATCAATTACCAAACCTTCGAACATCGTCCTGTAGCCCACCGGCACAGCACCTTTCTGTCCCCCCCGCCTATCCGCGCTGCGGGAGCACAAATGTTGGCGTCGAAGCCCTTTTCGGTAGCGGGCCCTTGCGGCCGCCTCCTTGATTCTAGCGGCGGTGCGTTAGATCTTGATGAGAACCTGTGTCCCGGCGTCTACCCACACCTGCCGCTCGTACATAGGAACGACAGGCTGGGTCCAGCGGTAGAGCCATTTCGAGGCTTGGGGAGTCATGTTGATGCAGCCGTGGCTGCGGGGAACCCCGAAGTCGTTGTGCCAGTAGGTTCCGTGGAAGGAGACTCCATCGCCCGTGATGTAGGCGACCCAGGGAACGCCGGGCAGGTCGTAGCCGCTGGCCAGGTTGCCGACAGCCATGTGGCGTGAGGCCCGTTTGCGAAACGTCACGAAGCTGCCCTCGGGGGTAACAAAGCCTCCGTCCTCAAGCGGCGGCCCGGTGGAGACTCGCGTGGTGAACACCAGATCCGAACCTTCGAAGCACTGCACCCATTGCTGCCCCAAGCTGACCTCGATGCGCTTCTCTTCCGCCGGAACGTCGGGGGAGATCGGCGTCAACTCCGAGAGCGGGATCGGGCGGAAGTTCTTGGCCCTGGCGTAGTACACGGAGTTGTACTTGTCGTCGTCAACCCAATACCACTCACGCCCGTACTCATCATTGCTGACTCCTGTCACCCAGTGGGTGGTCTCAAAGTAGAAGCGGTACTGGCGGTCGGAGGAAGGATCCGGCCTCGCATGGGCGTCGACGAAGGGCGTGCACACCTCCATCAGCAGCCCCGTCCAGGGGACCTGCCTCAGCGGCTGGGCGGGCTGATTGCGTACGGGTTGGATCCCGGACGAGTGCACGAAGCCCAACCCGTCGATCTCATACCACACACGGTTGTGCTCAGGGAGACGATCGCCGACGACTGCGGATTCGAGCAGGATCAGGTCATCACGCCGCAAGGTCTTCACCCTGCGGGCGCCGAACGAGGGCGTGCGGTACACATCCATCGTCGGCTCGGCGACCCGGCCGAGCTGTCCGGCCGGCATGGATTCCGACGGCTCGCCTCCGGTCAAGGGGACCCCGAGCGAAAGCAGACCCATGCCGGCTGCGCGCAGGAAATCCCGCCGGCTCAGCGCATCGGGGAGTTCGGTTAGGCCCGACATGATTGGCTCTTCCGCCTCATCACGGTCCTCTGAGTGCAAGATGAGCGCCGTCATGGATGGACATTGACCAGCGTCCCAATCGGGGCGAAGGCGTACAACCACTCGGCATCGGGCGTCCGCAGGTTGACACATCCGTGGCTCATCGGCGTCCCGAAGTTGTCATGCCAGTAGGTGCCGTGCAGGGAGTAGCCGCGGTAGAAATACATCGTGAAGGGGACTCCGGGCAGGTAGTATCCCGGGCCGGCCATCGGGGTCGCAAGGTACTTGAGATAGATCCGGAACTGGCCGGTGACGGTCGGATGCTTCCAGGTCCCGGTCGAGGTGACAAAGGTCCGGACGGCGTTGGCGCCTTCGTAGGCCGTCACGCGTTGCGCCCCCAGGTCGACATCGACCCATCGTTCTTCCTCCGCCAGCTCGTTGGGGTCTAAGCTGTACTGCCACGAAACATCTGGCCTCGGGGTCCGGGTCGGCGTTACTGTGGGCGTGGAGGTCGGCGTGGGCGTCGGCGTTTCGGTGGGGGTCGGCGTCAAGGTAGGTGTGTCGGTCGGAGTTGGCGTCAGGCTGGCCTTGTCGGCCAATGGTGGGGCCAGCTGCGGCTGGCGGGCATCGGCCGGTTGCCCTCCCAACCAGATGGCCATGCCACCCACCAGGATCATGGTCGGTAGAAGAATCGCCGGGGAGAACCAGCGCCGGATGGACAGTGCGTCGAGAGGCAGGATACGCAGCCCGATGTCTTCCGGGATCCGCTCTTCCTTCAGCGCCGCCTTCTGCTCTGGAGCAGGAAGCCGCCGGACCAGCCAGCGGATCGCCTTGCGGGCCGTTCGGCTCTTTGGGTTGATTTCGAGGGCGCGAGCGGCATAGGCCAGCCCGGCTCTCGGCTCGGAGGCGGCAGCCAAGTAGAGCCAGGCGGCCTCCGCCCTCGGATGGAGCGATGCCGCCCGCCGGGCCATCCGGCGCGCCGTGGCCTTGTCCCCCCGCTCTAGCGCCATCCGGGCGGCTTCGAGGGCCTGTGCGTACCCCTCCTGCTGCTCTCCGCCGGCTTCGGTCATGGTTGAGCTTGCGCGGGGTCGAGGTCGATCGGCTCATTGTTCAGATAGCACAGGATGCCGTCGACGATGCCGTTGGCAGCCTGGTCTGGCTGAGAGGTGAGAAACTCGCGGTCCAGGTAGAGGAAGCCCGTTTCGATGATCGCTGCTGGCGTCTGGCCGTGGATCTCGTAGAAGGAGTGATACTCTGTCATGTCTCGGGTAATGCTGCCCGGATGGAAGCGCAGGCCGGTTGTGCGGCCGTAGCGATCCTCCAGGCATGCCACCAGCCTGGCTGCACGCTCCGGCGTCGGCGAATCCGGCGCCGCCGCCACCTTGTAGCCGGTCGCCTCTTCGTTGATCCAGACGCAGGCATCGGCATGGACTGACACCAGGGCCGCAGCCCGGTAGCCTCCCAGGCGCTCATCCCATTCGTCCAACAGATCGGCCTCGATCCCTGCCCCCTCCAGCCCGCGCACCACCAGCTCGGCGATCTCCCGGTTGACCTCGGCCTCGGTCAATCCATCGGGGCAGACTGCCCCCGGATCCTGGAGCCCCGAATCAGGGTGGATCCCGGAGTGCCCGGCGACAATCCCGACTACGCTCGATTGCGGACCAAACAACGCAGGCAGGTTGACGGCCGAGGGCTGTCCGGCGCCTGGTTCCTGCTCGATCCCGAGGAGCAGCTGGCCGACCAGGTCGCTCGGGTTCAAGCTGGCGGGCGTCCAGGCGGTGAAGACCGTGGCGAGAACGAACGCCGCCCCGAGCGTGATCGACAGGTGGCGCAGCACAAGCCGCGCCGTCTGTTCCTGTTGGGCTCGATCCGATCCCGGGAGAAGGCCTCTCCACATCGCTACATCGCTTCCCGAGGACGATTATAGCAAGCGGAGCACTGGCCGCACCACCGCCCGCGAGTCACCCTCAGCCTGCAAGCGCCGTGCCAGGCAAGCGCTCCGCCGGTCCGGCAGGCACCCACTGGAAGCCGACGAGGTCGGCATGGGCTCCTGGGACAGTTGCTGCCGCCCCCTTGACAGACTGGGCGCAAATGACTAATATTTATCAAGAATGTCATATAAATGAGGCTCGACATGACCTGCATGTGTCCCGGGCGGGGGTGATCACCGTCCCGCACAGATAGCGACCAAGGGTAGGCGCCGCAGCGTGGTTCTCGCTGTGGCCCTCGGCCAACACAAGCTGGACGGCTCCCCCCGCAGATCGATGGCCTTGCGGACCTGGCATGCCGTGCCATGCAGCCTGTTGGCCGTGTTGTTTTCCAGGAGCTCATGATGCATCCGACGCCCGTCTACGATACCCCGATGGCTGGGCAAGCCATGCCGACCTCCCCTCTGACGCGCTGGGTCGGCAACACCCCGTTGATTCCGCTGGAGCGCCTGTCGGCGCGCCTGCCGCCGCATGTCAGGCTGCTGGCGAAGGCAGAGTGGTTCAATCCCGGCGGCTCCGTCAAGGACCGGCCGGCCGTCAGCATCTTGGAAGATGCGCTGGCGTCGGGTCGGCTGAGCGAAGGACAGACCCTTCTCGACTCGACTTCCGGCAACATGGGGATCGCCTATGCAACCTACGCTGCCGCACTCGGGTTACGCGTGCATCTGGCGATCCCGGCCAACGCCAGCAAGGAGCGCTTCCAAGTCCTGCGCGCCCTCGGTGCCGAGCTGACCACAACCGACCCGACGGAAGGAACGGAAGGCGCGCGCCTGGTGGCGGCCGAGATGGCGGAGCGGTCTCCCGAGCAGTACGTCTATCTTGACCAGTACAGCAATCCCGCTAACTGGCGCGCCCATTACCATGGGACGGGGCCGGAGATCGTCCGCCAGACGGATGGTCGGCTGACCCATTTCGTGGCCGGCCTGGGGACGACCGGGACCATGACGGGTGTCGGCCGCTACCTTCGCCAGGCGCTTCCACAGGTCGAGTGCATCAGCGTGCAGCCGGATGGCCCGCTCCATGGACTCGAAGGGTTGAAGCATCTGGCCTCGAGCCACATTCCACTCATCTTCGATGACACCATCCCCCATCGGACCATCCAGGTGTCGACCGAGTCGGCTTATGCCATGACCCGCCGCCTGGCGCGCGAAGAAGGGCTGTTGGTCGGGGTTTCGGCGGCGGCGGCGGCCGTGGCTGCGCTGGACATCTGTGAATCCATCGAACAGGGCACGGTCGTGGCACTGTTCCCCGATGCCGGATGGAAGTACCTCGATGCGCCGTTTTGGAGCGCCCGATGACACTCAACCTTCCGCAGTCCCTCCTCGATCAGATCTGGTCCGACGGTCAGCAGAACTACCCGCACGAAGGGGCAGGCCTGCTCCTGGGGGCACTCGAAGGCGAGCGACGGACGGCGAACCGCTTGTTGGCGCTGGCGAACTCCTTCGAGGAGGGGGCACGCAGTCGTCGCTACCGCCTATCGGCCGAGGACATGCTACGGGCCGAAGGCGAGGCCGACCGGCTCGGCCTGGAGATCCTCGGCGTCTACCACTCTCACCCTGATCATCCGGCCCGCCCGTCCGATTACGACCGGGCCTGGGCCTTGCCGTTCTACTCCTATGTCATCACCACCGTCCAACAAGGGCGCGCGGTTGAGAGCCGCTCGTGGCGGCTGACCGACGACCGTCAAGAGATGCAGGAAGAGCGGCTGGTGATCCTGCCTGCGGAGGCGAAATGATCGCTGTTCGTATCCCTTCGGCGCTCCGGCCATTTGCCGAAGGCCAGAAGGATGTCTCGCTGGAGTCTCCGTCCGTTCAGGACGCCCTGACCCAGTTGACCGGCCGCTACCCCACCCTGCGCCCGCACCTGTTCGACGAGACCGGCGGGCTGCGCGCCTACGTCAATCTCTTCGTCAACGAGCAGGACGTGCGGGGCCTGCAGGGAGAGGCGACGCCGTTGAAGCCGGGGGATCGGCTGATGATCGTTCCCAGCATCGCCGGGGGCAGCGACCGCACCCTCACCGCTCTGCGACTGGTCGACCATGCTGCCCTGAGGGTCAATCAGGCCTCGATCATCCTGCTGCTGCTGGCCGCCTTCATCCTGGACGCGCCCTGGCTGCTGGGGTTCGTGGGCGCGGTCATGCTGGTTGGCACACTGGTTGGCCGCCCTGGATTTCTGGCGGTGTACCGCCTGGTGCGCAAGCTGCACTGGGTTCAGCCTGAAGTGCTCCCGGATCAATCGCAGCCGCATCGCTTCGCACAGGGTGTCGGCGCAGCCTTTCTCGGGGTTGCTTTGGCGGCGCTGCTGGCAGGCGGGCCCATGGCAGGTTGGGCGCTGGGTTGGCTCGTGATTGCGTTGGCGGCTGCCAACCTGTTCGCGGGGTTCTGCGTAGGCTGTGCTATTTACTATTGGCTGCAGCGAGCCAGGGTACCTGGGTTCACTGTCGCACCGCCCGCCGGCACCCTGCCAGGCCGACGACCGCAAGCCCGGCCATGATCGAACGAGTCGTTCTGGCGCTGGGGCTGATCCTGCTGGCAGTCCTCGCCTATCGGCTGGTTAATGGGGTGCTGCTCCGGCGGAGATCCGGCACAGCGATCGGTCTGCCCGGGTACCGCCTCGGCTATGCGGCGATACTGTACTTCACCACGCCCACCTGCCAGCCGTGTCTGACTCTCCAGCGGCCTGCGCTCGAGCGCCTGCGACAGATGGTCGGTCCTGACCTGCAGGTCATCCAGATCGATGCCAGTCGGCAACCCGACCTGGCGGACGCCTGGGGCGTGCTGGCCGTGCCGACGACTTTCCTCATCGATTCACGGGGCCGGCCGCGGGGCGTGAACCACGGTGTCGCCTCCGACGCCAAGCTGTTGGGCCAGCTGCATGCCATCGGCGTAACCGTTGCGGAGACTCCACGGCAGGCCGGGCACCCGGCGCAGGCGCAAGAGTAGAATCCAATCGACGCCTGGAGGCAAGGCGAATGTCCGAACGCACATCCCAACCAACACAGCCCCTGTCTCACGAGGAGATTCTGCGGTACTCGCGGCACCTGCTGATGTCGGAGGTCGGCCTGGGGGGCCAGCAAAAGCTGAAGGAGTCCTCCGTGCTGATCATTGGCGCCGGGGGACTCGGCTCCCCGGTCTCGATGTACCTGGCGGCCGCCGGCGTCGGCCGTATCGGCCTGGTCGACTATGACCGGGTAGACTTCACCAACCTCCAGCGCCAGATCGTACACGGGATGTCGACACTGGGGGAGCGCAAGGTCGAGTCGGCGCGCCGCCGATTGCTCGACATCAATTCGTCCATCCAGATCGATGCCTACGACGAACCGTTCACCTCGGATAACGCCTTCCGAATCGCCGAGCCCTTTCATGTAATCATTGATGGCACCGACAATTTCCCGACACGCTACCTGGTGAACGATTTGTGTGTGCTGACGCACAAACCGAACATCTATGGTTCGATCTTCCGTTTCGAAGGGCAGGTCAGCGTGTTCTGGGCCGATCACGGCCCGTGCTATCGCTGCCTGTTCCCCGAGCCTCCACCGCCGGGACTGGTGCCATCCTGCGCCGAAGGGGGCGTCTTCGGCGTGCTCCCGGGAACGATCGGAACCTTGCAGGCGACCGAGACCCTGAAGGTCCTGCTGGGCATCGGCCGGCCGCTGATGGGGAAGCTGCTGGTCTACGACGCCCTCTCGATGTCGTTCGACGAGCTGATGCTGAAGAAGAATCCACGTTGCAGGGTGTGCTCCGCGGACCCGGAAGTGACCCACCTGATCGACTACGAAGCCTTCTGCGGAGTCCCTGGCCACGACCGGGAGGGAAGCGGGCTGCCGGCTGAGTGGGAGATCGAGCCCCACGATCTATCCCAGCGCATGGCACGAGGCGAGGATGTATGGATGATCGACGTGCGGGAGCCGCATGAGCTGGAGATCTCCCAGATCGCCGGTGCTGAACTGATCCCCTTGGGCACGCTGGCCTCCCGCCTGCATGAGCTGGACAGCGCCCGGGAGATGGTCGTGTTCTGCAAGTCGGGCACGCGCTCGGCCCGGGCCTTGGAACTGCTGGCGGGCGCCGGCTTCCGCAAGGTCAAGAACTTGCGAGGTGGGATCAACGCCTGGGCAGAGCAGGTGGACCCGGCGCTTCCGGTGTACTAACAGGGTGCAGAAGAAAAAAGGGGGGGAAACGCACGTCGGGCCCCCTCCCCCTGCACGAGCCGATTCTCGAGCCCTTGCTAGGCCCGCAGGGGGAGGGGGATGTATTCCTCTGGCGGGTGGGGCTGTCCCAAAAGGGGCGGCCCCATTCGCGTTTCTAGGGGAGATTGCCTAC
>CAZBJQ010000005.1:0-46201 GCA_964492235.1 uncultured Anaerolineaceae bacterium | reverse complement strand
TTCAAAAAAGACAATAACAAATTCATTACTAATATATAATATAAATATGACAAACGAACAAATTGCTACTCTTCTCTCTATTGCTTTGGATGGAGGACCCTGGCCCCGTCTTCTTTGTGAAGAACTCCGTAGGGTTGGGCGGCAGGTCTTTCCGCCAATGGAAGTTCCGGACGATGGTCCACGGCGCAGAGGAGGCCTCCGGTCCGGTCCTCGCTCAGGAGGACGATGCCCGTGCACTTCGCGTGGGCCGCCTGCTTCGCAAGACAGCGCTCGACGAACTCCCTCAGTTGGTAAACATCCTCATCGGGGACATGAGCTTCGTCGGTCCCCGACCGCAGCGCACGATCCTGGTCCTCCTGTACCTGCAGACCATGCCGGAATACTGCGATCGCCATTGGGTCCGGCCTGGTTTGGCCGGTCTGGCACAGGTCGCCGGCGACTACTACCTGACTCCCAGACAGAAGTTGAGATTCGACCGGCTGTACGTGCAGCATGCCGGTCTGCTGTTCGATCTTCGGTTGATGGTCTTAGCGTTTCTTGTGGTGTTCTGGTGGCGGTGGAGGCCCGGATGGGAGGGCAAGCTCAAGCCGGCGCTGATTCGTGGGCGCGCCCGGAGTGCGGTCCGATCCTCCGGCTAGCCAGGTGATCCGTGCCCACTCGTCCCCTCCCCTGACAATTGCCGGGCGGGGGGATCTGCGACGACACGGCTCTCCCGAAACCATGCGCGGGCGATGACCACCAGTGCTATCAACCCGTTGATTACTTGACCCAAGACCGCCCCGTACACACCAAGCCAGCTGACCAGCCCGATGCCGAGAGTCATCATTGCCACGATCGCCAGGCCGTGGGCGAGGAAGATCGGGCGCGTGCGCTGAAGCGCCTTCAATCCCACCTGGTAAGGGAAGTACGCAAACCACAAGCCGTACTGCACACAGAACAGGGCCACTGCCGGCGCGTAGGCAAGGTATTTGTCCCCGAACAGAAGCTGAAGCAGCCGAGGGGCAGCCACGGAGACAAGGATGAGGTAGCCCAGGACGGGGATTCCCAGAGCAAGAAACGCCAGTCGCAATACCCGCCGCAAGGCTGCCCGCCCGACCCGCGTTTCTGCCCTGGCCGCGCGAGGGGTCAGAAACGGATCGAGGGCGGCGATGACTACGTGAACCGGTGCGACCAGGGTCTGGACCGCCCGGTAGGCGCCCGCTGCGGCAAAGCTGACCAACCCGGCCGCCAGGATCGGATACACTTCCAGCGACACCCAGGAGGCAAGCTGCCCGCCGAGGACCCAACGGCCAAACGCCCAGTTCTCCTTGGCGGCCTCCCCGACTGCAAGCGAACGCCTCGTCCAATAGCTTCGCGCTTGCCAAAGCCCCAGCGGGATGGCTGCCAAAGACCCCCAGGCGATTGCGTCCATGCCTGAGATGCCAGTCAGGCGCCCGCTGCTGCCAAACCACCACAGGACACCCAGTCGGACGACGGAGGCCAGAGCCGTATTGACCACGGCTTGCCCGAGCTTGCGGCCAGGATAGAACAGGCGGCGCAGATACTCCTGCGGTTGCCAGACTAGGAACACGAACCACAGGCCGAAAAGCGTCGGCCCGGCCGTGTCATTCCCCAGCGCGGTCAGGATCCATCCGCCCACAGCGACCGCGAGCGCGGTCACGACAGCCTCTGCAATCTGCAGAAGGCCAATTGCACTCAGGTAGCGGCCGAAGCGGCGCGAGTCCATCATCGCGCCCAGGGTGCTCATCGGCTGGAGGAAAACACCTTCCTGGATGGCGCCGACCCCGTGCAGCAACAGGAATCCGACTGCATACACCCCGAATTGAGTGGGGTCGAGCAAACGGGCGAGGTAGATTCCGGCCAGGAAGTTGGAGAGGCTGATCAGTCCCTGGTCGGCCGACGCCAGCAGCCAGTCCCTCGCCCCCTGTCGCGAAACCGTCGTCGTGGCAGTCTGCAGCAGGCGATCCCGGGCCGCGGCCAGATTGTTGGCCACAGGAATCAACCCGGCTGCGCCTTGGCAGTCATCTTCAATTGAGTACCCACATGACGTTCTGCGGAACGGGGGCAAGGAAGTAGACGGTGACCCAATCGTGCCACGACTTGTAGTCGTGATCCTCGTAACCCAGGTCGATCCAAAAGCGTCCGGGGATTCCTCCACCGGTGTCGGCAATGGTGGCAATGCCATACCCGGCCACATACACCTGGCTGCCGGCCATGTACCGATACCACCGCACCAGAACAGCTGCTATGCCTTTCTTAAGAATCGCGCCGCTGGCGGTAATGTTGTCGCACTCCGGAATGCCAAGCCGGCAGGGAGAATAAGATGTGGCATACATGGGTACGACCCGGTAGTACTGCAGCGGCCCGTATTCCGTGTCGAGCGTCTTCAATTCGATCTTCGTGCCGTAACCGACGACCCGAGGCTCGGGCTCACGCGCAACCCACTCCCCCTCGATCTGGCGAGCCACCTCGATCCCGTCCTCCTTGCGAACCCGCACTCGATTGGCGTTGATGCCGTAGGCTCCAGGATCGACGACCTTCTGCGTGTCGATCGCACCTTCCGGATCGGGCTCAAAGGTCGTCTCATACGGGATGGGTTGTTGCTCGATCAGGACTTCATCCCTCACCCGGACCACAGAGATGTTCCCATTGCCGGGAAGCGCGGCTTGTGCCTCCGGCGAGGCCCGGTCCAGCCCCTGCAGTGGGACGCCTGCCTGGAGAAGCGCAGCCGAAACCGTGGGCCCGACGGCCCGAGTGAGCAGAGTACGACCATAGGTCGCGATCGAAAGCGCAACGGATTGTCGAACCTCGGATGTCCCAGCCAGAGACGCCGAAGGATCGGCGCCGAACGAATCGGCCTCGTACCAGTGATCGCCGGTTTGCTCCAAAGCCTGGGCCAGACTGCGGGCGGCCGTCGTCAGGCTGCGTGCCACACCATCCACCTGGAGGCTGGCACGTGACGCTGGCTCGTACCGCAGTCTGTGCGGCCGGGCCGTCAGGCTCTCCGTCGGATCTGTGACCAGCAGACCGTCCACCCACACCAGGTCAGCCGGGAAGAGCTTGATCCCGGCTGACGCCAGCAGGTTGGCCGGGACCAGGCTGGCGCTTGCGATGGTCTTGGCGTCGGAGGGGCCGAGGATCTCGACATCCGAGGCACGTGCCAGAAAGATCCGATCGCCCGGCAGGACACGAGCGGTTCGATGCGGAACCGTCTCATCCCCCGCCCGCCGCCCGACGCCTGCGGAAGCGAGCACGCCCCCAACCGTGCGGGCGTGGGACCAGACGATCCTGGCCTCCCCATCGACAATGACAGAATAGGGGCGCTGCGTTGCCGCGGCCAGGATCAGCACCCCGGCCACCGCGACTCCCAGCGCGGGCAACGCGGCCCAAGGACGCGGACCTGCGAGCCAGTTCCTCCACGTTTCCCGCATGGCGCGGGCAGTATACCAGAGGGTCCCCGTCGGTCGTTGGATTGCGTGTGCCAGGTGCCGTTAGTTCGAGAAGCAGTCGCACAGGTCGAAGATCGGCGGCACCCGGGGCAATCACCTTATCGCTGCTTCCTCTCGGACCTGACCGGGTTCGATGCGCTCCGCCGCGCCGGACGACCCGGGCCCACAGGCGAAGCATGCCGTCCCAATCCCGCTCTGACAACGCAAGCGCCGCGCCGGCGGCTGGCAGCAGGGCGTGAACCATCGGCTGGCCCCTTCCTTACCGCGGCTGGTGACGCAGGCGTGACTGGGTACACCGGAGGAGCGCGTGTCCGCGCTCCTGGCTACTCACGCTTCCCTGAGGAATTCCCCGTCGAGATGGCAAACACAAGCGGGGCTGCCCAAGCCACCTTGCTGGACAGCCCCATTGTCGTGCCACGGCACTTCTTTGACACCCCTTTTGAGGCGGAGAGGGTGGGATTCGAACCCACGGAGCCTCTCGGCTCACGCGCTCTCCGGGCGCGCGCGTTAGGCCAGACTACGCAACCTCTCCTCGGAGACTGATCGCTCGCCTGTGGGCGAGGGATTATATCACCCGCGCCGCCATGCGCTGTTGAAGCCCCGACCGCAGACGGCCGGCCTACGGCAAGGGAACAAGCCTGACCTCCCCCTGCTGCGCTGAGACGTATGCAATCCAGTTGCCGTCCGGCGACGGCTGCCAGTCGCCGCCCGCAATATCGACCGTCGACCCCGGGAGGGGCAATCGAGCCTCGGCCCCGCTGGCTGCGTTAATCTGGATCAGCTCCACCTGTGGCGCCGCAAGATCCAGAGGGATGAGCAGCAACTGGTCGGAAGACCTCCAGCGGTAGGCGCCGAAGAGGTCGAGACGCTTTGCCGCTGACCCATCCGTCTTGACCAACCACACTCCGTCCTGAGACGGGTCGGCGCCGAAGGCGACGTAGAACGCCACCCAGCTGGAATCCGGCGACAGCAGCGGATCACGTACGCCTTCGACTCCGACCAGCAGTTGCGGATCGCCTCCCGCCAGCGGGATGCTCCACAATCCGCTTGGCCCGTCCGCACTTAACCGCCCGGAGACAAGCAGGTTGGCCTCCCCCACCGACCAGCCGACCAGGCCTCCGCCATAGGTCGTGACGATACGCTGCACGTTGCTTCCGGTTCGATCTGCCAGCCACACCACGCGGCGACGCAGATCGAGGTGGGTGAAGCCGTCGGAGCCGGACTCCCAGGCCATCTTCAGGCCAGAGGGGGAGAAGCGCACAGCCTTCCCGCCCGAAGGCACCGCCCAGCGACGGCCGGTGGCCGTGTCCTGCACGATCGTCTTACCCTCGCGCGGGTAGGCCATGGCAGACCAATCCGGCGCCAGGGCGCCCACGATCGGGAACAACCTGCGCACCCCGGTGCCATCGACGGCGGCGCCGAAGATCCCGGCTTCGGTCACCCCTTTTGGTTTGGCGACGAACGCAACCCATAAGGAATCGGGGGACCAGAAAAGCCGCGTGCAGCACCAGCTCTCGTCAACCAGGATGCGCTCGCCTGCCGGCGGGGTCGGGGTTGGGGCCGAAGGGAGCAGGATCGGGCTGGTAGCAGTAGCTGTCGGCCCGGGAACGGCGCCAGAGTCAGGGGAGGTTTCCTGTGCCGGACCAGGCGAGCCAGCGCCTGTCCACGTCGGCGCGGCCAGAAGAGCCAGAAGCAAGAAGACGGCGCTCAGGGCTCGCATGCTACTGCTGCTACCAATCTGGCGGCCAGGCGAGAGGATACTCATTGAGCAGGTGTTCGCCGAAGATGATGTCCGGCTGGTCGCCAAGGCGAATCCACCGCGAGGGCTGGCTCAAGTCCTGCTCGAACCCCAACGGATAGGCGCCGATGAGAGCGATCCGGTCCCAGTCGGCATCGATCAGCGACAACGGGTTGAAGGCCCGGCCGTGGGAGGGTGCATTGCGGATCTCCAGGTGGAGATGCGGGCGAGATGTGCACGTCAGGTCCGGATCGCCGCTCAATCCGACGACCTCCCCTGACTTCACCTGCTGTCCTTCGACTAGCTGCGATCGGGCCAGCAGATGCCCATAGAACGAGGCGTAACCGTTCGGGTGGTCAATCATCACGCTGTGAGGGCCTGCACCGTGGTAGATGCTATCGACCTTGTCCACGATGCCATCCCCGATCGCCAGCACCGGGGTGCCGCATCGCGCCGCAAGGTCCACCCCGAAGTGCAGCCCCTGTCCTGCCCAGTAGATGCTTGTACGCTCGCGAAAGGCAAAGACGGTGTTGCCGTAGGCCTGCTCCAAGAGCCACGTGTCTGGGCCAGGTGGTCCCGCGAAGGGTAGTCGAAAAGGAGGCGGTTCATCCGGCGCCTCGTCAATTGAACTCTGGTGCGTCCTTGCCGGCGGATCGGCGGGCACGAGTGTCGACACGTCGTGGCCGGGCGAGCCCCGGCCTGCGCTTCCAGGCAGCCTGCGTCCTGAGTCCGGAGAGTCGGCTGGGGCAGGCGGCGTGTCGCCTGCCAACGGAGACTGCGCACCCGATCCCAACGCACAAACGAATAGGAAGAGGCATACTCCGCGTCCGACGATCATTGTGGACCCCTGGCTTGGCCGACGGCGATCTCGTCGGTGTGGTCGGTGGAGAGGAGGCGCGCCAAGACCTGCGGCGCGTACTGCTCGACTGGGTTTGTCGAAAGGTGGCTTTTCTTGTGGATCTGACCGCAGACGTCGACGCTGGGCCGCGGCTGGCGGGCCGATGGGGCAGCATCGTCGCTCAGCCATCCTCCCGGCTCGGCCAGCCAGCGGGGATGCGTGAAGTGATGCAGTGTGACCATAGCCGTCAGCCCGCGGCGGCGGGCGCCCTGCAGGATCTGGCGGTAGTAACCCAACGCCGAGTCATCCCAGGTCAAGGGCTCCGGCTCGACCCGGCTCCACTCAATCGACGGCCATTGCGCGCTCTGCCCGGTGCTGTCGGCGTGGCCGAGATCCTCAGCCCATCGCCTGCCCCACCACTCGCAGGCGTTGCCGGAGCGATCCCCCTGCTTGACTCGCCCCGGCTGTTGCTCCCACAGCCACCAGTCATTGTGGATGTTGTCGCCCTCGACCTGGTGAGTGGCGGCCGCGGTCCCCCAGAGGAACTCGTCAGGAGATGCCCAGGTTGTTGGCGCCAAGGCCCGGCCTCGCGACGGGGGAGATGTCTTTGAGCATGGCCTGCCCGACGATGCTCCGCTCGCCGGTACGTCGGAACCCGATCTCGTAGGCGTCGACATGCCCGGCCACGTTGGATTCTTCCAGGCGCAAGAGAGCCACTTTGCCCTCTGCCAGCAGACGCCCCGTGATCGCCGAGAGCACGGACTTGCCATACGGTTTGCCCGTCGCCTCCGGGCTGACCTCCAGGTAGACCTCGGCGTACAGGTCTCCGATCCAGTTCAAACCACCTGCCGCATGCGTGACACCCCCTGACCGGATTTCATAGCGAGGCAGCCCGCCCGGCGCCGTGGCTTCGACCACGAGGACATTGAGAATCGGGGCGTATGACCTCGAGTCGACTCGCAGCAAATCGAGAACGAGGGCGTTTCCCAAATCGGCCACATCCTGAACCCACTCCCGCTGCTCGATGGGCAATGTCAGGATGACCGGGCGCGCCGGCTCAAGGGCGGCGCCCAACAGGGCGGCCAGTCCCATCGGTGTAGCCACAAAAGGGACGGCCAGGGGGCGAAACAGGTCAAAGCCAGTGCGCGCCAGAACGACGAAGCCCGAGGGCACATTCGGTGAGTGATAGTAGGCGAAGAGGGCTACCCGGTCCGCTGGGTGGGAAAGAGCGTAGTAGGCTGGCAGCGCATCGGCGACCGAACGAGGGTCCAGCAGCCCGGCGAGCTGGTTGCGATCTTCAGGCGCAATACGCCGCACCTCGGCCATGGCCCGCTATTCTACCCTTCCCCCGCCACCCAGGACAATCGCCTTGCGGCCCGGCACCTTGCCCCGGCGCGTTGATAGCAATGGGTGCACAAACAGGGCCAGGCCGCGAGGCGTCAATGAACTGGGGTATTTCCTGGTGCGAGAGGGGAACGACGAACCCAGGAGCAAACGCCTGGATCCCGGATCGACGGCATTCGGTTAGGGCGGAGCAGGTTGTGGGACCTGGGCTTCGGTCAGGAGCGCAGTGCTGGCAATCGGCGGCCCCAGAGAATACACCGTCAGGTCGAACGGGGTCTCCGCCTTGGCCGAGAGCGGCGCCGGCGGCTCCCAGATTAGGCACCCGAGAACACGGTCGCCGCTGTCCAACGCGACCAACACGACCGTGGTTCCTTCATCCCCACTCGTCGGCTCACCCGCGAGGCGGACGGTGCCCTCCACCCGCCAGCTCATCCGATCCTCAGCCGGGTGTTGGGACGCCCGGCTGACGATCACTTCGACAAATCGCCCATCGTCGGCGTTCGCCTCAAAGGCGGTGTCGAGTGCGGCCTGGGCATGATCCCATTCGGGTCCATCCGGAGGGAAGTCCGCCACCAGAACGACCGTCCCTCCCGGCTCGAGCCGATTCAGCACTGGGTAGGCCGGCCGCGTGTCCAGGGCCGCACCGGCCGCGTCCAGCAGTGTCACCAGGGCGACCATTCCTTCCACCGGTGGGCGGGTGGCTGGGTTGCGCGCCGCCAGCAGGCAGGTTGTAGTGCCCGTAACCTGCGGGTAGCAGCGGACGGCTGAAAGCGTCAGCGGCACCGGAGTTGCAACCGCCATCGCCAGCGGATTGGGGGTGCCCTCGGGACCAGGGATCACCAGCGTCTGACCGATGCTGAGCAGGCGTGGATTGATGCCGGGATTGGCCGCTTCCAGCGCCTCGAGCGTCAGGCCGTAGCGTGAGGCGATGCTCAGCAGCGTTTCATTGGCCGCGACAACATGCGAGAACGGCGTGGGCGACGGCCCGGCGGTCGGCAGTGGCACTACGGTGGGTGTGCGGAGGGAGCGAGTGGGGGTCGCGGTCGCCCGGTCGAACGGACGCAAGGTCGCGGTCGGCGCAGCCGAATCGGTCGTCGAAAGGGTACAACCGGCCAGGGAGATCAGTCCGGCGGCCAATGCCGCCAGGACGAGAAAGAGAGACACTTCTGCGGCATTATACCAAAGTGGGGTGGCGCGCCCCCGCCATTGGCGATATCCTAGACGAGCTGAAGGGGGCTAGCTGCCGCACATGACCGTTCCGCCCCAATCCATGCTCACCGAGGCCATCGCAGCTGCGCGATCCGGCGACCGAACACGAGCCCGGGAGCTGTTCTCTCGACTCGTCCGATCCGATTCCGCCAATGCAGAATACTGGATCTGGCTGAGCTCTGTTGTCGACACCAACCGCGAGCGGATCTACTGTCTGGAATCGGCTCTCCAGCTTGACCCGACCAATCGCGCCGCGCTGCGCGGGCTGGTGATCCTCGGTGCCCGCAAGCCGGAGGGCAAAGAGGCCCAGCAAGCTGCTCGCCTTCCCCGCAAGCTAACCTCCGTCCGCGCCCCCGCCGGGGGGCGCCCAGGCCGGAGGCTGGCCGTGCCCTGGCGGTTCCTGGGAGGGGTTGGACTGGGTGCGCTGGTCCTTCTGCTGGTCGGTGTGGTCTCGATCCCACTGGCCTCCCTCTTCCGGCCGCGAGCCTACGCTCCGGCCTCGACGCTACCACCGCTGAGCGCAACACCCTCCGCCACTTCCGAATTCGGTCCGCCAACCTTGACCCCAGTGCCGGCATCCACACTGGTCTTCCGGACCCCCGTCCCGACCGAAATGGCGGGAACCCCTCTGGCCTTTTTGGTAGAGACCACGCCCACTCCCACCCCGGTCTTTGGCGCAACCCCGAGACCAGACAACGCAGCCTATGAGGCAGGCGTGGCGGCTTTCATTGCCGGCGATTACGCGGCGAGCCAGGCCCGCATGGAAGAAGTCCTGGAGGAGAATCCCGACTGGCCGGACGCACACTACCTTCGCGGGGAGTCCATGCGCCGCAGCGGCGCCGTGGCCGATTCGATCGCAGCCTTCGATCGCGCCATCCTGCTCGCCAAGTACGCCCCGGCCTATGTAGGGCGCGCCTTCGCCTTGCTCGAGCTGCGTCCGGATCGGGCCCCCGAGGACTTCGACGCAGCGATGAAAGCCGACCCACTTCTGACAGAGGCCTACCTAGCCAAAGCCGAGTACCTGACAGCCAGGCGCCTGTGGAAGACCGCGGAGGAGACGCTGCAGCAGGCAATCGATGCAGGGGCCGGCACGCCTCTGGTCTACGTCCGGATGAGCGAAGCCCAGATTAACCGGGAGCGGCTACAACAAGCACTGGACAGTGCCGTGCAGGGCAGCGGCGCCGACCCAACCCTGTTGGAAGGCTACCTGGCCGTCGGGCGTGCCTACACCGAACTTGAGCAGTACGCCTCGGCCCAATGGCCGCTCGAGACCTTCGTGGCCTACCAGCAGGAGGACCCGCGCGGGTGGGCATATCTTGCAAGGGCCCTCGCCGGGAATAACGACCCCGAGCAGGCGCTCGAGATGGCCAATCGATCGCTGGAGCTGAAAGACCGTTACGCCTTCGCCTACTTGGCGAGGGCTATCGCTTACTTGAAGTTGCTGGACGGGCAGAAGGCCCTCGACGATCTACTAAGTGCCCGGCACTTTGGGGTCGAGAGCTACGCCAACCACATCGCCCTGGGAGAGGCCTATTATCTCCTTGGCGACCACAACCAGGCGCTGGAATTCCTCAATCTCGCCATCAGCGAGACCCTTGTCGAGCGCCGCGTGGCCGACGGCTACGCACTGCGCGCTCAGGTGTACGAAAGCCTCGATCCGCCGCAGACCCAGGATGCCATCATCAACTGGCGTTGGATTCTCGTTCTGAAAGGCTCCTCACCCGAGGCGCGCGCCCTGGCGGAAGAGCACCTGTTCGAACTCACCGGCCTACGCCCGACGCGCACTGCAACGAGAGCCGCAACGGCGACGCCTAGGTTCTCGCTTACCCCCTCGCGCACCCCCACGCGCACGCCGACGCCGCTGGGGGGCGTCACCAGCTCGCCAACCCGGACACCGACTCGGACGCGTACACCCACCCGCACTCCGACGCCGACGCGCACCCCGACCCCCACCCCGGTGTCGCCACCGACGGACGACCTGCCCACCTAGCCGAAGCAGGCGCCAATGTCCTCGCACCATTCTGATACTCTTCCGCTCCCCGATTGGCGAGGCTCGATTCGGGCCAGCGGCAACCGCCTCGGAGCCATCGGCCTGGTGTACGGTCTGGTCGGGCTTGGGTTTCTGGCTTCCGGCCTGATCCGATTCCCACCCACCGCCACGTCCTGGGCGGACCTGCTCCTGGCCGCCGGGCTGATCGGCCTGACTTGCGCCTTTCCCTTTCCCATTGGACGCGTGCCAACCTGCCTGGGATTCATACCCGCGCTGATCCTGGCCTTCGGTCCCAATCCAGCCTCCGTTGCCTGGGGTTTGCTGCTGGGGACGGGACTGGGCGCGGCCCTTGATGTCCTGTGGCGCGGGCAGGAGGGGTCACGCGCCGCCGCTTTCGCCTGGGGCTGGACCCGAAACGCCCTGACGCAGGCGGTCCCTACCCAGGCCTTGGCGCTGCTGGTTGCCTGGCTCCTCCCTGCATGGAGCCTGCAGCCCTCTCCGAGCTCCGTCCCGCCGGCGATGCTGGTGTCGGTGCTGTTCGTTGGCATCTTCGTGTTCTCTCACTGGCTGCTTCTGCCCGTGGGCCCCGAGCGGGCATTGCGCAAGATGGAGTGGGCAAGCTTATCCGCCCTGGCCTTCCTGCCGCTGCCCTACGCGGCCGTGGCCGGGGCGGCCTCCGCACAGGGAGGCATGGCAGCCCTGGCGGTGTTCGGCGGTGTCCCGGCCGGGCTCGCTCCGGTCCTGCGCCGGATGATCCTCACCCAACGCAAGCTCGAACGGCGGCTGGGCGAGCTCTCCACGCTAGGCAAGATCAGCCAGGTGATGCAGACCAGCCTGGACAAGGAAACGGTCCTCAACGCGATCTTCCTGCAGGTCTCCACCCTGCTCGGGGTGGACAACTTCTATCTGGCGCAATTCGACATAGGATCCCGGACCATCTCCTACCCGTTGGCCGTGGAGAACAGGCTCCGGCAGTCCTGGCCGACCCGCCCGCCAGCCGATCGACTGACCGACCGCGTGATCCAAACCGGCACGCCGATCTTGATCTCCCGAGACGCCCGCCGGATCATGCTCTCCATGGGCATGCCGGAGATGGAGAACCCACCGGAAGCCTGGCTTGGAGTTCCACTGATTACGTCCGAGGGGACCATCGGATGTCTGGCAGTGTTCCACCAGCAGGCGGGGAGGTCATTCTCGAGCGCGGACCTTTCCCTGATGCAAACGCTAGCGGGGCAGGCTTCGGCGGCGTTAGCGAACGCCAGCCTCTTCGATCAGGCGCGCAGCCGGGCCGACATTCTTACGTCTCTCAATCAGGTTACCGCCGCTCTCAGTTCGACCCTCGATCCGGACCGCACTCTTGAGCTGATCGCCAAGGCCATCACGGAGGTGGCCGGGTCCGGCAGGCTGGCCATCTACCTGCACGACGAGTCCCGCGGCCAGCTGTTCCTTGCCCGTGCCAGCGGCCTGAGCGATGCATTCGTGGCAGGCTCAATGGTGGTTGACGTTGAGTCTGGCGAACGTGCCTGCGCTTTTCGGGAGCAAGCCGCGTTCGCCTGGAATTCCGGCGATGGCGGGGACCTGGATCCTGCCTACCTGGAGTTGTTACAGTCCGAGGGAATCCGGGCCGTGATTCAATTGCCGCTGCCCACACCCCAGCGGTGCATCGGGCAGGTTTCGGTCTACTTCGATACGCCGCTCCAGCTGTCAGCGGACCAGCGCGCCGTGCTGGAGACCCTGGCCGGACAGGCGGCGCTAGCGATCTCGATCTCAAGAGAGTACGCCGAGACCGACCAGGCACTTCGTCGCCGGTTGGCACAGATCTCCGCCCTCGAAGCCATCGGCCAAGACATCAACAGCACCTTAAGTCTGGAGGAGCTTCTCGAACGCGTGCTCGGGCATGCAATGCGCTACTGCGCGGCATCGGTCGGTCAGATCGCTCTGTTTGACGAACGATCCGGGTTGTTCCACACCCGGTGTCGCGCGGCGCCGATCCCTGGAACCGGCAAGCTGCAACTGGGGCAGCCGGAGATCGGGAAGTCCAGCCGACTCGCGTGGCTCGGCAACCGGAACGACCCCCTCACCATCGCCCAACGATCCGAGATTCCCGGCGTCGAACCACTGATCACTCCCCAGACCGAGAGCGTCTTGGCGGCGCCCATCGTTCGCCAGGGGAAACGCCTCGGGGTCGTCTTGCTGGAAAACCGTCAGCCGGCGGCATTCAACAGCGAGCAATCTCGCTTCCTGGCTCAGCTCGCGGCCGAAACCGCCGTGGCCTTGGCGAATGTGCGGCTGTATCAACAGTTGGAGGCCAGGCTGCGTGAGCAGTCGCTCCTGTTCCAGATCAGCGCCGAGCTTGCACAGACCTCCGACGGACAGTCGGTTGGCGTGGCCGTGGTGGAGAGTCTGGGCAGTGCGCTTGGGGCCGATTCAGTCCGCCTGTACCTGCCCGAGGCAGACACCGGCCGACTTGTCTTGCGGGCAAACGCCAGCGGCGGAAGGGCGGTCCACCTCGATCTCGACGAAGGCCAGGAGCCTCCGAGCCACGTCCTGACCTGTGTCGCCGAGGGACGCCTCGTCCATCTCGATGTCGAAAGTGGTGGCACCGACCCGGGGGTGCCAGCAGAATCCCTCCGAGGGCCGTTGACGATCCTGGCTGTGCCCGTCCTGGCGGGCAAGCACATACTGGGCGCGCTCGAGCTGACGTGGGAACAGGCTGTGCCGATCGAAGACGCACAAGTCCGCATGGCGATGACCGTCGCCAGCCAGGCAGCGGTGGCCCTGCAGAGCGCAGCCATGTTCTCGAGGATCACCCAAAGCAACAACCGGCTTCTGGCCGTGCTCAACTCGGCCCATGAGGGAATGTTGATGGCCGACGTTGCCGGACGTGTGCTGATCGTCAACCCCCAGCTGGAGATGCTCACCGGCTTGAGTGCCGGACAGATCATCGGCAAATCGCTGGCGGATCCAGAGCTACCGATCGCCCGGCGTCTGGGATACAACGAGGTTGAAGTTCACCGCCTTCTGGATGAGCTGCGCCAAGGCCACGCCGCACCCGGCAGCAGCCGCGAGTTCGAAATCGAGGACACGAGGTCGCGGTCACTGGAGCGGACGGAGTCCCCGGTGCGGGACGCCGAGGACTCCTTGATCGGATGGTTGATCGTACTCAGGGATGTTTCTGAGCAGAAGTCCCTGGATCGCGCCCGGGAACAGCTCACCGAGATGATCGTCCACGATCTGCGCAGCCCTCTCACCGCCGTGCTGGGAAGCTTGAAGTTGCTCCAGGCTTCCATCCAGCCCGAGGATCGAACCCCCCTGACGGACCAGGCGCTGACGGTGTCTCAGCGCAGCTGCCAGCAGATGATGGAGATGGTTACTTCTCTGCTGGACCTCGCCAAGCTTGAGAGCGGGGATTTTCAGCTGCGACTGGCGGCCGTCTCGCTCGAGGCGCTGTGCAAGGACCTGATCGCCCTGTACATCCCTGAGGCTAACGCCCTCGGCATCATTCTGGAGCTGGACATCCAGGCTGACCTTCCGGCGATCCTGGCCGATGCCGGGATGATTCGCCGCTGCCTGTCGAATCTACTTGACAACTCCCTCAAGTTCACACCCCAAGGCGGCCAGGTCGCGCTCTCCATTGGTGCGAGGGACGACTGGCAGGTGATTGCCATTGCCGACACCGGACCGGGGATCCCTCCGGAGTACCGATCGAAGGTATTTGAACGTTTCGGGCAGATCCCCGGGGTGGCCGGGCGGCGGCGTGGAACCGGCCTGGGGTTGTCGTTCGCCCGGCTGGCGATCGAGGCCCATGGCGGCACGGTCGCCATCATCGACGGGCCGGCGGGTGGAGCGGTGTTCGAGATCCTGCTCCCTGCCCGCCTGCCCAGCCGGTAGTCCCTCAGGACAAGGCCGGCAGGGACCCTCGCCTCGTGCGCAGGGGCTGGACAAGAGGCCGGGAGAAGGGTAAACTGACTGCCTGCAATTCATCCGTTCGGAGGAAGTCTTGGCCAACACACGATCGGCGAAGAAGCGCAAGCGCCAGAATCCAAAGCGCCAGTTGCGCAACAAGGTGATCCGCACCCGCGCCCGGACGTTTGTCAAGAACGCCCGGGGAGCGATCGACTCCAACCCAAGCGACGCCGGGCCGGCCGCCGCGGCTGCCTTGCGCGAGCTGGACAAGGCAGCCTCCAGAGGCGTGATCCATCGCAACAATGCCGCCCGGCGCAAGAGCCGCCTGATGAAGCGACTCAGCCGGGCCCAGAAGACCTCCTGACGCCGGCCAGCACACAATTGGATCTCCGGAGGTGACGGCACCTGGTTTCAGGTGCCGTCACTTGTTGGCCGGGGAGTCGCGGCGGCGAGGCTGCCGTCGAAACCCAGCATGCTATAATCGCCCCGCATGTTCGAAACTGAGCTCGACCAGGTTGGCGAGCAGCTGCGGGCCAGCCTGCTGCGCCTCGGCGCTCCGCCACCGGAGCGCCTCCAGTGGGTCCCCACCCCTTTTGCCGGCCAATGGGGGTACGGGAGTGCAGCCTGCTTCCAGGCGGCTGCCGCCGAAGCCCGGCAGGGCAATCCCATCAATGTCCCCCAGCGTGCGCAGGAGCTCGCCCGGCAGGCAGCGGACGACATTCACCCGCCGCCCGGCATCTCCCGGGTCGCCGCCGAGAAGGCCTATGTCAATGTGTACCTGGACACGGCGGTGTTCAGCCGGCGGGTCATCGATGAGGCCATCCGCCGCTCCGCCGCGTTTGGGCGGGGCCAGCCGAAGGGCGAGCGGGTGATGGTGGAGTACGCCCAACCCAACACCCACCATTCGTTTCACATCGGCCACGCCCGTGCGACTCTGCTCGGAGAATCCCTGGCCAGGCTGGTGGAGTTCGCCGGGTTCGAAACCATCCGCGCCTCGTACCCTGGGGACATGGGCCTGGGGGTGATCACCTGCGTCTGGGCCTACCAGCGGTTCTATCTCGGGCAAGAGCCCGACGGGATCCACGCACGCGGACGGTGGCTGGCCGACATCTACGCCGAAGCCACCCAGCTTCTCACACCCAAGGAGGGCGAGTCCGAAACGGAGCGCGCCCAGCGGGAAGCCTACGATCTCGAGCGCCGCGAGCTGTATCGGCGATGGGATGCCGGCGATCCCGAAGTCCGTGCACTCTGGTCGAAGACACGTCAGTGGAGCCTGGACGAGTTCAACGAGATCCTGCGAGAACTGGACGTCCACATGGACGTCTTCTTCTACGAGAGCGAGGTTGCCGGCCCGGGTAAAGAGATCGTCGATGAGCTGATTGCGCGCGGCATCGCCGAGGATGAGCGCCCTCAGGGCGGCCCGGTGATCGTTCGGATTGACGACAAGCTCGGGTTGAAAAACGAGAAGTACCGGACGGCCGTCATCCTGCGCAGCGACGGAACCACGTTGTATATCACCAATGACCTCGCCCTGGCCAAGCGGAAATTCGAGGAGTTCCACGTCGAGCGTTCGATCTACGTTGTCGACGTCCGACAAAGCCTGCATTTCCAACAGGTCTTCAGGATCCTGGAGCTCTGGGGGTTCCCGCAGGCCGCCAAGTGCTTCCACCTGGCCTTCGGGTTCGTCACGCTCCCGGCTGGTGCCATGTCGTCGCGAAAGGGGAACGTGGTCTTCTACAAGGACGTAGCCGATGAGGCAATCCGGCGGGTGCTGCGGGTGATCGAGGAGAAGAATCCCGATCTCCCCGCCGAGGCGCGTGGGGAGGTGGCAAGCCAGGTCGGGCTGGGCGCGCTGGCGTATGCCTTGCTCTCGGTTGACAATACACGCGACATCGTGTTCGACATGGACTCGGCGCTGAGTTTCGATGGTCAGTCGGCGCCCTATATCCAGAATGCACATGTCCGGGCATGCAGCATCCTGAAGAAAGCCGGCGGCTTCCCGGTTGAGGCGAGCTTTGACTACCCGTTGCAGCCGCTGGAGGTCGAACTCATCGATCTGATTGCCCGCTTCCCGGCGGCCGTCCAGCAAGCGGCGCTCGACTACAAGCCGCTGCATATGGCGAACTTTGCCTACGACCTGGCCAAGACTTTCCATGCCTTCTACCATGCGGTGCCGGTGCTGCAGGCGGGGGAGCCGGCGATGGTGGCTGCGCGCCTCCGGTTGACGGCGGCCGCCCGGCAGGTGATCGCCAATAGCCTTCGCCTGCTGGCGATTCAGGCGCCGGCCAGCATGTAACGCCGGGGGGCAGAGAGCCCGGACAACAGAACCATCTGGAAGCTCGTGCCCCTCGAGACTTGTTTGACGACAAGGAGACCTGCATTATGACGCGTACGCGTGTGATCATCATGGGTGCGGCGGGCCGCGATTTCCACAACTTCAACGTCTACTTCCGTACTCGGAAGGAGTATGAGGTTGTGGCATTCACAGCCACGCAGATCCCCAATATCGAGGGCAGGCTGTACCCCGCCGCGTTGGCCGGGCCGTTGTATCCGCGCGGCATCCCGATTCACCCCGAGAGCCAGCTGATATCCTTGATCAAGAAGCATCAGGTCGAACAGGTCATCTTCGCCTACAGCGACGTCTCACATGAATACGTCATGCACAGGGCCTCGGAAGTGATGGCGTCCGGCCCCGATTTCCGCCTGATGGGCGCCTTGTCAACCCAACTCGCATCCGTCCGGCCCGTCATCTCGATCTGCGCCGTGCGGACCGGCAGCGGCAAGAGCCAGACGACGCGCCGCGTGGCGGCAGTCCTGCGCGGGATGGGCCTGCGCGTCGCCGCCGTGCGCCATCCGATGCCCTATGGCGATCTGGCCTTACAGGCCGTCCAGCGATTCGCCGCCTACAAGGACCTGGCAGCCCATCACTGCACCATCGAGGAGCGTGAAGAGTACGAACCACATCTGGCACAAGGCGTAGTCGTGTACGCCGGCGTCGACTATGAGCGCATCCTCCGCTCAGCTGAAAGCGAGGCCGACGTCATTCTGTGGGATGGGGGCAACAACGACTTTCCTTTCTACAAAAGCGATTTGCAGATCGTCGTCGTCGATCCGCACCGGCCAGGTCACGAGCGAACTTACCATCCCGGCGAAATGAACCTGTACTCCGCCGATGTGGTGGTCATCAACAAGGTCGATTCGGCTGACGCGCAATCCGTGCTGCTCGTGCGGCGCAATGTTGCCCAGGTCAACCCCGGGGCGACCGTCATCGAGGCGGCTTCGCCGATCTTCGTCGATCATCCGGAGCAGGTGCGCGGAAAGCGCGTCCTCGCCATCGAGGACGGCCCCACCGTCACCCACGGCGAGATGGGCTATGGCGCCGCCTGGGTGGCCGCCCAGCGCTTCGGCGCAGCCGAGGTCATCGACCCCCGCCCGTTTGCCAGGGGCAGCATTGCCGCCGTTTACCAGAAGTACCCGACCATTGGCAGCGTGCTTCCGGCCATGGGCTACGGGAAGCAGCAAAGGAAGGAGCTGCAGGACACCATCAACCGGTCGGACGCAGACCTGGTCCTGATTGGAACACCGATTGACCTGGCGAAGCTGATGAAGATCAAAAAGCCCGCACAGCGGGTTCGATATGACCTCCAGGAGATCGGACAGCCGACCCTCGAACAGGTCCTGCGCCGCCACTTCGGTGGAAGCTGACCGCCGCTGAGGCATGCGCAGGCGCCACACGCCGCTCGACTTGGAGCTTGACTGGCCGGGCCGCTGGCAGGGAGAACCTCGCTCACCAGCGGCCCTTTCCCTTCTCTCCGTCGCTCCTTCGCCTGCCGAAACCGGTAGCGCCACGGATCATTGCCTGATCTTCTCCGACAACCTGGGTGCGATGTTGGCCTTGATGAAGACCCACGAGGCGAAGGTCGATTTGATCTACGCCGACCCGCCGTTCCTCACCGACAAGGCATATCGGGCACGAGTGGGCGTGGGCGAGGACTCGCGCCGCCCCACCGGCTGGAAGACGGAGGCGGGCTTCGCCGATCGCTGGAGAGGCCTTGGGCAGTATCTGGCCATGCTCGAGCCGCGCCTGCTGGCCATGTACCAGTTGTTGGCTCCCACCGGGACGCTGTATCTCCATCTGGATTGGCATGCGGCTCCCTACGCCCGCCTCCTGCTGGACCAGATCTTCGGACCGGAGGCGCTCCTGAACGAGATCGTATGGGTCTACCACGGCCCTTCACCGATCCGGCGGGGGTTCAACCGTAAGCACGACACCATCCTTGTCTACGCCAAGTCGCCGGAATATTACTTCGATCCGGATGCGGTGCGCACGGCATATGATCCGACCACGATCCGGACATTCCGCAGCTCCAACAGAGCCGGCTTTGGCAAGCAGCCCGACCTGGTGCGTGGGAAGGTCCCCGAGGATTGGTGGTACTTCCCAGTCGTGGCCCGACTCCACACCGAGCGCACCGGTTTCCCAACCCAGAAGCCGGAGGCCCTGCTGGCACGAGTGATCCGGGCCTCCTGCCCCCCCGGAGGAACCGTCCTGGACCCCTTCTGTGGGTCGGGGACGACCCTGGCGGTGGCCTGCCGCGCTGGCCGTCATTCCATCGGGATCGATCAATCGGCCATCGCCTTCTGGACTTCGTACCGCCGGCTGCTCCTGTTGTCGGCCCGACCTTCCCTCTCTCTCTGGCACGCGAATCCGCCGCCGTCCGGGCCTCGTCCCGTGGCACGCCTCCAGGCAGGGGAGACCGGGCTTCGGCTGGATCTGCTGGGGGTGGAGGCTGCGCCTCCGGTTCCCTTCCCTGAGTCGGTCGTTCTGTGGGAGGCCGACTGGGAGTACAGTGGCCAAGCCTTCCACACTCGGGCCGCCTTCCCACGGCGCTGGCGCGATCCGTCGCTGGACCTGTCGCTGTCAGCCGTACCCGGTCATGTCCAGCAGGTGGCCGTGCGGGTTGTGCTGGCCAACGGATTGGCCGGCCAGACGGTGGAGCGGACTTCCGGCGGGGCCTAGCTGTGACGCGCTTCGGGCAGGTCGAGGCGGTAGCCGATCCCGCGCACGGTTTTGAGGTAAACCGGCTCTTTCGGGTCGGGCTCGATGGCATGCCGGAGCCAGCTCATGTGGACGTCCAACGTCCGCGTGTCTCCGGTGTAGTCGGTATGCCAGACTTGTCGGATGAGTACCGGCCGGGTCATCAGCCGACCGGGGTTATGCAGGAACACTTCGAGCAGTTTCGTTTGTTTGGGGGTTAGGCGGGATTCCTTTCCCCGGCAGCGCACCTTTCGCTGCGCCAAGTCGAGGGCGATTGGCCCCGCCTGGAGAGTATAGTTGCCATCGCCCGGCAGCAGACGTGAGACGCGATTGATCAGTTTGCGCGGGGTGAGAGGATGCGCCAGGGTGAGGCTGGCGCCACTCCCTGGATCCGTTGCCGTCCCCGGCGGAACTACGAGAATGATCGGAACTCCATCCAGCTTCGAGCGCACCGTCCGGCACATCCTGCCGCCGGTTGTGTGCATCGAGGCTGCATCCAGAATGACAATGTCCGGGAACTTCTGCACCCCCTCGGCCAGGGCCGGCAAGACATGCGTGTGCCGGTTGACATGGAAACCCTTCTTCTCAAGAGCCGGCGCAAAAGAGGGAGCACTGGCGCGCCTGCTCTCGATCAGTAGGATACTTGCACCGGCCAAGAGGGACCCCCGCAGACAAGAAGGGCAGCGCGCGTTGTCGATCGCTGCTGGAGATGCATCGTGATTATAACGCCCTTGCCGGCCGCGAATGAAGATGACTTTGGTATCTGCCGAGGCGGCCTTAGAATCCGAACAAGAGGGGCAGTTCAACGTGGCACCCTCTCCCCCTTCCCATGAATGATGCTCCCGGCGGGCCCGCCGTTGCAGTCATCGGTCCAATCCGGGCCGAATACGCCGTCACGATGGATGGCCGAGCGCACCTTGGGCTGCCTGGGGGAAGTGCCCTATATGCAGCCAGCGCTGCCAGAAGGTGGACCTCCCCGGTCATCTTGATCAGTCACGTTTCGACCGCCACCGTCAACGCCGTCGTGAAGCCCCTTCCCGAGACTGCGTTCGACCTTGCGGCTATCCGCACCACATCCGGCGACGACCTCGACATCGAGTTTCACGGGGAAACAGCCAACGCCGAAGCGGACCCCTCGAACCCGGCGGCCCAGTTTCTCCGGGCGGGCCAACCACTACCCAAGGAACTGCTGGCCTACCGCCCCTCCGGCAAGGGCGCCTCCCCTGGAACGCCAACCTCCGAACTGGCTGTGCGTGTCGAAGACCTGCCCTCGAACGTCCGGCGGCTGGCGGCCGTCCACATCACCCCCACGGACTACTACTGCCAGGCCACGCTCCCTGGGCGCCTCGAGGAACTTGGCGTCCGCCAGATCGCCCTCGACCCTCCACCGGGCTTGATGGACCCTTCGTTCCTGGTCGAACTGGGAACGGTGCTGCGATCAGTGGATGCCTTCTTCCCGTCCGAGGAGGAGACCTTGGCCTTCTTCCGACCTCGCCGGCCAGACCTGTGGGAGTGCGCAGCGGCCTTCTCGGCCATGGGGCCGTCGTGGGTTGTCATCAAGCGGGGACCTCAAGGTGTGTTGGTGTGGGATGGGGTGACCGAGGGACGCTGGTCGATCCCTGCCTACCCCGCAACCGTACGCGACCCGTTCGGCGCCGGCGACGCCTTCGCCGGCGGGTTCCTGGCCGGTTTGGCCCTCACGGGGGACCCGGTGGAGGCCGCCTTGCGCGGCTCGATCTCGGCCTCTCTGGCTGTGGAAGGAACAGGCGCCTTGTACCTGTTGGGTGCCGCACCCGGTCTGGCGGAGGCGCGTCTGGAATCCCTTCGCCGCACTGTCCGGAGGACGTAGCCGATGCAGCTTGCCCGGTTGCTCGAACGATGCCTCGAGATCCAGGCAGTCCCATCGCCCACGTTCGGGGAGGGCGAGCGGGCTCTGGTGATGCGACAGCATTTCCTACAGGCCGGCCTTCAGGACGTCGAATTCGACGAAATCGGCAATGTGTATGGTCGGCTGGGAGACTCGCCGGACCGCCCGATTGTGCTGGCGGCGCATCTGGATTCCGTATTCCCTTCCGGCACAGACCTGCATGTCATCCGGAACCAAGAACGATGGGCAGGCCCTGGGGTTGGCGATAACGCCCTGGGATTGGCGACGCTGGTCGAGCTGGCCTTCGATCTGGCGGATCCCCGGCTGCCTCGGCCGGTGTGGTTCGTGGGCACGGTCGGGGAGGAGGGTCTGGGCAACCTGCGCGGCATGACCAGCGTTGTCGACCGCTTCGGTTCCGAGCCTGTCGCATATATCGCCGTTGAGGGAATGTCGCTGGGGTATGTCTACAACCGAGCACTCCCGGTTCGACGCTACAAGCTGGACGTGCACGGCCCGGGGGGTCATCCCTGGATCCACCCTTCCCGACCTTCCGCCCTGCATCAGTTGCTCCGCCTGAGCGAGCGGCTGCTGGACCTGCCGCTCCCAGCCGAGCCGAAAACGACTTTGAACATCGGGCAGATGCATGGGGGCAGTGTGGTGAATACCATTGCGCGCCACGCCTGGATGGAATTCGAGATTCGCTCGGAGGAGGCACCGACTCTCGCCGACCTGGCAAGATCTGTCGAAGCGGGACTCCAGGGCCCCTGGCCGGCGAACATCGAAGTCAAGGTCGAGCTCGTGGGGCAGCGACCCGCGGGCGCCCTGGCGGAGGATCACGTCCTAGTGCAGGCGGCGTGCGAATCCTATCAGGCCGAGTGCGGGCGCACGGCTCAACTGGTGGCCGGTTCGACCGATGCCAGCCTTCCCCTCAGCTTGGGGTACCCCGCGATTTGCGTTGGAGTGACAACCGGCAGCAATGCGCACACGTTGATGGAGAGCATCGACCTGGAGCCGATCCCGCAGGGCTACGCTTCGCTCCTCGGCCTGGTGCGCCGGATCCAGGCCGTCACGGTCTGAGCTCATGTCAGCTCAGGTCCCCGGCGTTCCTGTGGCGGCGGCCGATGGCGTGGGGGTCACCGCCTCGGTGATCTCGAAAGTGGACGAGATCCACCACTGATTGCCCAGAAACAGCTGGACTGTGTAGACTCCGGGCGCCCAGCCGTCGGCGGGCTCGCACTCGGTGTAGCCGTACCCGCCTGTTCCGCCATCCCACGGCTTGGTCTCGAAGCACACCACCCGCTGGCCCTGGAGCCAGACGGCTGTCCAACGCACGTCATCCAGCATCGAATCATAAGAAAACGCGCCCAGCAATCTACGGGGAGGGTTCCTCCACGTGGTGGAGGCGTCGAGGGGTCGGCGGGATTCGTCCAGCCGGCTGGCAATCGCAACCGGGCTGAAGAGAGCGCCAGGCGGAGGCGTGATCGTCTCGCGCACCAGGACAGCAGACCCCTGCGGCAGGCTGGGCGTTGGGGTGGCGGTCGGTGTCGAGGTTTCTCGCGGCGTAAGGGTCATTGTGGGCGTCATCGTGATCGTCGGCGTCAAGGTGACCGTGGGCGTGGATGTGACCGTGGGAGTCGGTGGAAAGAGGGCATCTCCGGCCTGGCGGCCGAGCGCCGCCGAAGACACCCCGAGGGTCAGCAAGCCGCAGCCGAGGCCTACCCACCGCCATCCACGCCGGATACGATCTCGGCGGAGGTTGTGGAACCGCAGTCCTTTCGAGCCAGACAGGTGGCGCCAGCCGACGAAGACAGACACACCGCCGGATGCCAGCATGATTGCGCTGAGGGCTTGAATGAGGCGCTCGATGCTCATCTGAGACTGCCCGTCGAGACCTGTCGCCGAGGTCCTATGGTTCAGGGCGCGCACACCGCTTCCTCAAGGGGAGGCGGGTTGCGCGCGGCCGGCGAGCGTAGCCGCTCCCTCCGGCGCAAGATCGAGGCAGTATACCCCGTTGCCATTGAGTTCTGCATGGCCCGGACGACCCTCCAGGGTACGTCGGGCGTTTGTCCCCTGCAGTGCATCCCCGTTGCCTGCCGGCCGAGGTCCGGAGTTGCCTCGAATCAGAACGGCTCTGCGGACCACCGGGCAACGGCCAACCCTTGCGGCGCACGCAGGGTGTCACCAAGCCAGGCGGCATCGGTCCCACGCCGTGGCGCCGCCACACATTCCGCGTTGTGGAGAGGAATCTTCCCGAGATCCAGCCGGTCCCGGTGCCCGTGGCGGTAGGCGGCATTCCAGAAGTCGACGATGTGCTGCTCCTCTACTGGGCCCACCCCAAGCCGCATTCGAGGCAGCGAGACGTCGACTTCGCGATCCGCCCGGTTCAACCACGCGATCAGTGTCCACGTACCCAATGGCCCCTCCAGGGGGAGGATCAAAGTGGTCGGACACCCCGCGGCGCGCCGATCAAGAACTCGTGCTGCAGCGGGAACATGCGCCCAATCCTTTCAAGGCCTTCCCGCGACAGGCCCACGGTGTGGTCCGACACCTTCAGGGACCTCGCCAGCATCGAGGTGACGGTCAGCATCGTCTGCACTTCGGCGGACGTGAGACGGGATGGCGTTCCAGGTGTCGCCAAGGCCCGATTTCTCCCTCACGGCCGGACCATGACGCAGTCCGTGTCGTTGACCCACCAGGCGCGATGAAGGAACGCCCGGTTGAGCGCGTTTCGAATCGGAATGCGCGTGGATGGGAATCCTGTATGAGTTCTCGACATAGGAGACACGTTGCAGTCGCCACCTGCCATCCCGGCAGGACACCGGGACGGTGTGGCGGGAGGCGAGCTCACCCATAGGTGACAGGACAGACCTAATTCCGGCCTCAGCCCCTTGCCCCGGCCGTTGTTCGCTGGGCAATGCAGTCGTGCTCGCGCAGGGGGAGCCCTTCCAGGGTGCTTCTGACCCCCTCCGCTTCCCTCCGCTTCCCTATGCTTCCCTCCGCTTCCCTCCGCTTCCCTCCGCTTCCCTGTGCTTCGCTCCGGGATGCTGCGCGATCGCTCCGGGATGCTCCACGATCGCTGCGGGATGCTCCGCGATCGCTACGGGATGCTGCGCGATCGCTACGGGATGCTCACCCCGTTCGGGCCGCAAGCCCCGTCGCCCCGCCGGGGCGAGATGGCTTGCGCCGCTGCTGCGGTCCGCCGCACACCTGCCCCGGCGGGAGGTGCCAGGGGGTGCAGGTGTTGCGAGGGACGGGGGTGGAGATTCGACGGACGGAAGCCGGGACGCCAACAGAAAGGGAAGTGCTGCTCACATCGTCTCATGTCTGTCTGAACCTGCTCGATACTGTACCCCGCTTCGGCTGCGTGGGGATGCGCGGGTAGTTGGGGGGACAGCCGATGGAAACACCTGGGCCGACGCGCATGCTGTCGAACACGCCGAGCATGGGGCCAAGCGGACTCCCGCACCTGAGCAGGTGCGTTTCCTCCCCTGCCCCTCACGGATCGCCTGTAGCGCCCTTGCGAGGACTTGAGCCCGGGTGAGTGACTTGTCGTGCCGGCCACGCGTGGCGAATCCGATGCCTGGCCAGCCTGGCTCTGTCTTGAACATGGAGTGGGCAGTATCGACCTTTGGGACGGCTGTTACTCGACGGCGCGGAAGTGCGTGTAATGGTACTGAATTAGCCCATCGAGGATCCCAAGCGTGTCACTGCCCAAGACCACCTGGCCAGCCGCCGGCTTGGCCACCCAGGTGAATTGGCGGAAGGGCCCGGCCCCCATCTTGCCTGTCATCTCGAATCCCGCTGCTGGAAGCAGTTCCATCAACAGATGTCGGTACCATTCCCCGATGGCGTCGACCCCCACCACAGTCCGGTCTCCCGTCACGTGCGCGGCATTCTTCCGATACAGGCCGGCGATCGCCGAGATGTCTCGCTTGTTCATTCTGCTGATCAGTTCTTCGGGGACATCGGGCGGGGGCTCTGCCGGCGAGTCCCACCCGAATTCGGCAAATGCCTGCCAGAGGTCTTGATATCCCGAACGACCTGCATAGTCCCAGCTCCAGGCATTCGCCCCCTCCAGTCCAAGGCTCTTGGCTGTCGCCAACGCCTGTTGAAGGTCGTTGACTGTCGGCCGCCACTTCCCAGTCGAGTAGGTCGGGAAGGTGGGGATAACCGGACGAGCATTGGGGAGATTCATATACTGGTCCAGACACACCTTGAGCTGAACATCAGGGTCGTGAGATTGCTCGAAGTAGACCTGGGGCATGGCGTAGTCACAAATCGCCAGGAAGATCCCGTATGGCAGCTCGTAGTGCACTCGAGGGTAGCGGTACGAGCTCAAGGCGATCGGAATGTCCTGCAGTTGGCGGCGGAGTTCCTTGGCATAGATCTGGGCGGCAGCCTTCCGGTCGGCGCGCTTGTATTCGCGCTCGGCGTCGATCACATAGCCGTCGATTCCGAGGCTGCGGGCGCGCTGCGCTCCCAGCCTGGCCTCTCCCAGCGGGTTGTCACCCCGGACGTAGTGCCACCCCCACACCTGGATTCCCGCCGACTTGAGGGCAGTCAGGACGGGTGGCACAAGGTCAATCCCTCGGGCACGGTCTACGTTGTAGGGCCAGTCCGAACCGTCGGCGATCTTGATGAGGACGTGAGTCAGGCCTGCCTGCCTGGCTTTGAGCGCGATGGTCTTGGCGCTGCCGCTCTCGCACTTCGGGATCTGCCATATGAAGTAGCCCTTGCCGCGCAGCCTCATCCGGCACCTGCCTGGCGGGAAGCCGAGAAAGCCAGCCTCAGGTTTCTCCAGCCCCTAGTTTTCGCGGCGGTTTCTCGCGCAGGCTGCTGGCGCGCTGGACCGAGTCGTCTCCATAGCGCTGGCGTATGGTGTCGACAGCCTTGAGCAAGCGTTCGTCCCGTTCCCAGGAGTGGTCGAAAAGCTCTAGCTGCCGCAGCGGCTCTTGCAGGCCGGATAGCCCCACCCCGAGCAGACGAACGGGCCGCGCCGGTTCCCAGTGTTTTCCGAGCAGCGAGCGCGCCGCCTCCAGGATCTCGCGATCCACATTCGATGGCTGAGGCAGCCTGGACTGGCGGACGATTGTTGTGAAGTCGGACCATCGCAGCTTCAATCGAACGGTTGTCCCCGCCAGGCCCTGTTCCCTCAGCCGCTGGCCAACTTCCTCGACTAGCGCCACCAGGACTTCCTCGAGCGCCGGGCGGGACTGAAGGTCTCGGGCGAACGTCCGCTCCGCCGAGAGCGATCTCGGTTCGTGCTCGGCCGAGACCGGGCGGAGGTCTACGCCGCGTGCACTGGATGCAAGTTCAGGGCCACGCTCGCCGAAGAGAGCTCTCATTCGTTCCGGCGGCCATGTGGCCAGGTCCCCGATCGTCTTCATGCCCTGTTGCAGCAGGACCTCCGTGGTTTTCGGCCCGACTCCCCACAGCATCTGCACGGGGAGCGGCGCGAGAAACGTTGCCTCCTCTCCATGCGGGACCGTCACCAGCCCATCCGGCTTGCCGACCTCCGTGGCGATCTTGGCGACCAGCTTGTTGCTGGCGACGCCCCAGGACGTGGCCAGGCGTTGTGCCTGAAGAATAGATGCCTTCAATGCGGCCGCGACCTCGGCTCCAGGTCGTTTGTCATCGCTGACGTCGAGGAAGGCCTCATCGATCGAGATCTGTTCCACGACGGGCGCGGCCGCCCGCAGGATCGACATGACGCGCTCGGAGTGCTCGCCGTAGACATGGTGCCGGGGAGGGACAAGCACCAGGTCCGGACACAATCGCAGCGCCTGAGCGGAAGGCATGGCTGAGCGAACGCCCCACTTCCTGGCAGCGTACGAGGCCGAGCTGATCACCCCCCGCTGGTCTGGTCGCCCTCCCACGGCAAAGGGCTTCCCGCTGAGGGTTGGATCATGCAGCGCCTCGACGGAGCAGAAGAAGGCGTCGAGGTCAACGTGCAGGATCGTTCGTGGCATAGGTCGGGTTGACAGGCGGAGATTACCCACTAGAATCCGCTTCTCCAGCGAGGTGACGAAAGTGCAAACCTGCAATCGCTGCAAGACAGGTTCCGCCGATACCGCCACGCGCTGTCCGCGTTGCGGCGCCGATCTCGGACGTGAGTCTGAAAGCGCCGTCGCCCTCGCCCGACTGCAGGCCAATCCCCGCGTGTATCGCATCCGCCTGGTGGAACACGAAGACGCCTGTCCTGCCTGCCGGAGTGTGGACGGGGAATTCCCCAAGCCCGACGTCCCGCTCCTCCCCATTCCCGGATGCTCGAACGGACTCGGCTGCCGCTGTTTCTACGAGCCGGCACTCTCAGATATCTTCCCATAGAGACGGGCTCGAGGAGCCACCCGCCCCTGGTGTGCTTCGCACGCATGGATCGGGCTTCGCCCCTACCTCCATCAGTCCTTGCCCCTGAGACGCGGGAAACGTTGTCTCAGCCCCCTCGTCGACCACCGCCATCCACACGGCGAGGGCTGGAGGCGCCCCCTACCCCGCCGGACCGTCGGCGCTCGTGCGGCGTGCAAGGTCGAGCGCTTCTTGGCGCGTCGACACTTTCCCTTCGGCCTGGGCCTCTCGGATCGCCTCGAGCAGGATACCCACCTTCCTGCCGGGCAGCAGACCCAGCGCTGTCATCAGCTGCACCCCGTCGATCAGCCTGGGCGGATCGACGACTTCGGCTGTGCGCTCGTACAGCCCTTCCAGCAGTTCCCTGGCGGTGTTCAGGCGCCCGGCCCACGCATCCTGTGGCGGTGGTGGAGCATGCTTCCCCAGGAAATCCCCCAGCGAAAGAAGCACAACCTCCACCCCTGCGTCTCCGAGCTGGCGGTAGTAGCGGTAGATCGCGCGGCGGCTGATCGGCAGCGACTTCTCCAGTTGCCCGGGCCGCATGTGGTTGGCGACCACAGTCCGCAGGCGGTCGGCCTCGAGCCGGCTGAAGCGCATACGCTGCGCCCAGGCGGCGGCCATCTCGGCGCCGATGGCCTCATGTCCCAGGAACCGAACCTTCCCATCGTCATCCACCGATTGGGTCCTCGCCTTCCCGACGTCGTGATACAACGCCGCCAGCAAGAGCAAGTGCCGAATCGCTCGTTCGCCTGCCAGAACCCGGCCGAGATGCTTGTCGAGCGCCTGGCGGAACCGCCCGAGGCGCAAAGCAACCCATCCCAGCGTCAGGTCGGCCGTGAGCTCCTCGTCTGGGCGGGGCGCCAGGACTGCCAGCAGCTCGCAGACATGATCCAGCACCGCCAGCGTGTGCTCCAGCGCCTCATAGTCATGCTGCGGCGGCTGCTGCAAACCGCGCAGGCCGTCGACTTCGGGGAAGACATCCGGCATCAATCCGAGCTGGTCGAGCAGGCGGATTGCGGTAGACGGCCGGGTGAGCTCCATCATCCGCACCGCCTCGTCCCGGACCCGTTCGGGGGAGACGCGACCGATTTGCCCGTGTGCGCACCGGACCTGATCGATCGTCGCCGAATCCATTTGAAACGATAGCAGAGCCGCAAGGCGAACTGCGCGAAGCGCCCGCACAGGGTCCGATGGAATCGAAGCCGGAGTGCAGGTGCGCACCCGCCTGTCCTTTAGATCCTTGGCGCCCCCGGTCGGATCCAACCAGTGGCCGGCCTGATGCAGGTCGAGAGCGATCGCGTTCAGGGTAAAGTCGCGCTCGGTCAGGTCCTGCTCGATCGAGTCGCGGCGCAATCGGGAGAAGTCCAACCTCCAGCGGACGCCGTCCGCCGTGCGATGGAGCACTCGGCCAGCGTCCCGCGCCGGATCCAAATCGAAGTAGGCGCCTCCGAGGCGGTCCGCCACGCGGCGGGCGAGGCTTCGGGACTCTCCCTGCACGGCGAAATCGAGGTCATGGCAATCTCGGCGGAGCAGGTGATCGCGCACGGCGCCGCCGACCAGCCAGACGCCTGGCTGCTCGCCGAACACAGGCTGGAGGTCGAGGACCCAGGCTGGAGGGAACGGTTGCGCCACGGAATCTGTCAGGGGGCGAAGAACTTGTCCGGCTGCACCACGCCGATGAACGGAAGGTTGCGGTAATACTCGTCCAGGTCCAGCCCGTAGCCGAATACGAACTTGTTCGGGATGACGAAACCGCGGTAGGCGATTGGGATTTCCGTCTCACGGCGTTCGGCCTTGTCCAGCAGCGCGCACACCTTCATACTCTGGGGGCGGCGGGCGCTCAGCAGTTCGAGAACCGAAGCCAGGGTGAAGCCGCTGTCGATGATGTCCTCGACGATGAGCACATTCCTGCCTTCGACCGATGTTGTCAGGTCGAGCGAAATCCTAACCTGACCGGTCGTCGTGCGCGCGCCGGAGCCATAGGAGGCGACGGCCATGAAGTCGAGCGTATGCGGCACGGTCAGGGACCGCATCAAGTCCGCCAGGAAAACCACCCCACCCCGCAGGATGCAAACCAGCATCAGGTCCCTGCCGGCGTAGTCTCGGCTGATCTCCGCCGCCAACTCGCGGACGCGCGCCTGCAGGGTCTCCTCGGGTATCAGGATTTCGGCCAGGAATTCATGGTAGTCGCGCATGATTACGCTCCCGGAACGTCGTGGTGCTGGCGGCAGCGCGCTTCATACATTTCACTGGCGCCGACAACCACGACCGGGTCGTCGTAGCGGGCCGGGCGACCGTCAATCAGACGCTGGGTGCGGGCGGCCTCGTCGCCGCAGATCATACAGATGGCGTGCAGCTTGTCGACGCGCTCGGCCAGCGCCATCAGCTCGGGGATCGGTCCAAAGGGTTCGCCACGAAAGTCGGTGTCCAGCCCGGCGACCAGAATCCGCAGCCCCCTTCCGGCCAGGTCCTGCACGACGTTCCGTAGGTCGGGATCAAAGAACTGGGCCTCATCGATGCCCACAACCGTTGTATCGCCCTTGAGTTGTCGGAGGATCTCCGCCGCCGATCCGACAGGCGTCGCCTCGAATTCGGTGCCGGCATGGGACTTGACTTTCTCGGCCTCGAAGCGGGTATCGACGGTCGGCTTGAAAACCTGGATCTTCTGGCGTGCGATTCTCGCCCTGCGCAGCCGCCGTATCAATTCGTCTGTCTTGCCGCTGAACATCGAGCCCGTGATGACTTCGACGCTACCGACGGTGTGCTTCATGTGGATGGTCCCCAGCATGTGGAAAGGAATGGGCAGGTGGATGACCCACCTGCCCAGAGTCTACACGGAAGCGAGGCAGCGGCAAGCGGCCTACTCGGCGAGCTCCTTCGCCGGGGTCTCCTCCGGGAGGGAGAAGCCGCGGGCGCGCAGACGGCGCTTAAGGTCGGCCAGGCTCTTGCGGCCGAAGCCGTCGATCTGCAGCAGCCCGTCGTCGCCGCCACGCTCCAAGCGGGCGATGGCCTGGCCGACGTTCTCGACGCCGGCGGCCTTAAGCGCGTGCTCGGCCCGGCTTCCTAGCTCCAATTCAGTAATGGCCAGCTCGGGCGACGTCCGGGCGGCCTCACGTGCATCCAGGTCACCAAGGTAGTCCCGGCGTGCCTGCAGCTTCTTGTAGAAGCGGTCGACCTGCCCCTCGGTGTCGACGATGCGCTGTTCCCCGGTATAGAAGGGATGGCACTTGGAACACACATCGGTGTGGATGGTCTCGACCGTCGATCCGGTGTGCCAGGTGTTGCCGCAGGAGCAGATGACTGTGGCCTGCGGGAAGTACTTCGGATGAATCCCATCTCTCATCGACGATACCCTCTTCCCTGGAGATCCCGCCCCCGCCCATGCCGGCTGATTGCCAGGGTGCAACTCAGCCAGTCCGAGCGCTCAGGCGTAACGGTGCAGCTACTCAATCACCACGCTGACGCACTTGCGGCCGCCACGTGCAAACTCGAACTTAACCCGGCCGTCGGCAGTTGCGAAGAGGGTGTCGTCGCCGCCCTTGTCGACGTTGGTGCCGGGGTGGATGTGCGTGCCCCGTTGTCGCACGATGATGCTCCCCGACCGCACGAACTCGCCCTCGAAGCGCTTCACGCCCAGGCGCTTGGATTGGCTGTCTCGACCGTTGCGGCTGGATCCGCCGCCCTTCTTGTGTGCCATGCTGTTCCCTCTTTGTCCTGGCTGCTATCCGGAGGCCTGCTTCCGTCCGGACACCGGCGACGTCTTGGGCGCCGGCTTCTTGGCGCTCCTGCGGGCGGCCGGCTTGGCGGCGGGCTTGGCCGCTGCCTCTTCGACACCCTCCCTGGTGCTCATGCCAGGGAAGCTGACCTTCTCGATCCGCAGCCGGGTGTACTGCTGCCGGTGGCCCTGCTTTCGGCGGAAACGCTCCTTCGGGATGTAGCGGAAGACGACGATCTTCGGCCCCTTGACGTGCCCTTCCACGCGGGCTTGCACAGTGGCGCCTTCCACGTTCGGCCTGCCCACCGCCACGGAGCCGCCGTCAACGGCGAGCAGGACGGCGTCCAGCTTGAGCGTCGAGCCGACCTCGTCCGGCAGCAGGTCCACATCTACCGACTGGCCCTCGCGGGCGACATACTGCTTGCCGCCCGACTCGATCAATGCGTACTTCATTCATTTCTCTCCAGCTTCGCTTCGCCGATCGTCCCGCAACCGCAGCTGCCGGCCGTCGGGGAAGTTGGTCTTTACCGCGCCGGGCGGCGAAGGCGAATTCTACCTGCGGCCGGCGAAAGTCGTCAATCCTGAGCTAAACCCACCCCTAGCTTCAGTCGGCCGCGGCGGCCTCCGAGACTTCGCTGGGGACAGCGGCCACGGGTTCGAGCTCCGCCAGTCGCTCATCGCGCAGGACGACTTCCTCCCCGGGGAAGGCCGTGCCGGCTGGGATCAGCTTGCCGATGATCACGTTTTCCTTCAGGCCTCGCAGATAGTCCACCTTGGCCTCGATGGCCGCTCCCGCCAGCACCTTGATCGTATGCTGGAACGAAGAGGCAGAAAGGAAGGACTCGGTGTTGAGGGAGGCCTTGGTCACGCCCAGCAGCACCTGGACGGCCCGTGCCGGCTGCTTGCCGTCTCGCAGCATGTGCTCGTTCATCCGCTGCAGATACAGGCGGTCGACCAGATCCCCCGGTAGCAGCAGGCTGTCGCCGGGGAAAGTCACTTGCACCTTTGAAAGCATCTTGCGGATGATGACTTCGAAGTGCTTGTCGTTGATGTTCTGCCCTTGCGAGCGGTACACCTTCTGGACCTCGGTCAACAGGTACAGTTCGGCGGCCTCGCGCCCGAGGATACGCAGCTTGGCATGCGGGTTGAGCGAGCCTTCGGTCAGCTGCTGGCCGGCTTCGACCTTCTCCCCTTCTTTGACCAGAATGCGGGCGCTTGGCGGAATCTCGTACTCCCTCTCATCCCGGTGGTCATAGGCGACGATGACTGTGCGCTCGACCAGACGCGCCCTGCCCGCGTGCGTGGCGACAATCTGCCCCTCCCCGCGGGTGGCAAGGACCTCGCCGGCAGTGATTTGCGACCCGTCCTCGACGCGCAACGACCAATTGCCTGGGACGGAGTACTCGTCCTGGATCAGCTGGCTGTCGAGGATACGCAGAAGGCGCGGACCCTCCGGGACATCCGACTGCTGGACGTTTACGGTTCCGCCAATCTCGGCAGTGATCGCCTCGCCCTTGGGCTTCTTGCGCGCCTCGAAGAGCTCTTCGACACGGGGCAGGCCGGTCGTGATGTCGCCGCCGGCGGCGACACCCCCGGTGTGGAAGGTGCGGAGCGTGAGCTGCGTGCCGGGCTCACCGATCGACTGAGCGGCAACGATGCCAACCGCTGCCCCCAGGGTGACCATCTTGCCTCGACCGAGGTCCATGCCATAGCAGTTGGCGCACATTCCGAACTGCAGCTCGCAGGTGAGCGGGGAGCGGACGAATATATCCGCCACACCCGAGGCGGCGATCCGCCTCGATCCTTCGATGTCGATCAGGTCGCCCTTCTCCAGCAGCACCTCACCGGTATCCGGGTCTGCCAGGCGTCCCGCCAGGAGGCGCCCAACGATGCGCGAGGCGAAGTCCTGCCCGGCCACATCGTCTACGCGCCGGATCCACACGCCCTGTTCGGTGCCGCAGTCGTTGGCGTTGATGATGACATCCTGTGCGACGTCGACCAGGCGCCGCGTCAGGTAGCCGGCGTCCGCCGTTCGCAGGGCGGTGTCGGTCAGGCCCTTGCGTGCTCCATGCGTGGAGATGAAGTATTCGAGTGTGTTCAGCCCGTCTCGGAAGTTGGAGCGGATCGGAAGCGGGATAATCCGTCCGGCCGGATCGGCCATCAGGCCGCGCATTCCGGCCAGCTGGGAGATCGGGCCGAAGCCGCCCTTGGTGGCCCCGGAAAGGGCCATCGTGCTCAGGTTGCCGGCGGGATCCATACCGCGCCGCACGGCCTGGGCCACCTTGCCGGTGGTCTCCTGCCAGAGCTCGATCGTGCGCTCGTTCATCTCCTGCTCAGTCAGCAGGCCGCGCAGGTAGTTGCGGCGAACGGCCTCGGCCTCCTCGAGGGTCTTGGCGATGATCTCCTCTTTTTCTTTGGGGACGGTGATGTCCGATACGGCGATCGTCGTCCCGGACCGGGTGGCATAGGCAAACCCGATGTCCTTGATGGCATCGACCACTGCCGGCGTTCCGTCCTCACGCAGAAGGTGGTATACGTCCGCCACCAGCTTCTGCATCGAACCTTTGTCTAGCATGTGATTGACGAAGCGGAGCTCGTCGGGAAGGACCCGGTTGAAGATCACGCGCCCGACAGTCGTTTCGAGCAGGCGCACTTCCGGCGCCTCCAGCCGAGCACCGCTGTCCTCGAACCAGGTCTCGGTCAGGATCTTGATCGGGGCGTGGATGTCGAGCTGACCCAGGCCATAGGCCATCTCGACCTCATCCATATTGGAGAACGCCCGGCCGGCGCCCTTATGCTCCCGATCCTGGACCGACATCGTCAGGTAGTACACGCCCAGGACCATGTCCTTGGAAGGACCGACAATTGGCTCGCCGTCGGCGGGCTTGAGCAAGTTCTTGCTGGAGAGCATCAGCTCACGCGCTTCCTCGACAGCCTTGTGCGAGAGCGGCACGTGGACCGACATCTGATCGCCGTCGAAGTCGGCGTTAAAGGCTGCGCACACCAGCGGGTGAAGATGAATGGCCTTCCCCTCGACCAGAACCGGCTCAAAGGCCTGGATGCCAAGCCGATGCAGGGTCGGGGCCCGGTTGAGCAACACCGGGCGGTCCTTGATGACCTCCTCGAGCACTTCCCACACTTCCGGGCGCTCGCGCTCGATGATGCGCTTGGCACCCTTGACGTTGGCGGCGTAGTTGTACAAGACCAGCTTCGAGATCACGAAGGGGCGATACAGCTCGAGGGCCATCGCCTTCGGCAGGCCGCATTGGAACAACTTGAGGTCCGGGCCGATCACGATCACCGACCGTCCGGAGTAGTCGACGCGCTTGCCGAGCAAGTTGCGGCGGAAGCGGCCCTTCTTGCCCTTGAGCATGTCGCTGAGCGACTTGAGCTCGCGGCGGCCTCGGCGCGAGAGCGCCTTGCCACGCTGGGCATTGTCAATCAGCGAATCGACCGCCTCCTGGAGCATCCGCTTCTCATTGCGCACAATCACGTCCGGGGCGCCCAGCTCCACCAGCCGCTTGAGCCGGTTGTTGCGGTTGATCACACGCCGGTACAGGTCGTTGAGGTCTGAGGTGGCGAATCGACCGCCATCCAGCTGTACCATCGGACGGAGGTCGGGCGGGATCACCGGCAGCACGGTCAGAACCATCCACTCTGGCCGGTTTCCCGAGCGCCGGAACGCCTCCACGACCTTGAGGCGCTTGGTCGCCTTCTTCTTGCGCTGCTTGCTGCGCGTCGTGCGGGCTTCCTCCCAGAGTTCCTCCGCCATCTTGTCGAGGTCAAGCCGCTGCAGGATTTCGTAGAAGGCCTCCGCTCCCATGTCGGCGCGGAAGACCTGGCCCCATTTCACCTTCAGCTCGCGATAGCGGCTCTCACCGAGGAACATCATCGGGCGGATGCCCATCAGCTCCTCGCGATCCTCGGCCAGCTGATCACGCGTACCCAGCGACCCGTCGTCGGTCGCCTCGCGCAACTCCGCCATGCCGGCGTCAGAGTCGCTCTTGACCTTCTCGACCAGGGCCTTGATCCGCTCAAGCTCGCGGTCCCGCCGCTCCTTGAGCACGCCCTCGATCTCCTCGAGGCGCTGTGCAACCGCCTTCTGGAGGCGGACGATGTGTTCGTTGGTGACCGTTTCGCCCTTTTCGGCAATCATGGTGTCGGTGGCTTCGAGGGTTACTGCCAGGCGCAGCGTCTTTCCCATCCGTTCCGACAGGCTGCGTTCGAGCTGCTGCCCCTCGCGGATCACCGGGTCGATCTTGGAGGCGACCTCTTCAGCGTAGGTTCCTTCCGTCCTCTTCCTGCGGTCTTCGAATTCCTCGAGCCGCTTCTTGCGATTTGCCTTGAGCTGGGCAATCCGTTGGTTGAGCGAATCGGCCTGCCCACGTTCCAGAGTCAGGATCTCGTCCTCGAGGCGCTTGACCGCCTTGCGGCGCGCCTCCTCATCAACATGCGTCACGACGTACTGGGCGAAATAGAGCACCCGGTCCAGGTTGCGCCGGGAGATATCCAGCAACAGCCCCAGATACGAAGGCACACGCCGCGTGTACCACACGTGGGCCACCGGAGCCGCCAGCGTGATGTGCCCCATGCGCTCTCGCCGCACGGCTGAGCGGGTCACCTCGACGCCGCATTTCTCGCAGGTGATCCCCTTGAAGCGGATGTTCTTATACTTGCCGCAATAGCACTGCCAGTCCTTCGTCGGTCCGAAGATCGCCTCGCAGAACAGGCCGTCTTTTTCCGGCCGCAGCCGCCGGTAGTTGATCGTCTCTGGTTTCTGGACCTCCCCGTACGACCAGCTGAGGATGTCCCCCGGCGACGCCAGACTCACCCGCAACGCTTTGAACGACTTTGCTTCCACGCGGAACCCTCCAGCGACAGCAGCCCGATGGATCGAACAAACGTGCTAGTCAGGTGGCAAAGTAAAACCAGCGCCGGAAGGCTCTTTTCGAACCGCGGGCGCCTGCGCAATGCCTATGACACGAACAGTAATTTTATGTCAGACCCGTAGGAAGTCAAGGACGAGTTTGCTCGCTCGTCAGGCTGGTTGGGACCTCAATGATGAACACGCTGCCAGCGCCCAACTGGCTTTCGACGCTTACCCTGCCGCCGTGCTGCTCGGCGATCGACTTGACAATCGCCAGGCCCAGCCCTGACCCCCGCTCCCGCAAGTTCTCCCTCTTCCGGGCACGGTAGAACTTCTCGAACAGACGTGCCTGGTCCGTGGGCGCGATCCCCACCCCGGTATCCTCGACGGTGAACAACTGCCGGCTACCCACCTGCCGGGCGCGGACCACCACTTTTCCTCCAGGCTGGGTGTACTTGAGGGCGTTGTCCACGAGGTTCGCCAGTGCCTGCCGGAGCAAGGTGCGGTCCGCCTGGATCGGTCGCTGATGGGCGGCCGCCTCCTGGGTCAGACTGACACGCCGGGTCGCGGCCTGGGCCTGGTATGCCTGCACAACCTCTTCCACCATCGCTTCCGGCGCCACGCTCTCCAGGCTCAGCCCGATCCCGGCCTCGATCCGGCCCAGGTCCAGCAGGTTGTCCACCAACTGCGTCATCTGCTCGACGCTCTCGGCGATCTTGCGCACGAACTCCTTCTGCTGGTCATTCATCGCCCCCACCATAGGCAGCATGGTGGCGTAGCCGCTCATCAGCGTCAGCGGCGCCCGCAGGTCATGGCTGACCGTCGCCACAAACTCGGACTTTAGCATGTCCAGCTTCTTGAACTGACTGACGTCCCACAGCACACACACCCGGCCGTAGAACCGGGCATCACTTGGATCCTCAACCGTCATGGCAGTGCCGAACAGGACCTTCCCGCCATCCAGCTTGAGCTCGAGCGTGCGACCTTCTGAGCTGGGGTCCAGCAGCAGCGCCAACAGGTCCGCCGAGACAACCCACTCCGAAGCTGGCAGGCCGATGCAGGCATCGGCGGGACCGCGCAACACAATCTCGGCGGCCGGGTTCGCCAGCAGAATCCTCCCGGCTCGGTCGGTGACCAGCACCGCGTCCGGCGTCGCCTCCAGGACCGCACTCAGGCGCAGCCGCTCCTGCTCGGCCTGGTGGAACAGGCGAGCGTTGGCGACCGACACGGCCAGCTGCGAGGCGATGATCGAGATCAGACCGGAGTCTTCCGGCGTAAAGGCATGTGGGTCGCGATACCCAAGCCACAGAACGCCAATGAATCTGCCTTCATTCCGGATCGGTGCCCCTGCCAGGCCGGCAATGGGTACTCGCAATGCCTGCAGGTTGAGTAGCCCGCGGGCTCGGGTCGGATTGTCCAGAACGAACGCCCCGCGCTGCCGGGCAAGATCGAGGATGGGTGTGTCCAGACTGGACCAACCGCCCGGGTCGCCGCCAGCGAGGTAGACCTCGGCCCCACCCGGCCTTGCCCCGCCCTCGGGGTCAAGGACCAGTCGAACGAGATCGGCGCGAGCCATCTCCCGGGTGGCGGACAGCACTTGAGGCAGAACCACGGACAGCTCGAAGGTTGTGGCGAGCTGCTGGCTGATCCGCAGCAACCCGTCCATCTCACCCAACCGGCTCTCGAGACCTCGGCGCATCCGCTCAAAGGAAGCCGCCAGGCGTCCGGTCTCGTCTTGCCCGCGCACGGCCACAGGTTTCGAGAGGTCCCCAGCGGCAATGGTATCGGCGGCGCCAGCCATTTCACGTAGCGGGCGAGTCAACCGCCGGCTGATCAGGTAGACCACCAGCAAGGCGATCGTCCCCATGGCCGCGATCACGGCCGTTAACTGGGCTGCAATTCGAACGGCCAGCAGGTCCACGGCGCCCTGCGGAGAAGCCACGACGACCCACCATGAGTAGCCCCGCACCGGGCTGATGTAGCGCAGCTGGCGCGTTCCATCGGGAGCGGTCTGGCTCCTCACTTCGCCCTCTGCCTCCGGATCGAGCGGCACGGAGTCCATCACCCTGCCCGGGGTCGGATGCAGGATGATGGTGCCATCCTGATCCGTGATGAAGGCCTCCCCTGGCTGCACCGCCGCAAGGCGCCCAGTGACCGGGAGCAGCAGCGGGTTACGGGCCAAGTCGGTCCAAGCTACGAGGGTGGCGATAGGTGCTTCCAGATCGGGGCTCTCGATGGGCATCACGAAGGCCAATCGAGCCCCACGGCTGCCCTGCCCTGGCCGAACCACAACCTCGTCTTGCACGCCAAGCCGCGCCACTCGCAGGGCAGGCTGGATGGCCTGCAGCAGTGTCGCATCGACCTCCGTGCCCGGTGACTGGACCGCCACCTGGCCGAGGCTGTCCAGCACAAGCAGCGAGTTGAAATACGGCAGCAGCGTCAGCCAGCGCTCCAGGTCTTCGGGTCCAAGCGTCCCGGCGGCGGTTTCAGGCGAGATCTCGCCGGCGATTTGCGAAGCATACGAGCGTCCGGCCTGCACAGCATAGGGGACGCTCTCTGCTGCCAGATCCGCGGTCTGCGAAAGTTGGGCACCGATCAGTTGGCGAGCAGCGGAGCGCGCAAGCAGCCAGTCGCCATACAGCATGGCGGCGGCAAAGACCAATCCGGCCAGACCGAAGATCGAGACGGTCTTGGCAGCCAGGGACCGGCTGTAGGGGCCGGCCAGCAGCGTCCGCGGCCGATACCACAGCTCGGGGATCGTCAGCCGGAAGGCCTCGGCGATGGTTCCGGCGATCAGGACTTGAGCCAGGCCTACCAGGAGCAGCCCGTTGAGTTGGGAGGCCATGAAACCCAGCCCGTCGAGCAAGGCTCCGCCGGTGAACACGAGGATCTCCAGGCCGGATAGAAAGCCCAGGGTCAAACCGCCGACGACTCCGGTGACGGCAGGGTGGCGCAGCATGCGGCCCGGCCACTCGACGTACGGGTTGCGTATGCACAGGCTGCACAGGGCGGCCACCATTCCGTGCATCAACGGCGTCATCAGGCTGGAGGTCTCGACTGCGGCGGCCGACAAACCACTGACGACGGCCACCAGCACGGCCTGCCAGAGTCCCAGCGTGCCAGCAGCCAGCATCCACGGCAGGGCGGCGAAGGCCGCAAAGAACGGGGCCGACGCCTGGCGGGGCACACCCGGCGCCACCGGCAAGCCGGCCGCCGGCAGGTAAAACAGAAACAGGCCCGAGGCGGCGATGCCGGCAACCAGCAGCAGACTCAGCCAGGCAGCCTCACTCTGGTTGAGGAGGCGGCGCCGCCCGCGTTTCTGCTTTCTCAAATCCCGAATGGAAAGATAGAGAAGGAGCAGGCCAAACAGCAGGAGAAGTACATGCCCGAGCGGCCGGATCGGCAGTCCGAACGCGATCTTGCCATCGAATCCCCACAAATCAACGGTCATATCGCCGGCACGGGCGGCCTCTGGGTGGCGGCGATTATAGCATTCCCACCTTCGCCGTCCCAATCGGGCCGTGCTTGCCGCGGCCTGGGCTTTATGCTAGACTGCCTGGAGTCGATGCCCCCCGGGCTCCCCCGTCCATGGCCGAGAAGATACTGATCGTCGACGACGACATCGACACGCTGAAGCTGGTCGGCCTGATGCTCGAGCGGCAGGGCTACCGCATCGCCGTGGCGAGCAATGGAGCGCTTGGGCTGAACAAGGCCGCGGCCGAGCGGCCGGACTTGATCCTTCTCGATGTCATGATGCCGGACATGGACGGGTACGAAGTCACCCGTCGATTGCGCACGGACCCGGCCCTGGCCCATATCCCCATCATCATGTTCACCGCCAAGACCATGGTCGACGACAAGGTCGCCGGATTCGAGGCCGGCGTCGACGACTATCTGACCAAGCCGACGCACCCGGCGGAACTTACGGCCCACGTCAAAGCCGTCCTAGCGCGGGCTATACAGACCCGCTCGACGAAGACAGAGAAAGCCAAGGTGCTTTCCTTCCTTGGCTCACGCGGCGGGGTGGGGACCACCACCCTGGCGATCAACATCGCCGTGGTGATGAAAACCCTCGGTCAGGAGGTCGTGCTGGCCGAGATGAATCCTGGCAGCGGCTCGGTTGCTCTCAGTCTGGGGCTGAAGGAGTCGGCGGGACTGTCCAACCTGCTCACTCGATCGCTGAAGGACATCCACCTGCGTTCCGTCGAATCCGAGCTGACCGACCACAACACCGGCATCCGATTGCTGGTGGCATCGGCATATCCCCGGGAGGTTGAGCTCGAGCAGGCCGTGCCTCAGATGGAAGCGGTTGTCAGGAATCTCTCTACGATGTGCACCCTGGTCATCCTCGATCTGGGAAGCGGCATGCGCCCGCATGTCGTTCCGCTGCTCAACATGAGCGATCGAGTGGTCCTGGTCGTTGAGCCCGTGTATCCTTCCGCCACGATCGCTCGCAACCTGCTGGACGACCTGCAAAACGCCGGCATCAACCGGCACAAGATCAGCCTGGCGCTGATGACCCGGGAACGTACCAGCCTGCAGCTTCCCTGGCAGCAGGTCGAGTCCGACTTGGGCATCGACTTGGCCGGCCTGCTATCCCCCGCGCCGGAACAAGCTCACCAGGCGGACCAGAACGGGACACCGTTGATCCTTCTGCACCCCGGCACTCTGGTGGGCGATCAGATTCGCAAGCTCTCGAACCGCCTGGCCACACTGCTCCAGTTTACGGAGAGCTAGCCGGTGGAGGGCAGCGCCCCCCGCCCGGTCGCCAAACTGCGTGCTGCCAGACTCATCCAGAATTCCCGCTGCGCGGTGGCACTAACCGGCGCCGGCATCTCGACTGCATCCGGGATCCCCGACTTCCGCTCCCCCGAGTCCGGTCTGTGGGACCGGTGCGACCCCTTGGCCGTCGCCTCGCTTACGGCGTTTCGCCATCATCCGGAGCGCTTCTATGACTGGATTCGCCCGCTGGCGTCGCAAGTGCTGCAGGCCCGGCCCAATCGTGCCCATCTGGCGCTGGCCGCCCTCGAGCAAGCTGGGCTGTTGAAGTGCGTTATCACACAGAATATCGATGACCTGCATCGCCAGGCTGGCTCGGAGGAGGTGCTGGAGCTGCATGGCACATTCTGCGCCGCGACCTGCACCGGATGCTTCGCAGTATTCCCCACGGCGCCCCTGATGGGCCCTTGGCTCGAAGGGGGGTGGCTGCCCAGATGCCGGGATTGCGGCAGTCTGCTCAAGCCAAATGTGATTCTCTTCGGCGAGCAGATTCCGGACACCGTGCTCCGGCGTGCCCGCCAATGGGCCGGCCGCAGCGACCTGTTTCTGGTTGTCGGCTCATCGCTGGAGGTCACGCCAGCCGCATGCCTTCCCTTCGAGGCTCTTTCGGCCGGTGCCACGTTGATTGTCATTAACCGCGAACCGACGTACCTGGATGATCGGGCGGCAGTCGTCTATCACGGCGAAGCAGCCGACGTCTTGTCCGAACTTGTCAACGAGGTGCTCTGTGAGCGACCCGACGCGTAAGCCGGTATCGGATACTGCGGCTATCCGCAACTACCCCCGCATCTATCAGCGATATCAGCGCCTGCTGGAGACATCCTCCGATCTTGCCTCCACCCTGGATCTGGATTCGCTCCTCGGGCGGATCGTGGAGGTCGCCGCCGAACTGACGGAGGCGGAGGCCGCCTCCCTGCTTCTGTACGACCAGGAGACTCAACACCTGTACTTCGAAGCGGCGACGGGCGGCATCAACGAGGCCATGGGAAAGACGCCGATCCCCGTCGGCAACAGCATCGCCGGCTGGATCTTTACCGAGGGCAAGCCGATCCTTGTGGATGACGTGCTGCGCGACTCGCGTTTCTTCCGCGAAGTAGACGTGTTGACCCGCTTTCGGACGCGCAATGTCCTGGGAGCGCCCCTGCGCACGAAGGACAAGCCGATCGGCGTCATCGAGGTTGTCAACAAGCAGCAGGGGATGTTCGATGAGGATGATGTCCGGTTGCTGGAAACGCTCGCCGCCCAGGCGGCCGTCGCCATCGAGAACAGCCGCCTGTTCCAACAAAGCGACCTGATCGCCGAGATGGTCCATGAACTCCGGACGCCCCTGACCTCACTGACGGCTGCCTCTTACCTGCTGCAGCGCCCCGATCTTCCGGATGACCAGCGGGCGAAACTGGGGACCACCGTGCAGTCGGAGGTGCGGCGTTTGAACGAGATGACCACCGACTTCCTTGAGCTCTCACGGCTCGAGTCCGGCCGGGAGCGTATGACCCGCGAACCGATCCACCTCGGCGGCCTGATCACCGAGTGCCTTGAGATCATCCGGCCGCTGGCCGATGCCGACCAGATCCGCCTCGAGGAGGACACCGACCGGGATGTCCCGCCAGTGCACGGCGATCGCAATCGTTTGAAGCAGGTTGTGCTGAATCTGCTGACAAACGCGATGAAGTTCAATCACCCGGGCGGACTTGTGACAGTCGGACTGCGGCGTCAGGGAGACCTCGCCGAGCTACGAGTGAGCGACACCGGGCGGGGAATCCCGGCGGGGAGCGTGGCCCATATCTTCGAGCGCTTCTACCGGGTCCCGGAAATGGAAAGCACGACCGCCGGAACCGGCCTCGGCCTGACGATCGCCAAGCGCATCGTCGAGAATCACGGTGGGCGGATCGAGTTGGAGAGCCAGGTGGGGGTGGGAAGCACGCTGACTGTGTTTCTACCGGTCGGCCCGCGCGAGCCTCCCGCCCCCTCGACCGCACCGCTTTCTACTCCTAGGAAGCTGATGTAACTGCCACGCCTCCTCAGAGGGACGTATTTATCTGGTGGTAGGGACTTCTCCCCAACCGCCAGATGCGTAGTTCCCCTCTCTGCGGAAGGCCTTTTCCATCCTTTCGCTTACAGCTTGCACCAGGACGTGCGCAGGAGGTGTCGCCTCGGCGGCGCGGGCCTACGGCCGGCGCCCTCCCCCGTGCGTGCCTCGCTCCGTGACCCCTCGGTGACCAGCCCGGGCGTCAGCTAGCCTCGCCGTCCGAATTGCCGTTCAAGGGTATCCAGCGAGATGTGAAGCATGGTTGGCCGCCCGTGGGGGCATGTCCTCGGCAGGTTGCAGGCCTCGAGTTGGCGCAGCAGGGACGTTTGCTCCGCCAGCGATAGCAGTTGCCCCGCCTTGATGGCTGCCCGTTTGCACACGCGACCGGCGATGACTTGTTCACGCTCGCTCTGCAGCGGGCGTTCATCCTCCTCGAAATCCTCTACCAGCACCCGCAGGGCCTGCGCCGGATCCATTCCACCCAGGAGCGTCGGAAGCCCGCGCAGGCGGAAGGAACGGCCTCCGAACGGCTCGACGTCGAATCCCAGACGGCGCAGGTCGTCAACCTGAGGAAGTAGCAGGTCGGCCTGATCCGGCAGGAGATCGATCACCGCCGCTTCGAGCAGCCGCTGCATCGGCACCTCGCCCTCGGCCTCCTGTTTCAACCAGGCTTCGAACAGGACCCTTTCATGGGCAGCGTGCTGGTCGACCAGATACACGCCATCCGGCGCCTCCGCCACGATGTAGCTCCGCCCAACCTGCCCGATCGGTTCGAGCACAGGCAGCCAGGGCGTGCCGCGGGTTGTGCCGACGACCTCGCCGGAGGAAGCCGGCGGCCCGGGCAAGGGTGTCTGCGCCGCGATCCAGTCGGCAGCCTGTCCGGCCTCCGGTCGGCCGAACGGCGATGTCCATTCCCGCGGCAGGTCTCCAAGATCAGCCGCCGGGGCATGGCCAAGCAGCGTCGCCCGCACCACGCGCTGGATGACCACGAAGACCTGGCTGGCATCCCGGAACCGGACTTCCCCCTTGGCAGGGTGAACGTTGACGTCGACCATATCGGGCGGCAGGTGGATGAACAGGGCCGCGATCGGATAGCGTCCGACCATCAACAGGCCCTGGTAGGCCTGGACCACCGCCGCCGCCAGCCCGGGATCCTGGATCCATCTTCCATTCACGAACAAGGTGACTTCACGCCGGGTGGAGCGATGGACGGTGGGCGGGCTGACGTACCCGCTCACCTGGACCGGACCATCGCCAGAGGCGGCCACTCTCAGCACATTGCGCGCGATCTCCCAGCCATAGACCTCCGACAGGACATCCTGGGCGTTCCCGCTTCCGCTCGTGTCCAGAGTCTCTCGCCCGTCGAGACGCAAGCGGAAGCCGACTTCAGGGTATGCCATCGCGTAACGCGAGACGAGTGCCGTCACTCGTCTGCGCTCGGATTCCTCGGATTTCATGAACTTCAGGCGGGCCGGCACGTTGAAGAACAGATCTGCGGCAGATACAATCGTCCCGGCGGGCATGCCCCATGGCTCTGGGGCTCCCACCCGGCCGGCCTCGGCCTGCACCCGCATCCCTGCTTCGGCCTGTGCTGTCCTGCTCGAGAGCACCGTTCGAGAAACCGCAGCGATGGAGGCCAAGGCTTCCCCACGGAAGCCGAGGGTGTGTATGGCGGACAGGTCCTCGATCGTCGCCAGTTTGGATGTGGCGAATCGCGAGAACGCCAGCTGCATGTCGGCCGCCGAGATCCCGCAACCATCGTCGGCAACCTCGATCCGGCGCAGGCCGCCCCCCTCCAATTGGATTGTGATGTGGCGGGCGCCAGCGTCCAGGGAGTTCTCGATCAGTTCCTTTACAACCGAGACCGGCCGCTCGATCACCTCACCTGCGGCAATGGCGGCGGCAACTTCCTCAGTCAACAGACGAATGGTCATCGGGCTCTCACCGGTCGATTATAGCCTGGCGGTCTTGCGATGGACGGGGTAGGTACTCGGGCCGAGAAAGATGCGCGAGAATGGTGGGGAGCCTGAGCTGCCGGGCAGCTCCCCCACGGGGTGCTGCGCGAAGCTCGAGGCCGTTGGGCGGCAACTTCTCGGTAGCCGAGGTATCGGTCATTGAGGGAATGTTGCCTTTGTGAATAGGCAGAAAGGGCGGAGATAGATGAAAGCCATATCACTTTGGATTCCCATCGCGCTCGTGGGCGTTCTGACTGCCTGCCAGTCTATGGGCAACCCTGCGCCGACTACAGTCCCAACAAAGATTCCAACTGCCAAACCTTCCCCCCCTGTCGAGGTAATCACTTCAAACGAACCGCTTGAACTCTCTATCACACTGGGCAACGAGAACATTGGCAATGGCATTACCCAGGATGGCAGCGGCGACGTAGATACCATCGTAGTCCAGGTTGATGGAGGGGAGGCACGCCAGAGCGGGGACGGCACTGCGCTGCCATCCGCTGACGGGAACAGCGTCCCGGATTCATATCTTCAATTCAATGTGGATGACGATCAGATGTTTGCAGGTTCACCCACAGGACACGTGCGGCTGGAGGTAGATTACCTGGACCAGGGCACGGATACCTTTACACTCGAGTATGATGCCAGCCCAACCTCGGCATCCAATGGGATCTTCACTGGCGGCGGGGCGGTGGTAAAGACCGACAGCGGGGAATTGAAGACCGTGGGCTTTAACCTGTGCGATGCCCACTTTGCCAACCGGGATAACGGGGCAGACTTCCGGATTGGAGATGACGCGAACGGAGCGGAGACCATTCGGGAGGTGAGGGTTATCGGGTTGGAATCCGGTGCAGCCACCGCCATCCGGGTGGATGATTTTGGCGCTAACCCTTTCGACGATCAGCCTGACAGCGATGCCATCCAGGTGGCTTTGGACTCGAGCTGCAGTGGGGACACAATTGTCTTCACCTCAGGCGTCACCACCAGCGGATACCAGGGCTACCTGGTGGACAAGACCCTGTTCTTGACCGGTATGTCCGCCAAGCACGACCTTACATTCACCTCATCCGACCCGGAGAATCATGCCCTGCTACGTGCCACCCAGGACCTGAAAGGATATGTGGTACGTCTGTAT
>CAZBJQ010000004.1:0-47591 GCA_964492235.1 uncultured Anaerolineaceae bacterium | reverse complement strand
CGGCCGCCTTCGCCGCCACCAGTTCCTCGGACAACGCCAACATCGTTGCCGCCCGCATCGCCCGCAATATGTACAGCGTACCGCGGGTCGTCGCCCGCCTGTATGACCCTCGTCGCGCCGAGATCTACCAGCGCCTCGGCCTGGTGACGATCTCTTCTACTAGCTGGGGTGCGCAGCGCATCTTTGAACTGCTCTCTCATAGCCACCTCGATCCGCTGATCACATTCGGTCACGGAGAGGTGGCGATCTTGGCGGCCGATGCTCCTCCCTCCTGGGTCGGCCGCCAGGTCAGCCAGTTGAGCATTCCGGGCGAGATCTCCGTCGTCGCCATTACCCGCCAGGGGGAGGCGACGCTTCCGCTGCTGGGGACCGTGATCCAGCAGGGCGACGTGGTGCATTGCGCAGTCCATTCCGGCGCCATGGGACGCTTTGAGACGCTGCTCGGTGTTGGGGAAGGAGGCTAGCCATGTTCGTCATCATCGTGGGTGGTGGCAAGACGGGTTCGCACCTGGCGGGTGAGCTGATTGCCGGCGGGCATGAGGTCAAGATCCTGGAATTCCGTCCGGATATCATCGAGCGCCTGCGCAGCGAATTGCCAGCCGAGGTGATCGTGGAGGGCGACGGCAGTTCGCCCAGCGTCCTGGAGGCCGCCGAAGTCCGACGGGCCCAAGTGCTGGCGGCCGTCACCGGAGCCGACGAGGCCAACCTGGTCGTGACCTCCCTGGCGCGCTTCGAGTTCGGCGTTCCGCGCATCATCGCCCGAGTGAGCAATCCCAAGAACGCCTGGCTGTTCACACCTGATATGGGCGTGGACGTGGCCATCAATCAGGCCGACTTGATGGCCAGCCTGATCGCCGAAGAGATGTCGCTGGGCGACATGATGACCTTGCTCAAGCTGCGCAAGGGAGAGTATGCCATTGTCGAGGAGAAAGTCGCACCCAGCGCGATGGCAGCCGGGAAGGCCATCAAGGATCTGACTCTTCCCGAGGCATGCACGATCGTGGCCGTCATCCGCAAGGGGCAGCTGATCGTCCCTCGCGGTGATCTGGTCCTGCAACCGGTGGACGAGATCCTGGCGCTGGTCCACAGCAGCCACGTCAAGGAACTGGCGGAACTGCTCGACCCAGCCCAGCGGAACCAGAGCAACTGAACCTCAGGTCAGTGGGAGGATCCGACCATTCCGCCGCACAGGCCTGGGGCGTCTGCCGGATGGGGGACGCGGACGGCGCAAGCTAGGTAGTGATGATGCGACGCAACCGTCGAAAGACTGTCGCCCGAGGGGGGTACGCGCTGGCATCGGGGCTGGTGGCCGCGGCGACGCTGTTCGTGGCGATCTGGCGGGTTCTGCTGTGGCAGATCCTTGATCCATTGATCTACGTCAGCCTTGGTCGGCTCACAACTCTCCTGCGCCTCCCGGCGATGCAGGTCAGGCTCGACTTCACCGCCATCACGATCGCCTTGAGCCAGGCCATCCTGGTCGCGACGGTGGTGCTTCTGGGGTTCAGGGAAAAGACCGTGAGACGCAAGAAGTTCTGGTTGTACTGCATCCCCATTCTGGCGTTCCTGCTGGTGGCTGGGCTCTCTCGCTACTGGTCGATTACCCCCGCCTCGACCATCAAGCGATCGCTGTATCTGTGGGCGGTGACACTTGGAGGGATCTTCATCGGTCTCGAGTACCGGCGGCCAAAGATCGTCCTCATATACGAAGTCCTGTCCGTCCTGCTGGTCATCGGAAGCCTGGCGCTGATTGCCAAGTACCCGAATCCAGCGATAGACACGGAATACGACATCGCTGGCGCCTGGAGGGGAATGCTCAAGTACAAGGGGTATGCGGGAACAATCATGGCCTTCGCCGGCACGATCTTTCTGCTGAGGATTTCCCAATGGAAGCGGCTTGGCTGGCCGGGCCGAGCCTACGGCCTTGCCTTCCTGGGATTGTGCCTGCTGCTGGTCTACAAGTCCAAGTCTGCAACAGGTCAGATCGCGTTTGTCGGAGCGGCCGGGGTATTCCTACTCGGCGTGGCCTGGCTTCGTTGGGGAGATAGGCTGCAGCCGAGGCACTGGAAAGCAATAGCTCTCGTCGTGGCGTGCCTCATCCCCATCGCCTTGATCAGCATCCCGGTCCTCTTCGGGTTGTTCGGGCGAGACATCTCGCTCACTGGCAGAGTCCCTCTCTGGAAGACCCTCGTGCCATTCTTCAAGGCAAAGCCTGTATTCGGTTGGGGATTCGGGGATGCCTTCTGGCTCTCCGACGAGGTTGAGAAGGTGTGGCAAGTGATCACTTGGAAGCCGGGGACCGCCCATAGCGGCTTGGTTGAAGTTCTCCTGGATACGGGATTGGCGGGATTGGCCGCATTGACCGGCTTCCTGGCAATCACGAGCGCACTGACTGTGGCCTACATACGCTCCCGTCGATCGGTCGGCCCCCTCATCTTCCTGGTTTGGCTGGCTCTGGTCGTGCTTGTGAACCTGGGCGAGAACCTGCTGGGGACGTACGAATTGTTCTTCTGGCTGGCGCTGGTCGTCGTATTCGCTCACACCGCCAAGGAGGCGATAGAGCGGAAAGGGGAAACACAGAGCTTATCGACCATGGCGGATTGATTTCCGCCATCAGGCCGTCTCCTGGAGTCCGTCCAGCTCCGCCGTTGTCAGCACGTCCCGCCACCGACGGCAACGACAATCCATCCCCGGTCGACCTTTCTCAGCCTCCGTTCCGGCGGTTGTCATCACGGCCGAGAATGGCTCGGGGTACAGCGGTGACATCGATGGATCCTCGTCGTACGCCGCCGCTGGCATCCTTCCCGCCCCATAACGGAAAGGGGGCAGTCCGCCTGCCCGGGCGAGAATGGGGTGCTAGGGGCGGATACCATGCTGGCTCTGCTGCCCAGCAGCCACGTCAGGCCACAACCCGGGGCTTCTCCGGCGCCCAGCTCGGCCGTCCCCTTGGGCCTCAGACTCTGGGGCTCAGGACGCTGACAACCGGGACTCACCCCTGGAGACGTGGGCAATCCACCAGAAAGTTTCGATTGCAGCCCGAAAGGAAGCTCACCGGAAGACATGGGCGCTCGGGCTTCGTCCCAACCCCCGTGTCTCCGCTTGCCCCCATCAGCAGGCTCAACCTTGGATCCCAGAATCAAGCATGGCGACCCCGGGAGGTCGCCACAGTAGCCGCCTGTCGAACGCCAGGGCGTGACCCTCCTTAGCCGGGGTGCTGGTCGTCCATCTCCGATCGCCCGCGCAATCGGCCTGGCAGCTTGAAGACCTTGCAGGGAATCCGGAAGTCGATCACAACGACGGCGAATCCGATCGCCATGATGGGTATCAACCGGTCCGGAGTCCTCCCGAGCGGTCCGCCTGCAGGCGCTCATATGGCTGCTTCATCAAAGGAGATGAGATGATGAAATCGGCTGTGGCGCGGTTGCAGGCGGTCGGTATGTTGTAGAGCACGGCAATGCGTAGCAGGGCTTTCACATCCGGATCGTGCGGCAGCGGCTCCAGCGGATCCCAGAAGAAGATCAAGATATCGATTTCACCTTCGGCAATGCGGGCGCCGATCTGCTGGTCGCCCCCCAGTGGTCCGCTCAGCAGGCGGGTTACCGGGAGGTCCAGCGCCTCACTGATCACCCGGCCAGTTGTGCCTGTGCTGAGCAAGTCATGATCCGCCAGCGAACCCCGGTTGTAGCGCGCCCAGGCAAGCAGGTCCTGTTTCCGGTTGTCGTGAGCCACTAGCGCAATCCGCTTGCGCTCCTGCATGAACAAACCGGATTCCATTGCCGTACCTCCTGACATTCGGTGGCCAACGGCCGATGGCCGATGGCCTACGCCGGGGCGAGAGTGTGGGTTGAGATCGCGATCTCCGGCGGCTGTGCGAGGTGCTTCTTTACCGCACATTGCTCGACCGAACGAATAAGTGCCGGGTGGTACTTCTCGGGAAAATCCTGCGGAACATAGATCACAATGTCGACGTGTTCCACCATTCCTGTCTCCCGATTGTAGTGCGCCCGCTGCGTGAGCCTCACACCCTCGGGCGGGATGCCCCGCTGACGGAGAAAACCCAGCACATAAATTCCGGCGCAGGTGCCCAGGGAGGCCAGGAAGATGTTGAACGGTGTGGGGGCGGAGCCCTCCCCGCCGCCTTGCGGCGGCTGATCCGTCCGTACAACGTACGGACCGAAGGCAGCATCCACCTTGGCGCCTCCGGGAAAGGTGATCTCCATCTCCATGCGATTGCCTCCGGCTGCAGTCGCCGCCCCGCCGGGGCCGGCCATCGATCCCCGGGCGGCTGTGAACTTGATTGTATTCGCTTTGCGGCGCTGCCGGTCTCGGCGGCGGCTGCGGGCGCCCTCCCCGCCCGCTCGGGCCAGCCAATAACCACTGTGTATGGACTCGCCATCACACCAAGGTTATGGCGCAAGAAGGTCGGAGGTTCTCGTCTCCGCCGCGGTCCAAGAGCAGGTTTGACAGTGCGGGAGAAGAATCCGGCCGCGGAAGCCGAGCTTGTTCCGGAAGCACCCTGACAATGACGGAGTGCGCGACAAGTGGGGTTGTGGCTATGCCACAACCCCACTTGTCGGATCTTCCTCATGGCGCAAAGGGCTTCTTGGACAGCCCTGTTCCTTGCCTTATCCTCTTCTCGGCTGAGGTTGTCTTCTGCCGACTGCTAGAACCCAAAGATGCGCAAAGGCGCATACAGCATATCCGGGAAGAAGGCATCCATGAAGAACAGGAAGGCGGCGCAGACCACGATCAGCAGCAGACAGCCGCAGCCGGCCATCAGCCACGATCGCCGCCCGGGTGCCTTCGGCTCGTCGGCGGGGATGCCAGCCGGGGTCGGCGGCGGGGGAGGCGGAGGCGCAGCATAAGCCTGCACCCGCGGCGGAGGCGGGGCCGGCCGGGCGGCAGCCGCCATCACGGTAGCCGCGGCCTCAGGCGTGAGCGAGTCGAAGCTGAGCGTCACATTCTCGCCCATGCCCAGCAGGTTGCCGGCGCTCAGCGCCCGGGCCGTCACCAGCCGCTCGCCGTTGACAAACGTCCCATTCGTCGACCCCAGGTCCTCCAGGATGTATCCCGCCGGGGTGCGGGTGAGTCGGGCGTGCTGGCGGGAGACCTCCGAATCGCCCAGCACGATGTCATTGGTGACATCGCGCCCCAGCAGGGTCACATCTTTCGTCAGGTCGAAGACCATGCCCGGGTTGGGGCCAGTCCGGACAATCAACCGATGGGTTGGCGCCGCCATAATCGCCTCCTGGGATCAGGGCAATACAGTTAGAAGTGTACTGGCGCAGACAGCCGAAGTCAACCGGAGCGGCCGGTCGTGGCCCGCAGGCTCGCCACCCGCCCAGGCTGGCTCTCCCCGCCCAGGCCGGACTTGTCTGGCCATGGTCCTGTCCTATAATTGCCCTGGCAGACAGCCGCCAGACACACTGCACACGTCCCAGGCAACGATGAAGGTTATCGACAACTCCGAGTTTCGCGATTCGGAAGGGAAGATCGGGATCCAGAACCGACTGCAGGGTAGCCTGCGGTTCGGCTTGGGCTGGTACGGCACGATGCTGGCTCAGCAAGTGGTGGCGCAGCGCCTGAATCGTAGCCTGGGCAGCGAGTTTGTCGTTCTGCGCAACATCCGCATCCCTGGTGTAGCCGATCCGCTGCCGATGGTATTGATCGGTCCGCAGGGTGTGTGGTTGATACAGCCAAGCACTCTGACCGGCATCTTCCGGGCACAGGAAAGCCAGTGGCTGCGCTACCACGCTAGAGGGCAGCAGTTTAGCCCCATCCAGCCCAACCTGCAGGCCAACGCCATCGGTATGTCCCAGACACTATTGCACTTCATCCAGGCGCAGGGCTACGGCCTGCCTGAGGTGCTGCCGGTCCTGATCTTCAGCAACGCCCGCGCTCATATCGACACAATCAACCCAACAGCCCGCATCGTGATGGCAGATGCTGTCGATCACTTCGCCTCCAGCATTCTGCAGCTGCAGCCAATCATGGACAGCGAAGACATCGGCCTGTTGGTGAAGGCCCTCACCGAACCTCCCAAGCCGGAGGATCTCGCCGCCCAGCCGGTGTCGGCTGCCGTCGAGCTCCCTCCCGCCAAGGCCTGGGAGCAGTCTAGCGGCACGGCTCTGCAGCCGACGCGCACGGTTCGTTTGCGAAAGCCTCCCCGTCGGTATGCAGGTATGACGATCGTCCAGTGGGCCACCCTTGGCATTCTGCTGGTCTTCGCATTTGCCATGGTGGCTGCGCTGGCGTTCGTCGTGCTTCAGGACCTCTCCGGCGGGTGACCCGCATCTCAGGTGGACTTTGCAGCCCTTTCTGTCGATTATCGTTCCGGCGCTGAACGAGGAGAGCCGGCTCCCTGCAGGCCTTGACCGGATCCTGGGATTCCTGGCCTCGCAGGACTTCCGGGGGGAGATCATTGTTGTTGACAACGGCAGCCGCGACGGAACCTACCAGACGGCGCAGGAGTACTCCCGACGCAGCAGCCTGGTGCGCGTGATCCAGGAACCCCGGCGCGGCAAAGGGGCGGCCGTGCGGCGGGGAATGCTGGCGGCGCAAGGTCAGTATCGCTTCATCGCCGATGTGGACCTCTCGATGCCGATCGATCAGGTCTTGCGGTTCCTCCCTCCCCGGCTGTCCGGCGCCGACATTGCCATCGCCTCGCGCGAGGCGAAGGGCGCTGTGCGCTATGGGGAGCCCGCCCACCGCCATCTGATTGGGAGAGTCTTCAATCTACTCGTCCGTCTGGTGGCTGTGCCCGGCTTCCAGGATACCCAGTGCGGGTTCAAGGCCTTCCGCGATCACGTCGCCATCGACCTGTTCCAACTGCAGCGCTTGGATGGCTGGACCTTCGATGTCGAGGTCCTGTTCCTTGCCTTGCGCCACGGCTACAAGATCGTCGAGGTGCCGATCCCCTGGTACTACTACCCGGGCAGCCGGGTGCGCCTGCTGGCCGATTCCGGCGCCATGCTGCGCGACCTGTTCCGCATCCGCCGCCTGTGGAAGCAAGGCGCCTATGGGACGAGCCGGGAACCCGACTAGCCAGCCCGACTTGCGGAACGAGCGCACTCTGCTTCGGCGGGGGTACCACCGTGTTGCGGGTGTCGATGAAGTGGGTCGCGGGGCGTGGGCCGGACCGGTGGTCGCGGCCGCGGTCTGCCTGCCGCTTGAGAACCGCAACTTGCGCTCGCTTCTCCGAGGGGTTCGGGACTCGAAGCAGATGTCACCGAAGGAACGCAAGGCGTGGGACCCTCGTATCCGGCAGATCGCCCGGGCGTGGGCTGTCGGCGAAGCGAGTGTCTCCGAGATCGAAACACTGGGGATCCTGCCTGCGACTCGGCTGGCGATGCAGCGCGCACTGGCCGGCCTGCTCCTCCCGGTCGATCATCTCCTGATCGACTACATCCGCCTGCCGGAGCTGACCGTGCCGCAGGTTGCTCTCAAGCATGGTGATCAGCGATCTCTCTCGATCGCGGCTGCCTCGGTGGTGGCCAAGGTGCATCGGGATCGATTGATGATCGAACTCGACACTGCTTTCCCAGGTTACGGGCTTGGGCGCAACAAGGGATATGGCACGGCGGCTCACCGCACCGGCCTTTCCCAGCGCGGCCCGGCGGCGATCCACCGGCGCACGTTCGCTCCGGTCACCCAGTGCCTCAACTCCCCTGTGACCCAGCCCTCCGAACAAGGCAGCCCGCTGGAAACCCCGTTTGTGACGGGTGTAACCTGACAAACCCACCCGGCTGGGATCCGCCCATGCCTTGAGGAATCCGGCGGCCCCAAGGGAGGCGCAGGCAAGCAGGCGCCGATGTGCGCCTCCCTCCGGGCTGATGGCCTTCATATCCCATTCTGGCGCGCTGGGCTCGGCCAACTCCGCCACCCTGTCAACCAGGAGGCTGATGAGCAGGTCATGCCTCCTGAGAGGAACTGGCACATGCGCGGTTCCCTTCTCTGAGAAATGCATTCTTACTCAACCTGCCAGGCCGATGTCGGCGAGATCGATCTTCTCCAGGCTTGGGGCGAAGATCTCCCCTAAGGGAGAAGGTGAAGCAGCCAGGAGAAGGACGTCTTGCTGATCGAGGGAGGTGCGGTTCCGCGAGGGGGCTCTGCTATCGGCCTGCCCATTCCCCGGGACGCCGAGGAGTTCGGCGGCGCCTGGTTCGTCCTGATCCGCTTGCGCCGTTGACCGCATATCATCGACGATGCCCTCACCCCCAGCTCCGGCTCGGCAAGCTTCGGGTCGAGGGAATCCCGAACCAGGATCCCGGCGATTCCCAGGCCTTCCCGGACGAGGTTGCCCGCCCCTTCCCACTAGCGCAAGAAGCTCCCATCCTTGAGCGACCCCGCCGACATTGTGCTCGCCGCCTTTGACACTACCGACCGAGCTCTGATCCTGACCTGAAACATCCGTCCCAGTCTGTTGATGTCTATCAGTCCCCAGCCCCGAGGGTCCCGGCCTTACGGATCAAGGACATCCCGATGGAGACGATGAGTGTCTCGGGCGCGGCTATGTGTAGACCCCGCCGGGTGCTCCGGTGAAATTAAAGGCCTTCATCCACCCGACGCAAGTGCACGTCGACATGGCAGCTGTCTACTGCGGGATGGGTTTGGACTCGGCCGGATTGCTGGCCGCAGCGGCCTCGGCTGCGCCGCCGTCCAGAGGCAACCAGATTGTGAAGCTTGCCCCCTTGCCCGGCTCGCTTTGCAGCGTGATCCGGCCGTCGTGCCTGCGCAGAATCTCCTGGCAAATGGCCAGACCCAGGCCGGTCCCGGGCACTCCCAGCTGGCGACTGGCCGTGCCGCGGAAGAACCGCTCGAACACCATCGGCTGCTCGTTCTCCAGGATCCCGGTCCCGGTGTCGGCCACGGTCAGAGTGATCCAGGAGCCTTCCTGCGAGGAACGCACACGGGTCGAAACCCGGATCGTGCCATTCTCCGGAGTGTAGTTCATCGCATTGGTCAGCAGGTTGGCGACGACCTGGTTGAGCATGTGCTCATCAGCCTGCGCCACAGGCAATTCGGCCTGCGGCTCGAATTCGATCTCGATGACGCGGTCAGCCAGAAGCCGCTTGCGATCATCCACCAGGCTGCGCGCCATGATGTTCAGGTCGACCGGGCGCTTGTGCATTGCGGCCGTACCCGCATCCAGCCGGGAGATCGAGAGCAGGTCCTCGATCAGATCCACCAGCCGGTCGGTCTCCCGGTTCAGAGTCCGCATATACTCCTGCGCCTTCACCCCTTGCGCATTCGCCAGCAGCTCCAAGTACAGGCGGATGTTGGTGAGCGGTGTGCGCAGCTCATGCGAGACATCGGCCACAAAGCGCGTTTTTAGCTGATCGGCCTCGCGCGCCGCCTGCAGCGCCTCGGCCAGCTTGGCGGTGCGCTCGGCCACCATGTTCTCCAATTGCGTGGTGTACTGGCGCAGGCGATCGTACAGCGCCGCGTTCTCAATTGCGATCGAGAGCTGATCGGCCAGCAGGAGCAGCAACCGGAGGTCACTCCGTGTCAATCCTTCCTTCACCGGGGACTCGATATTGAGCACACCGACCACCACCCCGCCTTTGTGCAGCGGCACGGCGATTTCCGACTGTGTGTCGGCCAGGGCGGCATGGTAGTCCGGATCCAGAGAGACATCAGGCAGGAAGGCTGGCAGGTCGGTGGCTGCCACCCGGCCCACGATGCCGCGCCAGATCGGCACCGACGAGCCGACCTCCTGCAGGGCACCGCTGGACGCCTCGACCTTGAGCTCCTCGCCGTCCACCAACAGCAGCTCGGCCCGGGAGTACCCAAGCACACTGCCGACCTGTTCGATCGCCCCCTGCAGCAGTTGCCGCAGCTCGAGCCGTTGGTTGAGCACCTGAGCCACCTGCTGCACCGCCGTCCGTTCCGCCAGGTTGCGGTCAATCTGCTGGAACCGGCGGGCGTTCAGCAAAGCGACCCCCAGCTGTTGGCTGATCGCCTCCAGCATCTCCAGGTCGCCCTCGTCGAATGCCTGCTCGCCGACGATGGTCAGCACGCCCAACAGATGGCCGCCGGCCAGGATCGGTGCGGCAATGGCCGACCCGCCATCGGCATTCATCCCCGGGATGCTCAGCCATCGCCCGTCCTGCCGGACATCCTTGATCAGCAGCGGCTGCCGGTTGCCGGCGACCCAACCCTGAATCCCTTCGCCAGGCGCGACTTTGAGCCGCCGCTCCAGCTCGAGGCGATCGCATTCGTCCAGCTGATGGCCGGCGGCGACCCGCAGTTCGCCTGCCTCCTCTTCGTAGAGGCAGGCCGTGGCTGACCTGCCGCCCAGGTTGTCCGCGATCAAGGCCAGCGCTCGTTGCAGCATGTCCACCGGGTCAAGCATGCTCGAAATCTCGCGCGTAAGCAGATACAGCAGTTCCTGCTTGCGCCGTTCGGCATCCATCTGCTCGTATAGCCTGGCGTTCTGCAGCGCGATTGCCACCTGATCTTCCAGCAGGTCGAGCAGCAACAAGTCATCCCGGGTGAAATCGTGCGGCTGCAGGTACGCGATATTCATCACGGCCAGCACTCGCTTGCCGATGGCAATCGGCACCGCCACGATGGAACCGTCCCAGTCCAAGTCTTCGTGGAGCGGGTGGTCAAGCGTTCGGCCAACAACCACGCGCTCGCCCGTGCGGGCCACGGTGTGGATGAGACCCTCCGACCGGGGCTGCGTGAAGGGCGCCCGTTGTCGGCCATCGGCCCAACGCGCCGCCCCGAAGCGCAGTTCGCCCTTGTCCAGCAGGAAAATGTACGCGTAGTCGGCCGAGAGCATCTGCAAAGCGTACGCCAGGATGGTCTCCAGCAGCGGCTGCAACTCGAGAGACGAGGTCATTTTCAGACTTGCCTCTCGCACTGCCTCCAGGGCAGTGATATGCCGGCGCTCCTTCTCAAAAGCCCGCATTCGGGCAACCGCCAGCGCCACCAGGTTTGCGCCCTGCTCGGCCAACTCGACATCCGCTTGGCGTAGTCGCCTCCCACTGCGAAACACCAGCTCAGCCGAGCCCAGCCACTCCGTTCCCGCCAGCAACGGAACCAGCAGCAGGCTGTGTCTTTGCGCAGCCCGCACCTCACTCGGCTCCAGCCTCAGGGCAGCCGGCAAGTCCTCGACATAGATAGGGTGGCCGAAGCGCAGAACCTGCAGCGCGAATTCGTTGCCGGCTTCTGGCGGAATCTCCTCAGCCAGGTGTGTGCCGGCACCGGTTGCAGTCCCGAGCACGGCCAGGCCCTTGTCCTCGTCCCACAAGCGGATGCAGCAGCCGTCCGCCTCGACGAGGGAGCACATCCGATCCGCCAGGGACTGCAGCAGGCTGTTCAGATCGGTGGCCAATAGCGCAGCATGGGTGATTTCGTGCAGCAGCGCCAGGTGGCTCAGCCGCTCTTGGCCTTCCTCGAAGGCACGTGCGCTCTGCAGGACGACGGCCGCCTGGTTGGCGAACAGCCCCAATAGATCCACGTCCGCACGCGTGAAGGGCATTTGATCGGACGATCGAGTGAGGTCAAGCACGCCCAGCAGCTGACCTTGCCAGATCATCGGCGCCCCGATCACGGCGGTGAATGAGGGATCGTCCTTGAAGGCCAGCGCCCGGTTGGGCCAGGTATGGTAGTCGGGGATGATGATGGCACGCCTTGCCAGCGCCACTGTGCCGGCCACGCCCTCGCCGAATTGCAGGACGGTATCGGTGTAGTCGCGGCCGATGCCGACGCTGACGACGCAGCGCAGCGTGCGGCTGTCATTGTCAGCCAGATAGATCCCGCTGCCCGTGCTCCCCAGCAGCTCGGTGGCCTTGTTGCAGATATCTTCCAGCAGCGTCGGGACATGACGCTGCGATATCATCTCATCGGTCATCTCCCGGATGACTTCCAACTGGCGCATCCGCTGCAGGTGGTGTCCCTCGACCAAGAGCCGATGCAGGCAATTCGCCAGGTCGTCGGCTGCGGCCTGCAGCATGTCGATCTCAGCCGAGTCGAAGGCATCTGCGTCCGCCGAGTAGACCGTCAGCGCGCCGAGCGAGTCCTCCCCGAGCCGCATCGGAATCGCCACCACCGTGCGCAACCGGTGCGCCCGCAGGTGCTCCAGCCAGATCAGCATCTGAGGCGTGGACTCAACATCGCGCACGAGCACCGGCTCGCGCATGCGGATGGCCATCCCCGTCGGCCCTTGCCCTGTCGCCAGTTCATCCCACGTGATTTGGATCGAGTCCAGGTAGGCGATCTCGATCCCTGCTTGCGCCACAGGCTGAACGACCGCGTCCCCCTCTCGCGTCAGGCCAATCCACGCCAGGGGGTAGTGACGAACACTCACCAATAGCTGGCAGAACTCGGTCATCAACTGGCGCTGATCGGTCGCCCGGACCATCAACTGCCGGGCGGCCGTCAGCAGCTCCAGCGTCTCGCGTATTCTCGCCGTCTCGGCCTCTTGGGGATTCATCGGGGCGATTCCGAGGCCGGGACAGGGCTCAGCCGGCTCAGTCGGGGCAACGGGGGGCGGTGGCAGCGGCCCACAGGCCGGCGAACCATGACGGGCAGGGAGGATCGGTCGGGGCAGCTGCGCATTCGGCCTACAGCGACGAGGCGCTCGCAGATGGATTATACTTGTCCTCCTGCCCTGCGCTCGACCGCCTCCCTTCCACGCCGCTGACGCAATGGAGTGACTTATGAGGGCCGATCCCTTCGGCGCACGACGCCAGATTGCCACGTCTACCGGTTTGGCGACGATCTATAGCCTGCAGGCGCTCGAGGCCGCCGGACTGGCACAACTGGATCGGCTGCCCTATTCGATTCGCGTTCTGCTGGAAACCGTTCTGCGCCAGGTGAACGGCCGCCAGTTCACCCAACACGATGTGGAGACGTTGGCCTCCTGGCAACCCAACGCCGCCTCTCGCGCCGAAGTCCCGTTTCTTCCCGCCCGGATCCTGATGCAGGATTTTACCGGTGTCCCGGCGGTCGTCGACCTGGCCGCCATGCGGGCGGCCCTGGCCCGTATCGGGGGTGACCCCAAACGCATCAATCCGCGTCTTCCCGTCGATCTGGTCATCGATCACTCGGTTCAGGTTGACTTCTTCGCCTCTCCTGAGGCGCTCAGGCGGAACGCTGAAATCGAATTCCAGCGCAACCGAGAGCGTTACGAGTTTCTGCGATGGGGCCAGCAGCGGCTCGAGCACTTCCGCGTCGTCCCCCCGGCGACCGGGATCGTCCACCAGGTCAATCTGGAGTATCTGGCCAGTGTTGTCCATGCGGTGGTGAGCGAGGGGCAGACGGTGTTGTATCCCGACACCGTCGTCGGCACTGACTCGCACACGACGATGATCAACGGTCTGGGCGTTCTCGGCTGGGGGGTTGGGGGTATCGAGGCCGAAGCGGTAATGCTCGGGCAGCCACTCGTCCTGGTTGCCCCGGATGTCATCGGGTTCCGCCTGGACGGGAGCCTGCCCGAAGGCACAACAGCCACGGACCTCGTCCTGACGCTCACCCAACAGCTGCGCACATACGGCGTCGTGGACAAGTTCGTCGAGTTCTTCGGGCCGGGGTTGGCCACGCTGCCACTGGCCGACCGGGCGACAATTGCCAACATGGCGCCCGAGTATGGCGCCACCGTCGGCTTCTTCCCTGTCGACGAAGAGACGCTGCGTTACCTCCGGCTCACCGGCCGCCCTGACGAACTCATCGACCGCGTGGAACGCTACACCAAGGAGCAGGGGCTCTTCCATGCGCCGGACACCCCGGAACCCGGATACAGCGACGTGTTGAGGTTGGATCTCTCCAGCGTGGAGTCCAGCCTGGCGGGGCCAAAACGACCGCAAGACCGGGTGCCCCTCTCGGGGGTCAAGCAGCAGTTCCGCCACGCGTTGCAGGCGCCGCCCCAGTCAGGCGGGTTCGGCATTCCCCCGGAGGCGCTCGATCAGAGGGTGCGCGTGGGGACGAACGGCTCGATGTCGGACATCGGCCACGGGGCGGTGGTGATCGCTGCGATCACCTCATGCACCAATACCTCCAACCCCTCCGTGATGATCGCCGCCGGTCTACTGGCCAGGAACGCCGCCGCCCGCGGCCTGGCTCCCAAGCCGTATGTCAAGACCAGCCTGGCGCCGGGTTCCCGCGTCGTGACCGAGTACCTGGAGCGAGCCGGTTTGATGGACCCCCTGGCGCAATTGGGTTTCAACGTCGTCGGCTACGGCTGCACGACGTGCATCGGCAACAGCGGACCACTGCCGGGTGAGATCATCCGGGTCATCAATGAGGCGGACCTGGTGGTGACCGCCGTGCTTTCCGGCAACCGCAATTTCGATGGGCGCATCAATCCGCATGTGCGCGCCAGCTACCTCGCCTCCCCACCACTTGTGGTCGCTTACGCCCTCGCCGGCGCAATGGACATCGACTTGCAGGCAGAGCCGCTGGGGCTCGACCTCCGCGGCCAGCCTGTGTACTTGAGGGACATCTGGCCTTCGCAGGCCGAGGTCCAGCAGGTATTGCGCAGCGCCCTGTCCCCTGATCTGTTCCGCCTCCGCTACGCCGAGGTCTTCTCGGGCAATCCGACCTGGAACGCGCTGCAGGTGTCGGGGGGCGACGTCTTCGACTGGACGGCGCAGTCGACCTACATCCAGGAGCCTCCGTTCTTCCAGGAGTTTCCTCTCGAGGCGTCAGATCCGAGGAGCATACTCGGCGCACGCGCCCTGCTCGTGCTGGGCGACTCCGTCACCACCGATCACATCTCTCCGGCGGGTGCCATCCCGGCCGACAGCCCGGCGGGCTCGTTCCTGATCGAGCACAAGGTTCAGCCGCGCGACTTCAACTCCTTTGGCGCCCGGCGCGGCAACGATCGCGTGATGACCCGCGGAACCTTCGGCAACATTCGGCTGAAGAACCTGCTGGTGCCGGGGATCGAGGGCGGGGTGACGCTGCACCTGCCGGACGGCGCACAGATGAGCGTCTATGATGCGGCGATGCGCTACCGAGATCAGGGTGTGCCGCTGATCGTGTTAGCGGGCAAAGAGTATGGCACTGGTTCCTCCCGCGATTGGGCGGCCAAAGGAACCGCACTCTTGGGGATCCGGGCGGTGGTCGCCGAGTCGTTTGAGCGGATCCATCGCTCCAACCTCGTGGGGATGGGCGTTCTCCCCCTGCAGTTCCTCCCCGGCCAGTCGGCCGAGTCCCTCGGCCTAACCGGTCGGGAGCTCTTCGACCTCGTGCTCCCCCAGTCCGGATTGCAGCCCGGCGGCGAGATCAGCCTGCACGCCATCACCCCGGATCGCACCGAGCAGGCCTTCGGCGTGATGGTCCGCATCGACACCCCCATCGAACTGGACTACTACCGCAACGGCGGGGTGCTGCACATGGTGCTCCGCAATATGATCAAGGAAGTTCCGACCACATCCTCGTAGGCCGAAGCGGCCGACGGCTGCGTCTGAGTGGTTCTCCCCGCCCACCGGCCTGACCCGGTGGGCGCCGTGTTGGACCATGGTGGACGCCCCAGGTTGCCTTCCGGTCGGTTGGAACGGCGGCCGCAGCGGCGAGGCCCCGGGGCGTATACTTCGTCCAAACCGCCTGCCGCGGAGGACTGCATGTCGGCACTTTCCGAATGGAAGGACCTCGATCCCTCGCCCCGCATCCTGCTTGGCCCGGGTCCAAGCATGATCCCGCCGCGCGTCCTGCGCGCGCTTGCCACACCGGCGACCGGCCACCTGGATCCGGACTTCCTCGACATCCTGCGGGATGTGCACCAACTGCTGCAGTTCGTTTTCCAGACCCGGAACGAATTGACGCTGGCCGTGCCCGGGACGGGAACTGCCGGTATGGAAGCGGCACTGACGAACTTGATCGAACCGGGAGACGCCATCCTGGCATGCGTCGCCGGCTTCTTCGGGGATCGGCTGGCGGTGCTGGCCCAGCGACACGGCGCCATGGTCGACAGGCTCGAGCGTCCATGGGGAGAGGTCATCGACCCGGATGTGATCTCCAAAGCGCTGCGGAAGAACACCTACAAGCTTGTCACCCTCGTCCATGCTGAGACGTCCACGGGCGCCTGGCAGCCCGACATCCAGGCGATTGCCCTTCATGCCCACCAAGCGGGCGCCCTTATTCTGCTGGACGTGGTCACTTCACTCGGCGGATTGCCGGTCGATATCGACGGCTGGGACATCGACGCCGCCTACAGTGCAACCCAGAAATGCATCTCCGGCCCTTCCGGGTTGGCTCCGATCACCCTTGGACCGCGGGCCCGGGAGGCGATTGCCCGCCGGCAGTCCCCGCCTTCTGTCTTCTACCTGGATCTTGAGGCGCTCCACCGGTACTGGGGCGAGCCGCATGCTTATCACCACACGTCGCCGATCCAGACATTCTACGGACTGCGGGAGGCCCTACGCCTGGTCTGGGAGGAAGGCCTGCAGGCAAGATACGACCGGCATCAACGCCTGGCCCGGCGGCTGTGGAGCGGCCTTCAGGCGCTCGGGCTGGAGATGCTCATGCCCGAGCCGCACCGTCTTCCGACGCTCACGACCCCGCTGATTCCGGCGCAAGCCAGCGACACCGAGATACGCAACCGGCTGCGCCAGGAGTACAACATCGAGATTGCAGGGGGCTTTGGCCCACTGGCCGGGAAGGTCTGGCGAATCGGCCTGATGGGGCATTCCTGCCGCGCCGAGAACGTGGTCGTGTTGCTGGGTGCGTTGCAGGCGCTACTGCAACCCGCCGAGCGCTAACAAGTAAATGAAAGCGCCTCTCTCAGAGAAGAGGTAAGCCTATAAGGGTGGTTGGCGCTTCGCCCCACGAGTTACTCTCAGCAGGCAGGGCTTGTTCATCAGCCTCTCAGGCGTCAGGCGAAACAGGCACAGGAAGCACCGCGGCGGGGCTGTTCCGCAGGCGGCTTGAAGCGGGGAGTGATCGCCACAGGCGACACGTCGGGCAGAGACTCTACCGCAGAGAGGAAGGCGCCTTGCGGTTGAGCCGCATGGCGTAGTAGCCCAATCCCCCTGCCACCAGCAGCAGCGTGACCCCCAGGATCCCCAGGAGGGTCGATCGGCTGCTTCCGCCACCCGGAATGGCGCCGCCGGCAGCCGCGCTTGCCTGGGCCGCGAACTCAACATACTTGACCTCGCCGGCAATCAGTCGGACCGGAAGGTTCATGGCTGTCGTCGGGTTGTACTCGACCGGGACAGCCGCGCTCACGTTATAGTCACCACCCTCCAGATCGATGAAGCAGAACCCGATGGGCTCATCGAACGGGGACAGCGCCGTGGTGCCGTCGGTGGCATGCTCCACTGTGACCGCGCCGGTGACATCCGTCACACTCAGTTGCCCCCCAGCGATAGGTTCCTCGTCCACGTCGAGGCGGGCGTTGCCATTGCGGTCGTGAAAGAGCAGGACACAGATCTCCCCGGTGCCGAAGGTCGGCGTCGGGGTGGGAGGCAGAGCCGTCTGCGTCGGCAGCGTGCTGGGGCCGGCCGTCGGCTGGACCGGCCCACCCAGCCCCAGGATCAACTGCGTCCCCGGCCGGAGGAAGTCCGTCGGCTGCAATCCGTTGAGGGCGTAGAGCTCCTCCAGCTTCAGGCCGGCGACGGCCGCGATCGTCCAGGCCGTGTCGCCCTCTTGTACGATGTAGATGATGCGCCCATCTGGTCCAGGGGTGGGTGTCGGGAAGGCGCCCTGGGCGGATTGGCTGGAAGCCGGGGAAGCGCTGGCAGCGCTGACCACCGCCAGTACCCCTCCGGCCGCCACTCCTCCAATCAACAGCGCAGCCGATAGTCGCCAGACGGTGTGGGTTCTCAACATTTCGCTCAGCATTATAGCCTGAGGCCGTGATGGTCATCTGACCACGTCATCCCTGATTCGGATGGACTTCGGCGCGGCTGACGGTTCGGACAGGGGGAATGATATACTGCCGCGCCGAGGCAGGATGCCGCTCGATCTCATAGTCGGTGCCCAGCTGGGGGGACGAAGGCAAGGGTCGCCTCGTCGATCTGCTGGCTGCCAACGCCGAGGTCCTGGAACTCGAGCGCCTGGCGGTCACCAGGATTCGGATGGTCTCCATCAGGCCGAAACGTACTCAAGTCATCGATCGAGGTGAGCAGTGAGGCCTGTCGAAGGCCGTCTGCGGCGACTGACACCGGCCAATCTACTCTTCCTGGCTCTCAACCTCGCCGGGATGCTGGCCTTTCTGTACCCCTTCTGGGCTCCTCCCCAGCCGATCGCTCCCCAGACGCGCACCGTGCTCCTGCTCTTCAGCGCCGCCGCCGGCCTGCTGCTCCTGGCGGTCATGGCGGAAGCCCAGGAGGGACTGACTGTCCACACAATCGCCTTGCTTGGCGCGTTGGTGGGGCTCAACACGGCGCTGCGCGTGATCGACACGGTCATCCCACTCCCGGGAGGCTTCTCGCCGGTGTTCCTGCTGATTATCCTGATCGGGTACACCTTCGGGGCGCGCCTGGGCTTCCTGATGGGGGCCCTGACGATGCTGGTCTCAGGGCCGCTGACGCTGGGGGGGCTGGGACTATGGACTCCCTATCAGATGCTGGCGGCGGGCTGGGTCGGGATGGGGTCTGCCTGGCTTCCCCACCCCAATCGTCCGATGCGCATGCTGGCGGCCTACGGACTGATGTGGGGTTTCCTGTACGGAATGCTCACCAACCTGCACTTTTGGCCGTACATGATCAACGCCCCCGATCTGGCATGGGACCCGGCCCTGGGCGTGGTCGAAACCCTCGGACGTTACGCCCGCTTCTATCTAGTGACCTCCCTCGCCTGGGACACGGCCGGCGCCGTCGGCAACCTGGTGCTGCTGTTGGCGCTGGGAACTCCCCTGCTGGCGGCGCTAATCCGGTTCAAGCGCCGCGCCCGCGTGTTCTGGGGGCCGGCGGAGGTCGCCGGGGCAGCGGAGTATAATCCGCCGACACCCTGACCCGTGGGCCGCCGGACGGCCTGGGCAGGGAGCCGCCCCGCAGCGCAGACGGCGCGGCTGATCCCCCACCCGCTCACCGCCTGTGACGAGGGCCTGTGTACCGCCCACCGAGACGCCGCCGATTCCGACCCTGGTTGATCACCCTGGCGGGCGGCGCCGTGATTCTCCTGCTCGGGGCAGCGATCTACCGGCTGCCTGCCGTCGAGAGCCGCCTCGGGTGGCGCATCTCCGAATTCCGCGCCCGAATCAAGTACGCTATCTCCCCGCCCGAGGAGGCCGTGTTCACACCCGATCCGACGCTGGCATTCGTGGTCGCAGCGACGATGTCGGCCATGGCCCCCACGCCCTCGGCCACGCCGGACGCGCCGTCCCCAACGCCCGCGGCAAGCCCCACACCGACTGTCGTGCCCACCCCGCTGCCTAGCTCGGCCCTCCTGAGCGGGATTCGGCACGAGTACGAGAAGTGGAACAACTGCGGCCCGGCCACGCTGGCCATGACCTTGTCCTACTGGGGCTGGGAGGGTGACCAGAGGCCCATCGCCGCCTTCGTCAAGCCCAATCCCCGCGACAAGAACGTCATGCCTTACGAGCTCGAGGCCTTTGTCGAGCAAGAGACGGATCTGAAGATGGTCGTTCGCTACGGCGGCACGTTGGAGATGGCGAAGCGTTTTCTGGCGGCAGGCTATCCCTTCATGGTGGAAAAAGGCTTTGATTTTCCCGGCAAGGGCTGGATGGGCCACTATCAACTGCTCGTGGGATACGACGACGAGCAGCAACGCTTCACCGCCTATGACTCCTATACCGGTGGCCCGAACCTGCCCGTCGCTTACGCCGACCTCGAAGAGAACTGGCGCGCCTTTAACTACACCTTCCTGGTGCCGTATCCGGTGGACAAGGAAGAGGCGGCGATTGAGCTGCTGGGGGCTTATGCCGACGAAGACACCAGCCTGCAGATTGCCGCCCAGCGTGCCTCGGATGAGGTTTTCGCTTTCACAGGCCGCGATCAGCTCTTCGCCTGGTTCAACCGTGGTACAAGCCTGTATCAACTGCAGGACTACGCCGGTGCCGCGGCCGCCTACGACGAGGCCTTCCGGCTGGATGCCAACATGGCGATCAGTGACCCGGATCGGCGGCCATGGCGTATGCTGTGGTATCAGACCGGGCCGTATTTCGCCTACTTCTTCACCGGACGTGCCAGCGAAGTCATCAACCTGGCCACCGTAACGCTGGTTGCTGCCAACGAGCCAGCGCTTGACGAGAGCTGGTACTGGCGCGCCCGCGCCCGCGCCGAAACCGGTGACAGGGAAGGCGCCATTGACGATTTGCGCACGAGCCTCAGCTACCATCCCGGCTTTGCTCCCAGCCTGGCCCTTCTGGAGACTCTCGGTGCATCACCCTAGGAGCGTGAGGCAACGGCCATCCATCTCCAGGGCGAGGTGCGATTTCGCTGATATGGGCTCAACCCCGAACACTCAAAGCACGGTTCGCCTGACCTTGCCGAGCCTTGGCGCATGACCCTGCACCGACTCCGATCATGGCCTCACCACGTGAACCGGCAGTAGCCGTGCGCCCTTCCGGCCTCGCCAGCCGGTCTCGCTTGACGCGGGTTGCCCGCGCCTCCCTGCTGGTCTCGGGCTTCTTCGCCGTCGACAAGCTGCTGGGCGTGTTCCGCCAGGTGGTCATTGCCCGCCAGTTCGGCATCTCCGCCGACCTGGACGCCTTCAATGCCGCCAACAATATCCCCGATCTGCTCTTTGCCCTGATCGCCGGCGGCGCGCTGGCGATCGCCCTGATCCCGGTCCTGACCGAAACGCTGGAGCTCTCGGGCCGCAGGGAAATGTGGGAGCTGTTCAGCCGCGTGGCCAACTGGGCCTTCCTGATCACGGCCGGTCTCGCCGTGCTTGTCTACCTGGCGGCCGGCCCCATGGTTCGTTCCGAACTCGGTGTGGCTCCCGGGTTCACTCCGCAAATGCAGGCGCTGGTGGTCAACCTGATGCGGCTCAACCTGGTCGCCACGCTGCTTTTCTCGCTGAGCGGCCTGGTGATGGCGGGACTGCAATCCCACCAGCACTTCCTGCTCCCAGCCCTGGCCCCGGTGATGTACGACGTCGGGCAGATCTTCGGCGCACTGGTGCTGGCTCCGTCCCACCCCGTTTCGCTGGGCCCGATCGCCCTGCCCGCCCTCGGGTTGGGGGTGTATGGCCTGGTGTACGGAGTGATTCTGGGCGCCGGGCTGCATCTGCTGGTTCAGATCCCGGGCTTGATTCACTTCCGCTTCCGCTGGCGGGCCGCCTTTGGTACACAGCTGCCGGGCCTGCACAAGGTGGCGCGCATGATGGGCCCGCGCATCCTGACCATCGGCGCCTTCAACCTGGTCTTCGTCGCCACCGACAATTTGGCCTCCCGCCTGGAGGTCGGCTCGGTGACGGCGCTTGTCTTCGGCTGGTTGATCATGCAAGTGCCCGAGACGCTGTTGGCGACTGCCATCGGCACGGCGCTCCTGCCGACGCTGTCCGAACAGCACGCCCGAGGCGAAGCCGGCGCCTTCGAGGCCAGCGTCGCCCGCGCCAACCGCTCGCTGCTCGCCCTGACCCTTCCGATCACGGCACTGCTCTGTCTGACGCTGTACCCGATGGTCGAAGCGATCTTCGGCCTGAACGCGTCGGACACGACCCTGGTGGTCCGAACGGCGCAGGCCTTCCTGATGGGACTGGCGGGACACTCGCTGCTGGAGGTGACGGCGCGGGCGTTCTACTCGCGGCAAAACGCCGTCATCCCCTTGGCAGGGGCGATGATCGGCCTGGTCTGCTTCGTGGCCTTTGCGCTAGTCTTGTACCAGCCCCTCGGCTCCGCCGGGATCGCCCTGGGTAACAGCCTGGCCTTCACGCTGCAGGCGGGCGTGCTGCTCGTGATTCTGAGCCGGCGCTTCCCCGCTGTGCTGCGCTTGCGGGCTCCTCTCGTGCGTGGCCTGGCGGCTGCGGCGCTGGGCGGCGGCGTGGCACTGTTGGTATTGCGCCTGGCGCCCTTCTCGCCCTGGCTGGCTGCCAGCGCCGCCCTGCTGGCCGGTGGGATTGCAGCGCTCCCGCCAATCCTCCCCTACGTCCGCAGCCTCGCCCGTCTTTGAGTGTAGGCCGGCGACCCGCGCCAGATGCACGACCGCTCAGACCGGGAAGCCTCGACAATTCGGCTCCCGGCCTTGGTGCGGCCTTGCGCCGCCGCACCTCGCAGGCGGTACGCGTCTGCCCTTGAAACAGACCGACACCCGCCCCATGCAACGCGAGGCGGGGACCGACCAGTTCGTTCAGTTCCTACGTGTGAGGAGCGCTGCTCTTTCTCGTACGGTCTTCTGTCAGCTGCCGGCAACCTGGTCGCGGCCCGTGGCACTGGCCAGAACGATGATTGTCGGCAGATACGACATCACGATGATCTGTTGTAGAGGCTGAGCCAGAAGTGCTTGATTCCAGGCAGAAACGGGCCCAATTCGCCCGTAGGCAGGGCGCATGCTCTCGGCATCCAGGAGATCGTCTCGCTCCCGAGGGCACAGGTAAATGGATTGCCGAGGGTCGCCGCGGTCGAGGCTTGAAGACCACCCGGATCCGATGAGATCGGGGAGACTGGGCATCGCTCCCTTATGCTCTTGAAGACAGAGGCGATTAGGCGGCTTCGATCCGCCGCCTCGCGTGCCGCACCGCTTCGGCCAGAGCCTCAGCGTACGGGGGCCGCAGGACGCCGACTTCGGTCACGAAGGCCGTTACCAGCCTGTGGGGAGTGATGTCAAAGGCCGGGTTGCGCGCCTTGCTGCCGGCCGGCGCAATCGCCTTGCCGCTTTGTTCCAGATGGAGCACCTCCCCAGGATCGCGCTCCTCGACCGGAATGTCAGCCCCAAGAGGAAGGCTCAGATCCACGCTGGAGGTCGGAGCCACCACGTAGAACGGCACGTTGTTGTCGTGCGCCGCCAGCGCCAGCATATAGGTCCCGATCTTGTTGGCCACATCACCGTTGGCCGCCACGCGGTCGGCGCCTACAAAACAGGCGGCCACTTCGCCTCGGCTCAGGAAATGACCTGCGGCGCCGTCTGAGATGATCTCGTACGGAATCCCGTACTGCTTCAGTTCCCAGGCGGTCAGCCTTGCGCCCTGTAAGCGCGGACGGGTCTCATCGACCAACACATGCACGCGCTTGCCCTGGTCGTGCGCAGTGCGAATCACGCCCAGCGCAGTCCCGTAGTCGACGGTGGCCAGGGCGCCCGTGTTGCAGTGGTGGACGACGGTATCTGCGTCCCGGATCAGTTCGGCGCCGAAGCGCCCCATGGCTTTGTTTGCCTCTACATCTTCGTCCGCAAGGCGTTGCGCCTCCTCGAGCAAGAGCTGGCGCACGGCCTGCGGGTTCTTGTCATCGGAGGCTCGCGCCTGTGCCCTCAACCGCTCAAGCGCCCAGGTCAGGTTCGAAGCCGTGGGGCGGGCGGCGGCCAGGGTCGCGGACGCCGATTCCAGGTCCTGCCGTAGCGCCTGCGAGTCTTTGGCCGGCGAGAGGGCAGCGGCCAGCGCCAGTCCGAAGGCGGCGGCGGCCCCGATGGCCGGCGCGCCCCGCACGGCCATGTCCCGGATCGCTTGCGCTACCTCCCCCACGGACCTCAGGTCGATCCATGTCAGTTCGCCAGGAAGAAGGCGCTGATCGATCAGGCGAACGGCCGGACCCTCGGCCACCCACATCACTGTCCGCATGACTCACTCCAAGGTTGGCGAGCGCGCTCAGTGTAGCATCCCGCGGGGGTTGACTCAAGAATTGGGCGGCTTGGTCTCTCCGCTGTATACTCCCAGGCTATGGTCGGCGGTCGGGTCGAGGCAAGCCACGAAGTCAGAGAGCTCGTGAAGGTCTCCAGGTGGCTGGCGCGGAAGGGATGGTCCGAGGCCGGTTCCGGTAACATCTCCATCCGATTCGATCAACCGCCCTCGGGGGTGGACGAACTCGAACCAGGGCGACCCCGCCGCTTGCCGCTCGCCGCCCCCCGCTTGGGAGACCACTACCTGTTGCTCACCTCTGCCGGCAGTCGAGCGCGCGAGATGGAAGATGAGCTGGAGCTCGGCTTGGGGCTCTTCCATGTCAAGCACAGTGGGGAGGAGATGGTGTGCCTCTGGGGGAATCCGGAGGTCACTTCCGAGCTGGCGGCGCATATCGCCGTCCAGCAGAAGCTGGTCGAGATCCGCCCGGAGGACCGGGCTGTCCTGCACACCCACCCCGCGAACCTCATCGCTCTGACCCACCTCCCCCGGATGCAGGATAGCCGCGCCCTCAGCCAGGCTCTACTGGGGATGCAGAGCGAAGCGCACATCCACTTCCCGGACGGGCTGCGCTACGTGCCCTACGGCACGGCTGGATCGGTTGACCTCGGCAGGCGGTCTGCGGAGGCACTGGGGCGCGCCCGTGTCTTGTTCTGGCACATGCACGGCGCGGTGGCGACCGGTGAGAGCCTCTCGCGCGCGCTCGATTATCTGGAATACGTCGACAAGATGGCACAGATCTACTGGCTCCTGCGGTCCGCCGGTGTGCGTCCCCGCGGCATGCGCATCAAGGACATTCAGAGTTCCCTGATGCATTTCAACCTCTGGGAACGGCATTGCGAATCGATGTCGCCGCTCGAGAGGAAACCGAAACGCTGACAATGAGCTCGCCGCGAACTTCCCCTCCGACAGCCCGCTGGCTCCCGCGACTGTGACCGGCTCGATTCAACGCAAGGACGCAGGACAGCGCGTGGAGCGAGGGGCCGTCGCCGGTCCGTGTCACAGCCGCAGTTCGACATCCTGAAGGAGCTTGTGCATGTCCCAAGTCTCTGCGCGGCAACTGCTCGACTTTTCCGGCAAGGCTGTGCTCGTCACCGGTGGCAGCCGGGGGATTGGCGCCGGAATCGCCCTGCGCTTCGCGCAGGCCGGGGCCGACCTCGCCATCAACTACCTGTCGAGCGAAGTCGGCGCCCTGGCCGTCGCGGGGCAGATCCAGGGGATGGGCCGCCAGGCGCTCATCCTCCAGGGAGACGTGCGCTCGCGTTCGGACATGGAGCGGATGGTCGAGCAGTCCACCTCTCGCCTGGGCAGGCTGGATGTGCTGATCAACAATGCCGGTGTCGATCCGTTGGCGCCGATGCTCGAAATGACCGATATCCAGTGGGCCGAGGTGATCGAGACCGATCTGCGCGGCGTGTTCCTGTGCACCCAGATCGCCGCTGCCGCCATGGTCCGGCAGGGGGCGGGAGGCGCCATCGTGAACATCGCCTCCATCGAAGCCATGAACCCAGCCGCCGGCCACAGCCACTACGATGCGGCCAAGGCTGGGGTTGTCATGCACACTCGCAACGCCGCCCGCGAGCTGGGCAAGCACGGCATCCGCGTGAACTGTATCTCGCCCGGCCTGATCGACACCGGCCGACTTGACACAGAGTGGCCTGACGGGGTTTCCAGATACTTGGCGGCCTCTCCTCTGAACCGCGTCGGCACCCCCGAAGATGTGGCCGATGCTTGCCTGTTCTTGGCTTCCCCCGCCGCCCGCTGGATCACGGGCGCGAACCTGGTGGTCGACGGCGGCGTTCTCACCAGCACGGTCTATTGATCTTGGTTGCGAGGGAGCGGCAAACCATGGGACTGAGCGCGAAGCAGGTGATCGAACTGCTGGACCTACGGCCGCTGCCGATCGAAGGCGGTCACTTTCGCCAGACCTACGCAGCAAGTCGGACGATCGACCCGGGCCCTCCGCAGGAGCAGTCAAGACCGCTCAGCACGGCCATCTTCTACCTGGTGACCTGCGAGGCGGGTTCCTTCTCTGCCATGCACAGGCTTTCCAGCGACGAGGTCTATCACTTCTATCTGGGGGACCCCGTGGAGATGCTCCTGCTCCATCCGGATGGTGGCAGCGAGACCCTCCTGCTGGGACATGACATTGGCGCTGGACAGCACGTTCAGGTTGTGGTTCCGGCGGGGAGTTGGCAGGGGGCGCATCTCATCGAAGGCGGAGAGTTCGCCTTGATGGGCACCACCATGGCGCCGGGCTATGCCCACTCGGACTATGAAGGGGCCGATGCAGAGGAGTTGGAGACCCTCTACCCAGGTCGCTCGGAGTTGATCCGCCGCCTCACGCGCTGATTCACCGGAGGGCAGTCGCACCCGCTGCGCGGCGAGGGCCTCAGTTGTCTACCGGACCCACACCATCGCCACACGTCTCGCCCTGTCCTGTCTCCTCTTCTTCCCACCATCCGCGGGTGCGATACCGAGGCCATGCCCTTGGTGGTGCGCTCGGCCGGGGCTTTCCTGGTTGGACTGGCAGGGCTCCCGCAGCTGGACATCGCCGCTTAGGCTATCCATTCACACCTGAACGCGACCCCGCCGCTGGTGCGCGGCAGGCCGATGAATATCCAGGCAGGCGCCCTTTCGGCCTGAGCCATGAAGCCTCAGTGCCCTGGTGCCCGTGGCCCCTGACTCTGATCCGAGGGGTAATCCCTAGGTTGCGCTTTCCTTCTCGTAAGGCTGGCCATCGGCGGCAGGGGCGATGCTCCGACCGACAACCCCGGCCAGGACGATGATTGTGAGCAGGTACGGCAACCCGGTGAAGAAGTTGTTGTAAAGACTCGGATAGGCTTGCTGGATACCGGCCAGGAATGTGCCCAGGTCGCCCGCAGGCGGAGCAAGGCGGATCGCCACACCGATAGCCTGGGAACCCATAAAGAGGAGGGCGCCGCCGAACGCGCCGAGCGGGGTCCAGCGCCCGAAGATCATTGCCGCCAGGGCGATGAAGCCGCGGCCGGCGGTCATGTTGTTCTGGAAGGAGCCCGTTGCCTCGAGCGTCAGGTACGCACCGGCGAGCCCGGCGAACAGGCCCCCGATCAAGACGTTGCGGTAGCGCAGCCCGATCACATTGATGCCGACGGTGTCGGCTGCCTTTGGGTGCTCACCGACGGCGCGAGTGCGGAGTCCCCAGCGAGAGCGGAAGAGGAGCACCTGCAGCACGATCACGAGCACGATCACCGACATCGCGATGGGGCCGACCCCCAAGAACATCTCGAACAGCCACCCGACAACGGGCAGGTCGACGAGCGCCGCCGGCGGCTTGTACGACATAAGCGTCCCCGCGCCCCCGAAGGGCCTGATCAGCCGGTTGAGGTAGCTGGTCAGGCCGAGGGCGGTGATGTTGATAATCGTGCCGCTGATGATCTGGTTTGCGCGGACGCTGATCGACAACCAGGCGTGCAACAGCGATATCAGGACTCCGGCAACCAGCGCCGCCGCCAGGCCCAGAAGCAACGCCGGGGTTGCACCGAAAACGCGGCTGGGTTCGGCCGGGGAGGCCTCGTGCACCAGGAGCGCGGTCATGAAGCCGATGTAGGCGGAGAAGAGCATCATGCCTTCGATGCCGATGTTCACAACACCGCTTCGCTCATTCATCACGCCGCACAGGGCGCCCAGGGCGATGGGCGTGGCCAGGCCCAGAATGATCGGCGCGATATGCCCGTTGGCAATGACGTTGACCAGATATGCCAGGAATTGGAGGATAAAGCCTAGCACCGGGATATGGAGGATGGCGTCCATCAGCCGGCCACCTTCTCGCCGTAGGAACGGGTGAGCGTCTGCAGCTCACCAGCTCCCACCCCGGCGGCGCGCAGGTGGAAGATGCGGCGCACGACAGCCTCCGCCGCCAGGAAGACCAGGATGACTCCCTGGATCACGTCAATGATCTCGACGGGTACCCGCGCCTGGATCTGCATCAGCGGCGCCCCCGCCCGCATCGCGCCAAGCAGCAGTGCCGATAGCATGATGCCCACGGGGTGCGACTGGCCAAGTAGGGCAACTGTGATCCCATCGAAGCCGATGCTCGTGCCGAAGACGGCAGGATAGTATCCGAGGCGCTGGATTTCCACCGCGCCCGCCAGACCCGCAAATGCGCCGCACATCGCCATCGTCAGAATGATCATCCGGCGGGGGCTCATCCCGGCGTAGCGCGCCGCCGTGGGGTTGGCGCCGACGGCACGGATCTCAAACCCCACCGTCGTCCGCCAGAGCAGCCAGTACGAGATGGGGATGCACGCGAACGCGACGATCACTCCGTAGTGCATGGTGGTGCCTCCGACCCCGGCCAGTTCGGCATTGCCCACCGTAGGCGTCCGGGCGAAGGTGAAACCGGGGACACGGAACACATCGTTCACCAGCCCGGAGACCGCCAATTGAACCAGTGCATTGAGCATGATCGTTGTGACCACCTCATGCGCCCCGGTGAATGCTTTCAGGAACCCCGGTATGAAGCCCGCCAGTCCACCCGCAAGCATACCGCTAATCATCGCCACGGCGACTGCAATCAGCGGCGGCGCGCCAGCCATTTGCGCACCCACCAGCGCGGCAGCAAAGCCGCCCAACAGAACCTGCCCCGTCGCCCCGATGTTGAACAGGCCGGCCTTCAGTCCAACGCCGACCGCCAGGCCCGTCAGCATGAGCGGTGTGGCGGCGACAACCATGTTTCCGATCCCCTTGGCGCTGCCGAATGCCCCCACCACAAGGCTCCGGTAGGCGACAAGGGGAAGGAGCAGGTCGAGTTTGTGCTCGGGGCCAATCAGGCCGGAGGCGATGATCAGGACGGACGCAACCAGCAGGGCGAGCAGGATCGACAGCGCCGGGACGACCATCAGGCCCGCGATCGCTTTGAGGCGTGCAATCATCGGACGGCTCCTCCAACCGGCGCACCTGCGGCGCCCCCGGCGTGCCCGGGCGGCGCGCCGGCCATGGCCCTACCTCCGGTCGCCATCAGCAACCCGATCTCCTCCTTATTTGCCGACCGCCCATCCACGACCGCGACGATCTCGCCGCGGTACATTACGGCGATCCGGTCGGACAACTCCAGAATCTCGTCGAGTTCGGCGGACACAAGCAGGATGCCGCTCCCCGCCTCGCGCTTGCGGATGGCCTGCTTGTGAATGAACTCGATGCTGCCTACGTCGAGGCCCCGGGTGGGTTGGTCGAGGATGAGTGCTCGAAGCTCGCGGCTGAACTCGCGCGCCACAATCACTTTCTGTTGGTTGCCGCCCGACAACGTCCCGGCTGGCACCACTTCAGACGGCGTTCGTATATCGAACTCGGCGATCGTCTCTCGCGCCCAGGATCCGATCGCTGCGTCATCTTTCTGGATTCCCCTGGAGAAGGGGCGCTGGTAGTACTGGGTCAGCACCAGATTGTCGGCGACGGTGAAGCCCAGCACCAGCCCATACTTCTGGCGATCGCCAGGGACGTAGCCAAGCCCGTGCTCGCGTCGCTCGCGGGTTGTCCATGCCGTGATGTCCCGCCCGCCCAGTTCCACCGTGCCCGACATTGCGCGCCGTAGGCCGGTAAGCGCTTCGACCATTTCGTCCTGGCCGTTCCCGGCCACGCCGGCCACCCCCAGGATCTCGCCTGCCCGGACCGAGAAATCGACGCCGCGCACGACCTCCTGGCCGCGGTCCGATCGCACCCTGAGATTCTGGACCGTGAGCACAGGCTCGCCCGGATTTGACTCTCCGCGGTCAACGGTGAGCTGCACCTCGCGGCCGACCATCAGCTCAGCGAGGTCATCCTCATCCGTTTCCGCCGGCCGGCGCGATCCGACCACCCGGCCGCGGCGAATGACTGTGATCCGGTCCGCGATCTCCAGGACCTCATAGAGCTTGTGGCTGATGAAGATGATGCTGTGTCCCTCACTCGCCAGCCGCCGAAACACAGCGAAAATCTCCACCGTCTCCTGTGGCGTGAGCACCGCGGTGGGCTCATCGAGCACAAGGATGCGCGCCTCGCGGTAGAGCGCTTTGAGGATCTCGACCCGCTGTTGCCAGCCCACTGGCAAAGTCTCCACCCGGGCATCTGGATCGATCTCGAATCCGAACCGCTGGCCCAACGCCACGATTCGGCGCCTGGCTTCCCTGCGGTCCAGGAAAATGCGGTTGGCCATGGTCTCGGCACCCAGCAGGATGTTCTCGGCGACGGTCAGGACGGGGACGAGCATGAAGTGCTGGTGGACCATGCTGATACCGCGGGCGATGGCGTCGGCAGGATCGGCAATCCGGACCGCTTCGCCATCGATGAGGATCTCGCCCTCGTCCGGCCGAGCCAGTCCGTAGAGCACGTTCATCAGAGTCGTCTTGCCCGCGCCGTTCTCGCCGAGGAGCGCATGGATCTCCCCGGCGCGCACGTCCAGATCGATGCGCTCGTTGGCGACGACTCCCGGATAGCGTTTGGTGATTCCGCGCATCTCGAGCCGCGGGGGAGGCGCTGGTGCAACGCTCATGTCAGGCCTGCCGTTGATGCGGGTAGTAAGGCGAGGCGGCCGGCGGGGCCGGCCGCCTCCAGTTAGACATCCGGATTGCCGAGCGGTGGTTACTGGCGCGGGATGGCGAGCTCCCCGCTGGCCATACTGGCCGTCGCCGCGTCGAGCAGCGCCTGGATATCAGGTGTGATCACGCTCTCGAACTCGTGATACGGGGCCAGGCCGATCGCGGGAGGTGTCGAGGCCGCGTTGTAGGTCACCGTGCCGGCGACGAACGTGCCAGCGGCGACGCTCTCGACAACTGCTGCGACGGTGTTCTTGAGCTTCTTCTCAGCGCTCGTGACGATGCACTTCGACAGGTTCGGAAGTGTCTCGACCTGGTCGACGTCAACCCCGATGCCGAAGATGCCGGCATCGCAGGCCGCCTCGAGGACGCCCTGGCCAGTCAGGCCTGCGATCTGGAAGAGGACATCCGCACCCTGGCCGATGAATTGCGCGGCAATAGCTTTGCCGGTGGCCGGGTCATTGAAGCCCTTCGCCGGATCCGGGTTCGTTTCCTGGTAGAGGGTCTTGATGTCGGGGTTCACCGACTTCGCGCCCTCTACATAGCCTGCGTTGTACGCCACAACCGCCGGAACATTCGTGCCGCCGACGGCGCCAATGGTGCCGGTCTCGGAGAGACTGGCGGCCACGATGCCCGCCAGGTAGCCGGCCTGCTCCTCAGCGAACACGATGCCCTGGTAGTTCGGCAGAAGCGCGGCCGCGTCGCCCGCGCAGCCGAAGGTTGGATCCGGAGCGCCGGCTTCATCCACGCAGATGCCCTGGTCCACCCCGATGAAGGTCACATCCGGGTTCTCCTTGGCGGCGATGGTGGTGTCGGTGCCGATCAGGAACCCGACAGTGACGACCACATCGAAGCCCTGATCCACGAAGGTCTGGATGTTCTGCTTGTAGTCCGAAATGTTCTGGGTGACGATGACGTCAGCGGTCCCGCCGACCGCGGTCGCAGCCGCCTCGGCCCCTTCCCATGACGCCTGGTTGAACGATTTGTCCTCAAGCTGGCCGACGTCGGTGACGACACCGATCTTCAGCGGCTCCTCGGGAGGCGCCGGGGCCGCGCATGCCGACAGCACCAGGGCCGCCAAGGCGAACAGCGATAGCAGGGCGTATGTCTTCTTCATTCCTTCGATTCCTCCTCAGGGTATCTTGTTCGGGCCGTTCCGGCCCGCGATCCACGTGGTCTTTGAGGCTGCGTGCGGAGAAGTTGTCCTGTCTGTGTTCACCCCTTTCGTCGAAGACCTGACGGCCGATCTGGCCTCAGGCTTCCTCTTGACGCATGTTCTGTAATGGTAGCACGAGAGGCCCTGAGGCGCAAAGCGCCCCAGGTCGCCCCCGCTCCCCAGCCCTCACTCCGGAGCCTCGGGAAGCGGCAAGGCGCCGTAGTCCAGGACTTCACGCGCCTGCGATCCTTCCTTCGCCGGCCCGATGATACCGCTGGCTTCGAGCTGGTCGATCAGGCGGGCGGACCGGGTGTAGCCGATGCGCATCCGCCGCTGCAGCAGGGAGATCGAGGCCCGCCGCATGCCCCGGACAATGGCGACTGCCTCCGGATACAGCGGGTCGCCGTCGGCCTCCGCCTGCCCTTCTCCCATCTCTTCCCATAGGGGAACCTGCTTGAGCGGGAGGCCGGTGGGGATCGTCATACCGGCCGCGAGCGGCATGGCCATGCCTGGGGCCTCCACCGAGCGGGCCGCCGCCCGCCAGAACAAGATCAGGCGATTGAGTTCCATCTCGGAGACATAGGCGCCCTGCATGCGCACCGGCGTGGCGGCGTCCGGCGCCTGGAACAGCATGTCGCCTCGGCCCAGCAGCCGCTCCGCCCCCGGCTGGTCGAGAATGACGCGGCTGTCCACCGAAGAAGCCACGGCAAAGGCGATGCGCGATGGGAAGTTGGCCTTGATCAGACCCGTCACGACATCCACCGATGGCCGCTGGGTTGCGATCACCAGGTGGATGCCGGTCGCCCGCGCCAGTTGCGCCAGGCGCGTCACCACCCGCTCGGTCTCGTCTGGCGCCATCATCATCAGGTCGGCCAGCTCGTCGATGACCACGACCAGATACGGCATGGCTTTCTGGCCGACGGCCACGGCCTTGGCGTTGAATTCGGTGATATTCCGAGAGCCGTCGCGTGCGAACTTCCGGTAGCGCTCATCCATCTCGCGCGCCACCCACTGCAACGCCGGGACCACCCGCTCCAGATCGACCACGACCGGCGCCAGCAGGTGCGGCACACCGTTGTAGAAGGTCAGCTCGACCCGCTTCGGATCGACCATGACCAGCTTGAGTTCATCCGGTGTGGCCTGCATCAGCAGGCTGGCGATGATCGTGTTGACGCACACCGACTTGCCCGAGCCGGTGGTCCCCGCGATCAGCAGATGCGGCATGGTCGCCAGGTCGGCGGCGATCGGTCGCCCCGAGACGTCGCGACCCAGCGCGATCCGCAGCCTGGACGTGATCTTGTTCGCTTCCGGGGACTCCAGCAAGTCGCGCAGGGCGACCAAGGAGATCTCCGGGTTGGGGACCTCAATGCCCACAAAGCCCTTGCCCGGCACCGGGGCCTCAATCCGGATCGAAGAGGCGGCCAGGGCCAATGCCAGGTCATCCGCCAGCGCCGAAATCTTGCTCACCTTGACTTTGGTCCGCCGGCCGCCCCGGCCGTCGAGGAAGTCGGGCTCGACGCCAAACTGGGTGATCGTCGGTCCACGGTTGATCTCGACGACATGCGCCGGCGCCCCGAAGGCCATCAACGTCTCCTCGATCGTCTTGGCCTGTTGGCGGTCGAATGTTTCGTCGGCCTTACCTTCCACTCCGGGCTCGAGGATCTCCGCGATCTGCGGCAGCGACCAGGTGGATTGGGCGGGGAGGATCTCCGGCGCCAGGTCGAGCGCCGGCCGAGGCCGCGCCGTTCCAGCGGGAGCCGCCGGAACTTCCCCGGCCGGGACGTCCGCTACCAGGGCGCGAGGCCTCGGCTGGAAAGTCGTCATCGCCGGTGCCGGTGTGGGGGGCGACGGGCGGCGGCGCGGCGCCGGCAGCAGCAGGCGCTCAACCCAGGCCCCGATGGACATGTGGCCGACCAGGCTGGCGGCAAACAGTGTCCACGCCAGAAGGACCAGAACTGCGCCGGGGCCGCCCAGGCCGGTGAACAGCAAGTAGGCGATTGTCCCGCCCACGACGCCGCCGCCCCGACCCTGCCTGGCGGCCTCGATGGTGGCCGTCCAGTCTGGCGCGCGCAAGATCGCATGGAACGCCGCTAGCAGGGCCAGGTACAACAGTGTGGCCCCCAGAATCTGGCCGAGGCTGACCCGGGGAAACCGGTCGCCGAAATGGCGCAGGATCAGCCACATCCCAAGAGCCATCAGCCCCAGAGGCACAACAACCAAACCCCAGCCAACCAGCGAGCGCAGCAGCAGCACCCACGTCCGCCCCAGCCCGCCGGGGTCAGGCGAGAGCATCACCAGCAGGGTCAGCCCGCCGCCCAGGACCAGAACCACACCCAGGATGTCCAGCTTCCGGTCGCGCGACAGCGGCCAAACGCCTAGCGGCAATCTGACCGATTGTCGGGAAGATGTGTTTCGTTTCGTGGATGCCGGACGCTTCCCAGCAGCCGATCGGCCGGGGGAGCGGCCACCGCGCGTTGAGTTTCGAGAGTCCGTGCTGGATTTCCTTCTGGCCAAGCCGTCTCTCCAGGCGGATTATAGCATGCGGGTCCTGGCGAACCCCGCCGCCCGGCAAGCCCCGCATGCTACAATTCGCCTATGGCCGCTCCGCAGGCGGTTGACCTGCTGCGCCAGATACCCCTGCTGCGCAGCCTGAGCGAAGAAGAACTGCAGTCGATTGCGGGCAGCTTGCGGGTTCGACACCTGTCGACCGATGAAACCCTGTTCGAAACCGGAACGCCCGCCGAGGCGCTCTACCTGCTCGCCAGCGGCACGCTCGAGATCAGCCAGCCCAGCCCAGAAGCGGGCTCGGTACCGGTCCCCCTGGGCAGCCTGCACCCCGGAGACATGCTGGGTGTGCACGAGGTCCTCGATCTGGCATCCTTCGACTATGCCTGCCGCGCCACCGCACCCTGCGAAGTGTTTCTGTGGCGACGCAATTTGCTGCGCACCTTTCTGGAGGCGCACAATGGGCTGGAGGCGGAGTTCCGTTACTCCGGCCAGGTTGCGCATCAGGCCCTCCGGCTGAGGCCCGACTGGCTGCGAACCGATGAGCGAGCGCTGGCCGCCGGCCGCCGCCACCCGTATGCGTTCTGGCGCTCCCTGCTCCTGCCCTTGCTGTTGCAGTTTGTGCTGGTGACAGTCCTTGCCGTTGCCCTCGGTGTCGGGTTCGCCTGGGGTGGCTGCGGCGCCTCCGCCCTGGCAATCCTGGCAGCCGCCAGCCTGGGCTGGAAGTGGATCGACTGGCGGAATGACTACTTCGTGCTCACCAACCAGCGAGTCATCTGGCTGGAGAAGGTGGTTGCCCTGTACGACAGCCGGGTGGAAGCCCCGCTGCACACCATCCTCTCGCTCAACATCAAGTCCTCGGTTGCAGGCCGCTGGCTTGGGTTCGGCGATTTGATCATCCGCACCTATACCGGTCAGGTCACGCTGCCGTCCGTCGCCCGGCCGGATCTGCTGGCGCTGCTGCTCGAGGATGGGTGGCGGCGTCAGCGCGAACACCAGGTGCGGCAGGAGCGGGAGGCGATGGCTCGCAGCCTGCAGGCGCGCGCCGAGCAGCAGGCGACGCCGTCGACAGCCTCGGCTTTACTCTCCGGTGCGGCCAGCCAGCGCGCCGCTCGCGCCGTCGGACTCGACCGATGGTCGCTGGAGATGCGGTTCGTTGACGGGGAGGTGATCACCTACCGCAAGCACTGGGCCGTGCTGCTGCGGCAGTTGTTCTGGCCTGGGCTGCTGCTTGTGCTCAGCCTCGGCTTGGTCATCCTGCGCCTCGCCGGCGCCTGGGCCTTCCTTCCCTCGGCGATCACCTACCTCGGTCTCGGCGGGCTGATGGTCGCTTCGATCGTGTGGTGGCTCTACGAGTTCATGGACTGGACGAACGACGTGTACCAGATCAGTTCGACCCACATCCTGTCCATCCACAAGAAGCCTCTCGGTGACGAGGAGCGGCAGGTGGCCGCACTCGACAACATCCTCGGCACGGAAGTCGATCGCAAGGGCCTGATCGGACAGCTGCTCAACTTCGGCAACGTCACCGTCAATGTCGGATCCACCCAGTTGGACTTCGAAGGCGTGTTCAACCCCGTCAGCGCCCAACAGGACATCGTGCGGGCCCAAGAGGCCTTGATCCAGCGCAAGCGTGGCGTTGAACTTGGACAACGTCGAGATGAGATGGTAGAATTGATCCACTTGTACGACCGACGCAAGTCCTCCGGTGGGGACACAACCGGAGCCTGAGAGCCTCGCCACGATGCCAACTCGACCCATCGTAACCTCGCCGGCGGCTGTGCTGCGCACGCGTGCCCACAAGCTCCGTGAAGTCACCCCCGGTGTGCGCCAGCTGGTGGATGACATGGTTGAGACCATGCGGGCTGCCCCCGGAGTCGGCCTGGCCGCGCCGCAGGTGGGCGTCAGCCAGCGCGTGATCGTTGTCGAGTACGCCGAGGACAGCCAGGCCGAGGCCGAAAGCGCGCTGCCGCCAAAGCTGTACGCGGTGGTCAACCCCGAGATCGTCCGCCACTCCGCCGAGACCATCGCGGGCACAGAAGGCTGCCTCTCCATCCCCGGGTATCTGGGCAGCGTGGATCGCTTCGAGACGGTGACGGTCAGAGGTCTGACTCGATTCGGACTGCCCTTCCGGCTCAAGGCCAGCGGCTGGCTGGCCCGCATCTTCCAACACGAGATCGATCACCTGGACGGCATCCTTTACATCGATCGGGCGAGCGAGGTCTGGCGGCCGGAGCCGGAAGAGGCAGCGGCCGCCGCCGATCCGGTGTAATCTCCACCCTGATGGAGCACTCCCAGGTGCCTGTGCTACAATCCGCGCCTGCATGCAGCTCCGCCACCTGTCGCTCACCAGCTTCCGCAACTTCGCCCGCTTGGAAACCGACCTGTCTGCCGGCCCCACCCTGGTTGTTGGTGCCAATGCCCAGGGCAAGACCAGCCTGCTTGAGGCCATCGCCTATCTAACGACGGCCAGTTCGATTCACGCCGCCAGCGATTGGCAGTTGATCAACTTCCTGACCTTGCAGGAGGCCACACCCTTTGCCCGGATCGCGGCCGAAGTTCATCGCGGCGATCGGCTGCAGCGGATCGAGATTCGTATTGTTGCCGCCAAGAGCGAGGCTGGGGAGGAAGGTCGCCTGCAGAAGGAGGTCTTGCTCAACGGCATCCGGCGGCGGGTATCCGAGTTGAGCGGCGGACTGAACGCGGTGGTCTTCCAGCCGCATGACCTGGTCGTGGTGGAGGGCGCCCCCTCCGAGCGTCGGCGATACCTCGATCTGGCCATCTCCCAAGCAGACACAGGCTATGCCTCCGGCCATCACGAGTACGCACGGGTGGTCGCACAGCGCAATGCCCTGCTGCGCCAGCTTCAGGAGGACCGCCGCGGCCTCGACCAGCTCGAGTTCTGGGACGATCAACTGGCCGAACTGGGGTCGGTTCTGATGCGGGCCCGTGCCCTGGCCGTGGTCGAACTTGAACGCCTGGCTTCGCCGTTGTTCTCGGAACTCACCCGAAACGAGGAAACGCTCGGCCTCGAGTACCTGCCGAGCGCATGGATGTCCCCTGCGCCCTCGGGCCAACTCGGCCTGCCGATGACTCCCCGCCTCGAGCCGTCGGCCGTTTCGCGCCAGGCGATCCGCGCCGCCCTGCTCGAAGCCGTGCAACGCCAGCGCATGGAAGAGATAGCGCGCGGTGTGACACTGATCGGCCCTCACCGCGATGAGTTGCGCATGACCTCCAACGGATTGGACCTTCGTATGTACGGATCCCGCGGCCAGAACCGGACGGCCATGCTGGCCCTCAAGCTAGCCGAAGCCGCTTGGCTGCTGCAGCGCACAGGCGAGCGGCCGGTGCTCCTGTTGGATGAGGTGCTTGCCGAGCTGGATACGCAGCGGCGGGAAGATCTGCTGGCACGCGTGTTCGACTCGGAGCAAGCCTTACTCACCAGTGCCGACCTCGGGATGTTCCCTCAGGCCTTCCAGCGCAGGGCAGCCATTCTGTCCATTCACGGCGGCCGGCTGCTGCCCGCCTCCGCCTGATCCCAAGCACGATGGGCGCGGCGAGGCGCCGGGCAGTCCGCAGAGCGCCCAAAGGCATGGGGGGTCCGCAGGCCGTCGGGGTCATTCGCTCGACGCAGTCAATGCGGTTGTTAGCCCCCGGCTGCCCCACCCACCAGCAGACCCAGGACCGGCATCGCCAGGAACAGAACGAAGACCACCCCCATGACCCAGCTCAACCAACGCTTCTTGGGATGATCCACCCAATAGCACAGGATCACGGACAGCAGCAGAGCCTGCAGGATGACCTCGGGCAAGCCGGTGAGGTGCAAACCGATGGGGAAGATCGTGTAGAGCACACCTTCGATGGACCCCGGGGCCGGCCCGAAGGTCGATAGGATCCCCACGACTACCAGGATCGTCCACATAACCAGCCAACCTCGCCGGCGCCGGAAGAGCAGCTCGCGAAGCAGGTAAAAGACCAGGGCGAAGAGCAGTCCGCGCAGCGGCTGGAAGAGCGGTCCCGCCATGACGAGCGGCGTGTCAACGGGACGCATCATGAACCGCAGGTCCGACTCTGCGAACAAGGCACGGTAGTCGAATAGGGTCGAAGCCAGCAGCCCCATCAGCATGTAAGTGACGGTGTGAGTGACGATCGTCTTGGCCGCGATTGCGCCGAAGCCTGGCCGCTTGTTCTCCATCGGTGCTTTCTCCTCCATGAGATGCTGGACCTCTTCCCCCGGGACAAGAGTCCGGCGCGGGTTAGAGTGGATTCTTGGCAGCCACGCCTGGACGGCGCGGGAACTGCAGCGGGGTGGCCGCTGTCTTGCGAAGCACCAGCAGGAACCGGGACTCGGGCACGCGGGGAAGCTCAATCGGGATGACCGAGTCCACCCGTCCTCCCAGCAGGCGCAGCGCCGGCTCGGCGGCGTGAGCCTCGGCGGGGCCCGTCTCTCCTTTCAACGCGATCGCCTTGCCTCCGACTCGCAGCAGGGGCAGTAGGTACTCGACCAGAACCGGCAGCTGCGCCACAGCCCGGGCGAGCGCCCAGTCGTACGCCTGACGGTGTTCGGCGTCATGGCCGACATCTTCCACCCGCGCCTGCACGACCTCGACACCCTCCAGACCGAGCCCCTGCACAACATGCCGACAAAAGTCCGTTTTCTTGCCGGTAGCTTCAACCAGGGTCAGCTGGATTTGCGGACAGACGATCCTCAGAGGCAGCCCCGGAAAGCCCGCACCGGTCCCCACATCCACCACCCGGTCCCCCGGCCGAGGCTTCATTGCCAGCAGGCAGGTCAGCGAATCCAGAAAGTGCTTCATCTCGATCCCGAGCGGATCGGTGATGGCCGTCAGGTTGTGGCGCTTGTTCCAGGTCAGCAGCTCAGCAGCGTACCAGCGGAAGGAATCAATCTGGCGCCGTGTGAGATGCAGTCCGAGCACCGCTCTGGTGGATTCCTGCAAGCCTTCGAGGGCTACGGTCGGCATGCTAGCCGTCTCGCTCCAACGAGAAACATGGCCGCATCATCCCGACTACTAGTTGCCGCTTGTTCGTCACCGGTTGGGGGCCAAACTCCGCCAGCTCCGCCTGCTGCGCTGCGGTCAGCGCGCCGAGATCCTGCAGAGCTTTGAGCGTAACTCTTGTCGCGGCCCGGTTCCCAGGTGGGACATCGGTCCGACGGCCGAGATCGCCATCGGAGATCTTGATCGCCACGCCCAGGCCGGGGGAGTTCTTGCCCAGCGCCCCGGGGAGGAGCGACAGCCCGCAGTAGCCCTCGGCACCGCGCTTGCAAAGGATTGCGCCCCCTGCCACCTGCATCACCCGGGTGTCAAACTCCCCCGGTCCGTGGACCATCGAAGGATGGGCCACCATGGCTGCGAAAACGGAGCGGCATGCCCGCCCTCGAGCGGCGCCCAAGCCACGCGGGTCCGCCAGCCGGGCGAACCCCAACGCCGCCGAGCGCAGGGGCAGGGCGAAGGTCGGCGCCGAGCAGCCATCTGTGCCGACAACGATCTGGGCAGGCTGCAACCCACACATGTCGGCCACGGCGTCGAGGATCCGCTGCTGTGCCGGGTGGTCAGGCTGCAGGTAAGTGCCGAGAGGCGCCTCGAGGCAGCGGCTGAGCGCCAGCATGCCGCTGTGCTTGCCCGAGCACATGTGGCGTATCGGCGTCGGCGCTTCGCGGCGCTCGAGCATCCAGCGGCGGGTGTTGGCGTCGTCCGGGGGGTGCGTCCCGCACTGCAGATCCTGCTCGGAGATGCCGACAACCGACTGGATGGATGCCACCACCGCCACATGCTCATCCGTTCCTGAGTGCGAAGCGCAGATGACGGCCAGCTGCTCGGAGGACAGACCAAATCGCTCGAGGCCACCGCTCTCGACCAGTGGAAGGGCCTGGAAGGGCTTGGCGCTGGATCGCAGAAAGGTGACGGCTTCGGGATCTCCGTAGTGGGCGACCAGGTTCCCCGCCGAGTCCACAACCGCCAGCGCCCCGAAGTGCACCGACTCGACGACATCCCCGCGTGTCACTTCGAGCACCGGCTGGTATTGCGCCGCCATGCAGCCTCGTTTCTCGGGCTATCCTTCGGAGAGGTACAAGCGCGCGTGCAGCCGGCCCAGCCCCAGCTGAAGGCGGACCATCGCCTGCTCGCGCCGGGCGCCGGTCAGCTTGTAGCCGCGCAGCAATTGTGTCGCCAGGGTGGCACAGGCGTCGTGGGAAGCGCCGCGCCCACCGACCCGCGCCAGACGGCTCTCGACCCTCTCCAGCAAGCGCGTCATGGCCGACAAGTCCTGGCGCGTGACGACACCATCGCGCGACGACACGACGGTGTACTCCCGCCAGCGCCGGCTGTTCAGTTCCGCAAGCGACCCCAACCAGGAATCGATGACGCAGTCGCCGAAGAAAGGTGGCTCAGCCGAGGAGACCAGGTCGCCGACGAAGACCACCTTGGGCTGCCCCAGGGCAACCCAGATCGACCCGGGAAGTGGACCAGGTTTGTGCACCAACAGCGCTTGCCGCCGGCCGACGTGGACCATGATCGAATCCGAGAACGTCACCTCGGGGACGGCCTTGCTGACGCCGGTGATCCGCTTCAGCCGATCCGACTCCGCCCCGATCGGGCGGGCTCCGCCCTTGAAGGTGTCCGGCCAGGTCATCATCACCTCGCGCGTCAGGTCGTGCGCCAGGATAGGAACGGCGAAGCCGCGGCCGCCGAGCGAGCGATCCGGATGATGGTCCAGCAAGGCCAGGTGGCGCGGTTGACCGTGGGCGGAGATAGCGCTCATCCACTCGCGAGCGTCCTCGGTGCGCAGCGGCGTATCGATCAGCAGCGCCTCGCCGTCCGAGGCGATGGCCGCCAGGTGCACGGCCGGGTAGCGGCTTTCGAGGTAGACGCCGGCAGTCAACGTGCGCATGTATGCTCCCGCAGACTTGGGGCGAACTCGGGATGCTGATTATACCGGCAAGGTGAAATGGAAGGTCGAGCCCTGGCCTTCCGAGCTCTCGACCCAGATCTTGCCGCCATGGGCCTCGACTGCCAGCCGACAGAAGGCCAGACCCAGCCCGAGGCCCTTGGGTCGCCCCTCCTCCTGGACGCGGGAAAACTTCTCGAAGATGCGCTGTTGCTCGGATGCCGGAATCCCGGGGCCGGTATCGGCGACGCTGATCAAAACGTGCTTCTCCTGCCGACGGGCGGAGATCGTGATCCGGCCTCCGCTGCGGGTGTACTTGATCGCGTTCTCCAGCAGATTGATCAGGACTCGCCGGACCATGTCCGAGTCCATGTCCACGTGGGGGAGATCTCCCGGCGCAAAAGCGAATTGCAGCAGGTGCCCCTTGGCTTCGGCGACAGGATAGACTTCCTCGACCGCCTCGACAATGATCGTCCCGATCGCCGCCGGCGCCTTGTGCAGGACTGCCATGCCCGATTCGAGCTGGCCCAGGTCGAGAAGCGACTCGACCAACCGCAAGAGCCGCCGACTGGATCGCAGGGCGATTCCCAACACCGACTGCAGTGCCTCGTCTTCCGCCGGCAGGGAAGCCTGCAGCACCTCGAGGCTCGAAATCACATTGCCCAGCGGAGACCGCAGGTCATGGAAGATCATCGATGTCAGATCGGCGCGGAGTTCGTCCAGTGCCAATCGCTCGGAGACATCCCGCAGAATCCATTGCAGGAACGGCTGGCGTCCGATTTCCACGCGGCGCACGTGCACTTCCACCGGCAGGGCGTGTCCATCGGCGTGATGGACCAGGGCATTGGTGCTGATTTCCTCCCCGGGCGCCAGGCCCGTCACGTCCAGCGGCAGCGTTGTGCCTTCGGCCGTGAGTAAGTCGAGCACACGCCGGCCTTCCAGCTTGCGACGGGTGGTGCCAAGGAAGACCTCGGCCCGCTGGTTGGCCCCGGTGATACCTCCCTGCAACTGGCTGATCAGGATCGGGTCAACGCTGTCCTCGAACAGTCCGGCGTAGAGCTGGCGGGCGGCCTGGGTCTCGGAGAACAGTTGCGCATGGGCAATGGCGCTTCCCGCCAGACCGGCGATGCCCATCAGCAGCTCCGCCTGCTCTGGTACGAATTCCCCCAGCAACGGATTGATCGCTACCAGGGCCCCAATCGTCCGATCGTGAAGTCGGATCGGCGCCACCGCCATCGAACGGGTCTTGAAGCCGCTGCGCGCGTCGGCCATTGGATCGAAACGGTCGTCGCCATCAACCTCAGGCACAATCGCCAACTCGCCGTGCTCCACCACCCAGCCGGTGATCCCCTGGCCCCGCTTCAAGCGCATGCCTTGCACGGCGTCGGCGCTTTCGCCGCGGGCGAGTTTGAATTCCAGCTCGTCTGTCGCCTCATCCAGGATCGCCAGCGAGGCGGCCTCGACGTTCAGCGTCTGGATGGTCTGGGTCAGGATCCGCTCCAAGACCTCGTCCAGGTTCAGGCTGGCCGTCACGACGCGGGCCGTCTCGGACAGCACGGCCAGCGCCCGCACCTGGCGTTGGCTCTGGGCGAACAGCGTGGCGTTGGCGACCGCCGTCGCCGCCACATCGGCGAAGGCCGAGACCACATCGACCTCCTCCTGGGCGTAGGCCCCCTCCCGATGGGAGTCGACGTTGAGGACGCCGACCGCATGCTCGCGCACGATCAGCGGCGCACCGATCCAACCCCGGATCTGGGAGGACTCGGCCAACCCGTTGGCCATCACCCACCCCGGGTTTCGCTGCACGTTTTCGATCACCATCGGCTGACCGGTCTTCAGCACTTGACCTGTCAGAAGCCCCTCGTCAACGGGCAGCGTATGGCCAAGGATGCCGTCGTTATCTTGGAAGCCGCGCGCCGCCACCAGGCGCAGCCGGTCCCCGTCCACCACCATGATGCTGGCGCTGTCGTACTCGACCAGGCGCTCCAACTGGAGCAACACCTGCGGGAAGACCTGGTTCGGATCGAGCGCCGAGTTGATGATCCGGGCGATTTCCTGCAACGTTGAGGCGAAGCGCCGCCGTTCCTGCTCGGCCGCGAACAGGCGGGCGTTCTGGACGGCGATCGCCGCTTGGTCGGCGATGATCGTCAGGATGCCCAGGCTGTCTTCGGTGAAATAGCCCGGCTCGGGATGGACCAGCGTCAGCACGCCGACAACCCGATCCCGGGTCGTCAGGGGCACGCAGACCGCCGAGCGGGTCTCCCCGTCGGATTCCTGACTCGGGCGGAGCAACCAGCGCGGGTCGTCCCGGGTGCTTTCGACCAGCGCCGGCTGGCGATGCTCCACAACCCAGCCCGCCAGGCCGCGCTCATACGTATCATTCAGTTGGTCGGCGGTATGATCGTGCACACGGCCTTCATAGGCCAGCGCCCCTTCGCTGACCTTTCCCTTCTCGCCCACAACCAGGATGCTGCCACTGGGGGCGCCGGTGCTCTCCAGCGTCAGCTGAAGGATGCGTTGCAGGAGTTCCCGCAGATCGAGCTGGGCCGTCAGTTCGCGGCTGATCGAGAAAAGCAGGTCGAGCGAGTCTTGCGCACGGCCGCTGGCGCGCCGCTTGGCCTTGGTGGCTGACACTCGGGGGCCTTCCTCTCAACCCGCCCGTCACGCCAGGCGTGCGCCGAGGACCCGGCCCACGCTCTCTGGGTGACTGTTCTCCGGCAGTATAGCACACGCAGTTGCACCAGCAGAGCAGATCTCGCCGGCCGGGAGCGCGCCGGGCTTGGTCCTATTCTCGCCCGCCGTTTTCGCCGATCGGACGGCATCGGAGCAGTGCGGCCTCATTTGCCGACAACCATGGCGTGCAATCGTTGGCAGGCTTCGCAATCGCGCCACAGGTTAGTGGCACCGGCGGCCGTCATGGGAGCCGATAGGTCCATTGAGCTGGCCGCAGGGCCGGCGCCCAACCCTGGAATCGGGAGGGTAACTTCATGCGACCCTTGGGAGGCGTCTTTTCTTCGCTGCTGCGCGGCACGGGCTTTGCCCAGGGCGCCACTTTGCTCGAGGCGCTGGCGCTGTTCCCGCCGCTGGCGCCGGTGGCCCACCTACAGGCTGTCCTGGTGACCTTCGTCGCCACTTGGATGGCCGCCAGCCCGGCACAGCAGCTGCGCGGGCGTGCACTCCGTGATTCCCCCTATCGTGGGCCTGACTGTGCTTATCCTCCTGAACGCCAGCCTCAAGCTGCTGGTCTCAGGCGCCGCCTTCACACACTGCGCATTCTTCAGCGAGAATGGCGCCGTTTGCCCCTGGCCGACCCCGGCGACCGCACGTGCCAGGGCTGTCTAGGCAACCGGCTGCAAGCCGACGCAATCGCGCTCTGTGGAGTTGGGATACATCCCCGACACCACGTAGCGCGATCTTTCCCCTCGCCACGCTGCTCCTGAGGCAGCCTCCGGGCGAGATCGCCTACTCCAGGTAGACCTCGACGTGCTGCCCCTCATCCAGATCGTCGATGTCGAGGATCTTCCCGGTTATCCCTTCGCGCATGGCAACGGCGATCTCGTCCATCTGAACGCCGTCCATCTCCGGGACAAACCGCGCCCCCATGCGCAGTCCAACGTTCACCAGGCTCATCGGCAGGGTGATGTTGACCGATTGTTTTCCGGTTTGCATGTCGGTGACTCGCACCCGCAGCCAGCGGGCTTCCTCCTGGCCGCTCGTCGGGCGCCGGCGATCGCTGCGCCCAAGCGCCGATAGCAGGCGGGACGCTTCTTCAGCGGTGATCTTGCCCTCCTCAACCATCTTGAGGATCTTCATGCGTTCTTCGGTTGTCGCCATTACGACCTCCGCCTCAACCCCACCGAGCCCGGACCCGCTTGCCTCCCATTTCGACGGTCACGTCGGCCGCCAGAGGCTGCGCCGGAGAGATCTCACTATCTATGGCCATCAGCCATTCCTCTACCCATGTCCGCCCCATCCCCGGCACAAGGGGTTGCACCAGGCGCATGACTCGCGCCGTCAGCCGTGGTGGAAGCGGCAGGCTGAAGGCGATCCTGCGCCCGCCTCCGGCGGCTGGCTCCACATCGATCGACAGCCAGGGCGCCCCGTACGACGAAAGGGCCAACACAAGCAGCAGGGCGCCCACCAGCAGCAGCGGCACCGCCAGCAGCCACCACCATGTTCCCAGCGACCCCAGGTACCCGCCGCTGGCAGTGATCGCAACCCCGCTCCCCAGCAGCACGAACCAGGCCGTCGGAGTTTTCGGTTGCTGCGCCGCCTCGTCCCGGCGGTGGGTGGTCTCGATCGCCAGGATGGCCTGATCAACATCCATCTCACCGGCCTCCAGCGCTTCCAGGATCACCAGGTGATGAGACGCACTCGCCGTCGGTCCACCTCCGGAAGTCATACCGGTTCCCTTTCCCGAATCGGTCCCGGCAGCGGCCGGAACCCCAGTCACGCGCTCATCTCCTTGCCTGACTTCAAGTCCAGTGCCATCCAGGTCAAGGTGCGCCCGGCGCGGAATCCCAGGGAACGCAAATCGACATCGGCCGGGCCCTGTGGATACTCCAGAACGGTGAGTGTGTTGCCGGGCAGCGTCGGCAGGACATGTGTCAGCATCGCGGTTTCGAGGCGGCCTCGGTGCGATTCCGCGCAGCCGAGAATCACTCGCCATTCTCGCATGGCCGGCCGGGCTTGTGCGGTCAGGCTGGCAAGGATGATTCCGTTTTCGATCCACAGCCAGTGCCGAACCCGGTCCACTCCCAGGATGGCACTCATCCCCGAGGGACGAAACAAATCCTCTTCCGGTGGAAACGGCCAGATCACGCCTTCCGGGTACAGGCCGCGCATGAAAGACCACTGGTCTTCCCAAGCTGCAGATGATCGGGCCTGGAGCGGTGAGGGAAAAGACATCGCCGGCGGCGGCTGGTGGTTCTGGCGGGTCCAGGTTGTGCGGGGTGTGGAGGCCACGAAGCCAAGAGAGGCATACAACGCCTGGACCTCGCGTTTCGCCTGGGCCACCTGAAGGATCACCGTCTCGGACCCACGCCGGCGCACGTCCTCGATCGCAGCTACGACCATCGTTCGGGCGATTCCTCGCCGCCGCCAATCGGGGTGGACTGCGACGTTCGCCAACACCCAGCGCTCCGGGTATCCTTCGACAGAAAGCAGGCTGGCATTGCCGACGATTCGGCCCGCTTCCTGCCAAACGAAGCCCTCAGGGTGGGCAGCCGGAGGCAGCATCCAGCGCGACAGCTGGTAGCCCAGCCATCCCGCCCGGCCGAAGCCGCGCATCTCGCGCACCATCTGCAGCCCGGCTGCATCCAGCTCTCCGCGGAATCCGAGCTCGATCAGGTCGGCCACCTGCGCCATGTCGGTGCGCGGGTTGACAGGACGCAGCCCGCGCTGTGCGGCGCGCCCAGTCCGGGCCAGGGCGGCCGCCGTCAAAGCCCGCCCTCCAGGGCGCGCAACAAGGTCTCCGCTTGCTGGGCGTTGATCTTTCCCGTCTGCAGCATGTTGAGGATGGCCATCTGCTCCGGGCTCTCAGCCTCGCCTGGGCCGCCATGGGCAGGCGTCCGAGTCCGGCCGGCAGGAGCAGCGGGAGGCGCCGACTCCCTGACCCCGGCGTTGCGCAACGACCCCTCCACCTGGCGGGCGATCTCCTCGTGACGCGGGAGAGAATCCAACCCCCTCAGGCTCGAGGACGCCGCTGCCATCGCCTTCTCGACCTCGGTTCGCACTTTGGTGTCCATCTCCTCGAGAAAGACATCGATGTTGTTGCGGCGCCCGGCCTCCCCCGGCCACATGACTCGAAGGTCCCCCCCGGCGTGGAGCTGCAACTGTGCCTCTCCCGCGCCGAGATGCACCTGACGCTGCGTCTCGCCGGGTGCGCCGTCTGCGCCGATCGGCAGCCTTAGATCCCCCCCTGCGCTGGCCACAATCTCGACCGATGCCTCGTCTGGCAGGATGCACTCCAAGTCCCCCCCGGCGCGGATTGTGCTGTGCGTCCCCGGCGCCGGAGCGAACTCCAATCGCACATCGCCGCCGCCCGTCAGGTTGACCGAGCCGTGCGCCTGCCGCAGCAGGACGTCTCCACCGACGCTTTCCAAGGTGATGTCCGACCGCAGGCCCTCGAGGCGTGCCTCGCCTGCGATGGCGGCGGCCTGCAATCGACCGCCCGCCCTGCGGGCTACCAGGTCGCCGCCGACTCGGGCGACGGATACCGCCGCCATGTCCCGCAGGTTGAGATCCCCGCCGACGGTGTCGATGTCCAGCGAAACCGCCAGTCCGCCGACCCGCACGTCGCCTGTGACCTGGTCGATGCTGGTTGCGCACCCTGCCGGCAGGAAGACCAGGCAGCCGCCTCGACAGGTGACTTCGATGTCATTCCCCTGATGTGCGACGGTCAATGCGCTCGCGTCCGGCACCAGGATCCTGACTTCACTTCCCTCTTGGCCGACGAGGCGCAGATCGCCCTGAACTCGCGCGATCCGGAGGCGGCCCCCCTGCCCAATCTGCATCCGTTCCGTGTGCATGGGTCACTCCCGCCTGAACGCCGGAGGCTATTCGCTCTCCAGCATCCGCATGGCTTCATCGGCGGAGATCCGTCCGCCCGCCAGGTCATCGAGCAGCCGCTGCCGCTCCTCCCCCGACAGGCCAGCGCCTTCCGGCCCCACCGAGAACCCCAGTTGTCGAATGACCTCCGTCAGCCGGGAGCGCAGCGTTGGGTAGGAGAGCCCGAGTTCCCGTTCCATTCGGTTGAGCTTGCCCTCACACCGAACGAAGGTCTCGACAAA
>CAZBJQ010000003.1:0-49478 GCA_964492235.1 uncultured Anaerolineaceae bacterium | reverse complement strand
GACACCTGCACCCCCTGGCACCGCCCGCCAGGGCAGGTGTGCGGCGCACCGCAGGCCGTCTCGCCCCGGCGGGCCGCCGAGGCTCGCGGCCCGAACGGGGTGCGGTGCAGGTGAGCATCCCGTAGCGATCGCGACACCTGCACCTGCGGCGCACCGCAGGTGCGGTGCAGGTGAGCATCCCGGAGCGAAGCGGAGGGAAGCGGAGGGGTCGCGCAGCACCCTGGAAAGGGCTCCCCCTGCCTCAGGACGACTGCATTGCCCAGCGAACGGCAGCCGGGGGAGTGGGTGAGGCCGGAAGCTAGTCTGTCCCGTTACCCATGGGTGAGTTCGCCTCCCGCCACATGTCCTGCCGGGATGGCAAGAGGCGATTGCAGTGCGTCTCCTATGTCCTGAACCCATACACCGCTTTGTCCCTGCCTGGCTTCGTTGTATACTTCCTCGATCCCTTTGGCTCGCCCTTCGGAGGGAATACCCCGCATGAAGGTCACCTGCCTGCAAGAGAATCTCGCCCGCGGACTGAGCATCGCCGCCCGGGCCGTGGCGCCACGCAGCACGCTGCCGGTGCTCGGCAACGTCCTGGTGGCCACCGACCAGGGCCGGCTGCGCCTTTCCGCCACCAATCTCGAGATGGGCATCAGCTGCTGGGTCGGCGCCAAGGTCGAGGACGAAGGCGCCACCACCGTGCCTGCCCGAACCTTCGTCGACCTGGTGAACACGCTGCCCAACGATCACGTCCAGATGGACCTGACTGTCCGCACCCAAACCCTGCACGTCGTGTGCGGCGCGTTCAACAACGACATCAAGTGCCTGGATGCCCAAGAGTTTCCGCCGCTCCCCCCTTCGGACCTGGAGGATGGAATCACGCTCAATGTCTCCGACCTGAAGGAGATGATCGGCCAGGTAGTCTTCGCCGCCTCCGGGGACGACGCCCGACCGGTACTGACCGGGGTGTACACCGAACTCCGCTCCGGCGAATTGACGATGGCCGCCGCCGACGGTTTCCGGCTGTCGGTGCGCTCGGCCCATCTCTCCAGTCCCGGCGGCGGGTCGATCAAGGTGGTGATTCCCGCCCGGGCCCTGTCGGAACTCGCCCGGATTCTCGGCGACGGGGACGAAGTGGTCACGATGTCCATGCCCCCCGCCCGCAACCAGGTGATCTTCCGCACCAAGAACGTCGAGCTGGTCTCACAGTTGATCGATGGAACCTTTCCAGACTACCGCAGTATCATCCCCAACAACTTCAGCACCCGAACGGTGCTTTCGACCTCGGCTTTCCTCAAGGCCTGCAAGGCCGCCGACATCTTCGCCCGCGAAGCAGCCCACAGCGCCCGGCTGCGCATCACTCCCGGCAGCGACCGCCAGCCGGGCAATCTGGAAGTCACCGCTGTCTCGGCTGAGACCGGCTCGAACGAGACGACTGTCGAGGCCACGGTGGACGGCGACCCGGTCGAGATCGCCTTCAACGTCAGCTTCCTGGTGGACGTGCTTTCCGTAGTCGATACGCCCAACGTCGTCCTGGAAACATCGGCCTCCACCGCACCGGGCGTGATCCGGGCGGTGGGCCGCGACGACTTCCTGCACGTCGTGATGCCGATGCATCTCGGGCGCTAGCGCCCGCAGCCATCAAGTGAGAGGCTAAGCGAGACGGCGCCGTCCCAGAAGTCCTCTGCGACGAGAGGAAAACGCAATAGGTGGGGTTCGAGCTGGGCTCGAACCCCACCTATTGCCACCTTCTCCTTCGTCGTGCTGCTCTTGCGACAGCCTCTTCTCGCTTTCCGCTCGTGCCACGTAGGGCCCGTTGGGCGGCGGCCTTGTCCCCTCGACTCCTCCGCGGCGAGGCGCGTACAATCAAAGCCTAGCTCCCCGCCTCCGGCGGGCGGGGATACGCATTCGATGGCAGGAATCGAATCCACATGGCTCTGGATCCCGACCAGTTTCCCCGCGTCCTGACGGTCTATCTTGAGCTGACGCGCTACCCGATTCAGGCCGACCGCATCCGGGAACGGATGCGGCACGAGCTGTTCAGCCGCGGGGTGATCACACGTGAGGCTTTCGAGAACGAGGTCCAGGAGAAGGCACGTGAGTCACAAATCCGGGAAGGGCTGACTGATCCCCTGACGCAGGAGGCGCCGGATACGTGGGAACAGCGCCTTTGGATCACACGCCAGCAACTGACCGACTTCTACTTCGCCTACAACCTCCCCCATGACCTGCTGGAAAGCCTGGTGCGCCAGACCCTCTCCGACCGCCTGCCTGCCGAAGACGTAATGCTCTCTTTCCACCCGGAACTCGCCCCGTGGGACATGCTCTTCGCCCAGGGCGAGGCCTACGAGGCGCTCCCTCCGCCCGAGCGCACACGGATGCAGCATCACTTGCAGGAGATCAAGGTGGTTCTGATCAAGGCCATGATCAGCGATCACCTGACCTACGTCGGCATAGCCCGTGAATGGTTCGATATGGGTGACCTGCGGGGGATCCGTGCCCGACGCTACGGCCGCGGCAAGATCGGGGGCAAGGCCGCCGGGATGTTGCTCGCCGAGAAGATCCTGCGCCAATCGGCGCCGCCGGACGTCCGCCTCAGCTTGCGGGTTCCGGAGTCCTGGTTCCTGGGAGCGGATGTCTTTCGCCACTTCGTGCAGATGAACGGGCTGATCCGCTACGCCAACCAGAAATACAAAGACCACGAGGCGATGGGCGTCGACTATCCTGACATCCGGACCCTGGCCATAGCCGGGGAGGTTCCGCAGGATGTCGTGGACGGACTGGGCCAAGTTCTGGATGAAGCCGCAGGCTCCCCGCTGATCGTGCGCTCGTCAAGCCTGCTGGAGGACTCCTTCGGCACCTCATTTGCCGGGAAGTATGAGAGCCACTTTTGCCCGAATCAGGGTAGCGCTTCGCAGAACCTGGAGGACCTGCTGCGCGCCATTCGGTCGATCTATGCCAGCGTGTACAGCCCGGACGTGCTGCTGTATCGCCGGCGCATGGGTCTGGTCGACTACGACGAGCGCATGGCAATTCTGATTCAAGAGGTGCAGGGACGCCAGCAGGCAGGCTACCTCGTGCCCGACGCGGCCGGCGTCGCCTACTCCCGCAATCAGTTCCGCTGGAATCCTCAGATTCGGCGCCGCGACGGCTTCGCTCGCCTGGTCTGGGGGCTGGGAACTCGTGCCGTCGACCTGAACGGCGGGGACTACGCCCGCCTGGTCGCCCTCAGTCATCCTGGGTCGCGCCCCGAGGCCGATCCACTTCGCATCCGGCACTATTCACAGCAGCAGGTCGACGTGATCGACCTGGCCTCCAATGCCTTCCGCTCCTTGCCCGTGGCGCAGGTTCTCACCACTGACACTCCTCATCTGCGCTACCTTGCGCAGCGATTCGAAGACGGCACTCTGAGCGATATCGTCAGCCTCCCGTTGGGCCTCGACCCGGCTCAGCTGACGCTGACCTTCGATGGCTTGCTGCGCCGCACGACCTTTCCCGCCCTGCTGCGCGACGCCCTGCAAACCCTCGAGCGGGCCTACCACGTGCCGGTCGATATCGAGTTTGTCCTGCAACTCGACGAGGACCCCGGGAGGAGTCCCGCGCTCATCCTGCACCTCGTCCAATGCCGCCCGCAGGTCCAGCCGGAACTGCGCCCGGGACTCCGGCCGGGCGAGATCCCCCAGGAACGCCGGCTCTTCGTCGCCCACGGCATGATGGCCGACGGCCAGGTCGACGACATCCGCTACCTGGTTCTGATCCGGCCGGATGCCTACGCCGCCCTGGCGACCGAATCGGAGAAGCACGAATTGGCCCACCTGGTCGGCCGCATCAACCTCCGCCTGGCTCGCCAGGATTTCATCTTGTTGGGTCCTGGCCGCTGGGGGAGTACCCACCCGGACACGGGGATCCCGGTTGGCTACGCCGACATCTACCATGCCCGGGCACTGGTCGAGCTGGCGGCCGACAAGCATGCTCCCGACCCCTCCTACGGGACGCACTTCTTCCAGGATCTGCTCGAGGCCCGCATCTACACCCTGGCAGTGGCCCTGAACGATCCGGCGACTGAGTTCTCGGGCGATTTCTTCGCTGCCGCGGGCAATGCGCTGCCGTCTCTCCTGCCCGACGACGCCCACTGGGAAAGCGCGGTGCAGGTGATCGACCTGGACGGAGTGCCCGGCGGCACGCGGGCGTCGCTTGTGCTCGACGGGGAGAACGGCACCGGCGTCCTGTTCCTTGCACCGCCGACCGAGTAGGAGTCTGCTGTCTCCTGGCCGCACCGAGGAGCGCCACGGGGCTGTCCTAAGCGCAGCCTACCGACGAGAGAGATCGCGATCTGTGGGCCTCAGGCTGCGCCCAAACCCCGCAAGTCGCGTTTTCCGCTTGCTATACAGCGGGATCCTTGGGGCAGCGTGTCTGCCTTCCGCTCCCGTCGCCCAACCGGTCGATGTTGAGCCGCTCTGGGCCGCAGTCAGGGTGCTGCGGCCCAAATGGCCTCGATGACGGCAGTCCCCGGATCCGCAGCATGCCCGAGGTAGGGTAGCCCCCAGCCGGACTCGAGCGTCTTGAGCAGGGAGTAGTGCGTGTACAGGGTGTCATCCTGCGCGCCCGGAACGAGTCGCGGCGAAAGCAGGATGACGGCCACCTTGCCACCCTCGGCCAGCCCACAGCAGCCCGCCTCGCTCACCCCCTCTTCCCAGGCGATGACGATCAGCGAGTCCTGTGCGTACGAAGGCGACCGGCGGACGGACTCCACGACCTCGGCCAGCCAGGCATCCGAGACCATCAGGTCGCAGTCGTGGCCGCCGTTGCAGATATCCGGAATCAGCCAGACCAGGTCCGGCAGGGTGTTTCGTTGGAGATCCTCCCAGAATGCCGGGAAGGGCACGACCTTGGACCGGCACTGATCGCGATCGCCGCGGATGGTCTCGAAGTACACGAACGGGTTGTGGCGTTTGGCATACGTGCCCACGGTCAGGTCGAAGCACGGCTCGGGCATGCCCTCAACGTAGGCCCGCCATTCCCGGCCGCTGTCCTCCAGCTGATCGGTCAGCGTCGGTCCCGGCTGGTAGCAGTCTTCGCAGTTGTAGTCCATCCCGAAGGTGTCGCCCGCGATCAGAGCCAGGTAGTTGGGGAAGGAGGGATGGTCAATGGCATAGTATTCGGTCAGCAGTCCGCCTTCGCTGATCCAACGCTGGATGTTCGGCGCCGTGGGGTTGCCTACTACCTGGCTGAACTCCCGGTTCTCGAGAACGATGATGAACACTCGGCCGAGCGGTGGCACCGGCCCGGCGGTGGGAGAGGGCTCAGGCGGTGGGCTGGGGGAGGCTGTTGGAGCCGGAGTGTCCGTCGCTACCTGGTTCAAGACGGCGGCTGCCCCGGCTGGCGGCTGCGGTTCCGGCCGCGAGGCGGGACTGCAGCCGCTGGCGGCAAGCCAGAACGCGAGTGCAACCGCCAACCCCAATGAAGGCTCGATGGAAGTCCGCACCACTCACACCCATCCCTTTCTGCGCACTTGGCAGGTTGATGAAGAACGCCTTTCTCAGAGAAGGGAACTGCATATGTGCCAGTTTCTCTCAGGAGGCGCGGCTTTTCCATCAGCTTCCTAGTGGAAGAACGACGATGCTTCAGAAGACCAGCCGTGCTGGCCGATCAGCGGCACGAAGGCTACCGGAGCGATCTGTTCACAGTCGTAGCGGTCGCCGCTTCGCCGCCAACGTTCCAGCATCTGGCCGCCACGCCCGCCGACCGGCAGCACTAGCCGTCCGCCGTCAGCCAGCTGGCGCTTGAGCGGCTCAGGCACGCCGGGGGCGGCCGCCGTCACAACGATCGCCTGGTAGGGGGAATGGTCTGGCAGGCCTTGTGTCCCATCACCTTCGACAACGGTCACGTTTTCCAGGCCCAACTCGGTCAGGGCAGCGCGCGCCTGCCTGCACAGTTCGGGGACGCGCTCGATCGTGTACACCCACCGGGCGAGGTACGCCAAGACGGCTGCCTGGTAGCCGGAGCCGGTGCCGATCTCGAGCACGGCCTCGTCGCCACATAAGTCCAGGAGCTGGGTCATCAGGGCGACGATGTAAGGTTGCGAGATCGTCTGGCGGTGGCCAATCGGAAGGGGTGCATCGGCATAAGCCAGGTGACGCTCGTCTGCCGGCACGAAGCAGTGGCGTGGCACTCGGCGGAAGACCTCGAGCACGCGCGGCGAGCGGATGTCACGTCCACACATCTGCTCATCGACCATGCGCCGGCGCGCCTCGGCGAAGACATCCGCCTCACTCATGTGGTTTCGTCCTCGAGGCCAGCGCATAGCCGAGAATACTGCCTGCGGTTTGCACCGACGCCTTCCACCGACGGGCTGGATCCTTCCGGCACGCACACCAGCGCTGCGGTCAACTTCCTGCCTCCGCCTCTCCGGCGCCAATCCGTTTCCAGACTTCGGCAAAGACGGCCTCCCCACGCCGGACTTCATAGATCTTCTGAAACCCCTCCCGTCCCCAGTCCTGGCGCATATACCACGCGCAGACAAGAATGTACTCCGCCTTCGGCAGGCTTGAGCTTCGCACCATGACGCGAAGATCCTCCCGCTGGAACATCTGGGCACTCCACGGTTGCCCCAGGGCCAGAACCCGCGCCTCCTTCTCGGCGACCTCGTTCACAACCTGCATCGCCTCTCGGTACGACGTGCACCAGTGCTCCGGGTCGTATCGACCATAGGCCCCGCTGACGCCCCCGACAAACGAATTGAAGTAAGCGTACTCGTACGGATGCAGACTCGCCAGGCCGAGGATGCCTGGCACCAGGACAACGGCTAGAAATCCGATTCTCGCCCACGGGTATTTCGGATTCGCCACAATCTGTTCAATGCTCATGCCTGAGAGCAGAAACAGGACAGGCAGGACAAAGAGAAAGTGACGTAGGTTGTCATAGACTGTCATCCCGAAGAAGTAGACGCCGGCCAGCGGCACACCCAACCACAGGGCTATCACAAGGCCGGCGGGCCAATCTGTCCTGCCTTTGGCCAATCGCCACATAAGCACTGGCAGGCCGAATAGGATCAGCGCGACCGCCGGCTCCGTCAGTTCCAGCGAAGCCAGTGTCGGGAAGTAGTTCCACGGCAGCGCTTCCGAGGGCAGGAACTCGCCGTTGAACAGCACTCTCTTCCCGCCGAATCTCGATGCACTTGCCATACTCGCCAGGAAACGCTGGATCGGATCCGGCCAGAGGTAGGGCCAAGTGGCGAAGGTCGTGGCGGCAGCCACTCCCCAGAACATCATGCAAGGCAGGAGCGCCCTTTCTTTCAACCTGCCAAGCATGTAGACGCTTACCAGCCCGCCAGCCAGCACTCCGACCTGTCGAATACTTACGGTGCACCCGAGTAGCACACCTGATAGGAGCCACAAAGGCAGCGGGCCCCGGGACAGCGCCCTCAAGCCTTTCCGCATGGACGGCATGGTCAGGCAAGCGAACCCACCGATGATGACCGCCACGACTGGGACAGCTACCAGCCGCAGCAGGCTATAGCCCGCAACCAGCTTCTCCTGGTACAGATCCAGTGGGGTCTTGTATGCGTCCTGTGCAACGGCGAAGAAGATCTGCTGCACGAGCGGCGAGGCACGTCCCTCGTAGGCGGCTCGAAGAAGCGCCGCGCTCTGGTTTTGAAGCAACCCGATGATGAAGAGATCAGAGAGTAGGCTCAGACTGAGCAGCAATAAGATCGCTAGCGCGGTCTTGCCTCCGACGGAGAGACCTCGCCAATCGGCCACAACTCCGTTCCACCGGGTCCCCGAGGTCAGATGGGCATCTTTTGGGGCTCGGTTGGCTCTCCCCTCGGCCATGCTCTTCTGGCGCTCCACGGCCGCAAGGCCGCTGGCCACCGTCGCCAAGAAGAACACCATGAAGGGGATGTCCTTCTGGTTGATGAAGGCATAGCCAAACAGCAAGGGCTGGGTGGCAAACAGCAGCGATGCCATCCACGCCGCGCGCCGCCGCACGTAACGCTGGGCAATAAGGTAGAAGCACCAGACGCCCACCAAGAAGCAGAGGTAGTTGAAGATGTGGCGTCCGTCTGGCCGTGTCCATCCCGGGAGGGTCAGGCCAATTCCATCCCCAATCAACGACCACGGAATGAAGTAGACCGGGCCATGATCGGCCAAGACGCCTGGGTCGTCGTACTGCGCGCCGGTCCCCAGGTACTCCCGGATCGCTTGCCGGCCAACTCGCGCGTTGAAGTACTCATCGGTTGATGCCCCGAAATCATTGCCAATTACCAGACCGCCCGCAAGACACAGCATCAGCAAGGCGGCAAGGGCCCAACTCCATGCGAGCGAGTCCTCCAGAGGTAAGTGCCACCGCCTGGCGCCCTCGTGCGTCTGACCCGTTCTCTGCTCCGACGACAGGAGCTTACCGGGCATTGCCGCATCGCCATTCGATCGGTGTGGGTAGCGTTCGCCTGCAAGACTCGGGGAGCCGAGGCACCTGGGGCCCGCACTCGGACACAGGCTGGTCTCCTGGGAGATCCAGCGACCGGGTCTTTGCCTTACGGGCGTAGTGTCGGGAGATCATGTGCCGTTGTCGGCTGGGATGTGCAACCTCAGCACAATCCGCGCCCAGACCGTCATCAAAGGCGTCACGCCAGCCGGCAACATGACGCACAGTTTGCGCCACCCATAGCGAGTAGAGATCCGGACCGCGTTTCTGCTCGTCGAGAGCGCGCTGGTCGCTTCTCCGCATTCGTCAACTTCGGACATGCCACCCTGAGTGATTATACGCGTGAGGGAACCCATAAACACACAGCGCCCGCCACGCGGCGGGCGCTGCCGATGGTGGCGGTGTTCACCAGCCGGCCGTACGCTGTTCCTTCCAGACGTCGGCCTCGTTGTGATAGCCGGCCTGCTCCCAGAAGCCAAGGCGATCCTGCGCCATGAATTCCAGCCCGCGCAGCCACTTGCCGCCCTTCCAGAAGTACGGCACCTTCAGCTGGTCGTTTCCGGGGATGGAGCCCACCACACCTCGGACAGGGTAGCCGTGGTCAGGCGTCAAAGGTCCACCGTCGAAGTGCGTCGCCATCAGAAAGTTCTCTGCCAGGGCCACTTCCAGCGGGATGTTCACGGTGAAACCATACTCACAGTGCTGCAGGATGAACCGGGCCGCCGGCTTGAGACGTACCAGCCCCGTCTCGATCAGAGTCCTCACCGAGACCCCTTCCCAATCCGTGTCGAACTTGCTCCAACGCGTCACGCAGTGAATATCCATGTGCAGGCAGGTGCGTGGCAGCTGCTGGAATCCTTCCCAGGTCCAGCGCCTTTCCTCTTCTACCTCCCCCCACACCCGGAAGTCCCAGGTAGCCGGGTCGAAGCGTGGCACGGGGCCGTAGTGGAGCACCGGAAACTTCTGCGTCAGTGACTGGCCGGGGGGCAAACGGCCGCTCCCCCGCACCTTGGCCTCTTCCTCTCGGCGTGAACCCAACCCGAAGATCACTCGCGCCTCCAGCCGCCGGGATTATATCAGAGCGATTTGCTCCACTTGAGGGCTTCGCAGGCGGGCCCCGGGAACCTGACGGCCGGCGCCGGCGTCTCCCAAGCAGTCTGTACGAGGAGGAGCGCTATGACCACCAACGAACGCCGACCCGCCCGCCGCTTGCTGCCGTGGATCGCGGCTGGCTTGCTGGTCGCCGCCTGCACCTGGTTCGCCGTCCTACCAACCCCGGGGACGCCGGCCGAAACGCCGACGGCCGAGGCCGCCGAGAGCGGGGTCGCCCTGACGATTTACAACCAGGGCACGGCGCTGGTGCGTGACCGACGTCAGTTCACGTTTCGGCAAGGCATGAACGACCTGGATTTCAGCGATGTAGCGGCGTTGATCGACCCGACCAGCGTGCTGTTCAAGTCGCTGAGCGATCCGCGTGGCACCGCCGTCCTTGAGCAGAATTACGTCTTCGACCTGGTCGGCTCGGCCGCATTGCTGGAGAAGTACCTGGATGAGACGATCAGCGTGGTGACCGAGGACGGGAAAATCCACACCGGCACGCTGCTCAGCGGCCGCGGCGACATCATCCTGCGCACACCGGCGGGGGAGGTCTCCGTCATCCAAGTCGCCTCGCTGCGCGAGCTATCGTTCCCCGAGCTTCCCGACGGGTTGATCACGCGGCCGACGTTGGCTTGGAAGGTGTTGGCGGACCAGGCCGGGAAGCAGGACGTCGAAGTCACGTACCTGACCGGCGGGATGTCCTGGGCGGCCGACTATGTGCTTCTGCTCGCCAAGGATGACGGCGCCATCGACCTCGATGGCTGGATTTCGCTCAGCAACACCAGCGGCGCCACTTTCCGCGACGCCCTGCTCAAGCTGATCGCCGGCGACCTGCAGCGGCTGCCGCAGCCGGGCTACGCCGCTGACGCCATGATGATGGAGCAGGCGGCGGCGCCGACGGCCGCCCCGGTCGAGCAGCGCGAGTTCTTCGAGTACCACCTGTACGAGATCCCGCGCCCGGTGACCGTGCGCGACAACGAGTCCAAGCAGATCGAGTTCGTCAGCGCAGCCGATGTGCCGGCGGCTAAGTTCTTCGTCTACGACGGCCTGCAGTGCCGCGACAATTACTGGTATTGTGTCTTCCAGGGCTACGCCCAAACCGATCCCTCCTATGGCATTGCCTCCAACCCCAAGGTGATGGTGATGGTCGAGTTTGACACCGAGGAAGTTGATGCCGACTTGCCCCGCGGGCGGGTACGGGTCTATCAGGAGGACGTGGACGGAGCAGCCTTGCTTATCGGCGAGGACATGATCGATCACACGCCGAAGGGCGAGCAGGTCCGCCTGTATGTGGGTGATGCCTTCGACATCGTCGGCGAGCGCATCCAGACCGACTTCACCCGTCCTTCCGACCACAGCCTGGAAGAGGGATTCCGCATTACGCTGCGCAATCACAAGGACGAGAAGGTCGAAGTGCGGGTGGTCGAGCATCTGTTCCGCTGGAGCGACTGGAAGGTCCTGACGGCCTCGGATGACTACACCAAGCTCGACTCTTCGACCATCGAGTTCCGGCTCCCGGTGCCGGCCAACGGCGAGAAGACACTGACCTACCTGGTGCGATACGAGTGGCCTTAGCCATGTCGAGGTTGCATGTGGCCGTAGGAACGGTTGCTCAGAGGGTGCAGTCATAAGTTGTGCTGCAGCGTTCGAGACTGTCCAACCAGTGATGGGAGTGAAGCCTCCATCACTGGTTGGACAAGATCCTTCAGGCCGGGAAGGTTGCTCGGCCTCACTCTTCGTGGCTGCAAGTAGGAGGCTAGAGATGACCCGGGGACCTGTCCTGCTGCTGGGTTGGGTCGTGGCCGCGGCGCTGGCTTCGACCTGCAGCCGTGCGCCGACCGAGGTGCCGCCCGACGGCTACGCCGGCACCATGCGCCCGGGGTGTGCGCCGCATGATGCCCCGTCCACGGAGATCCGCCTCGAAGCGGACGAGGGACTGGCTGAAGTCTTCTTCAATTTGTGGCCAAGCGCGGGAATCGATTTGCCGGCCGAGGTGCGCTTTGACGCTGCGCATCCGGCGGGGCAGGGGGCTTACTGCTACGAGCCGGAGACCTGCCAACCGGCGGAATGGGGCGAGGTCATGTTCGAGGCCCCGAGCGATCAAGGCACGGTGCGGGGAACGTGGACGTTGGGAATGAGCGACGGCCGGGTGCTGCGCGGCACGTTCGAAGCGGAGTGGCTGGCGATCGCGGCGATGTGCGGCTAGTGCCGGACCTGTCGTAACACGGACCGCCCCACGAGCTGTCGGCCTCTCGCTCCTCCAGCACCGGATCAAGCTGACAGACATAGACCGCTCAAAAGCCTCTGGACCGTGCGGCGCCTCGCCCATCTCGCCCCTCACATCCCGCCCGTCGAAATGCCAGCGACCTCGCAGTTCGGTGCGCCAGCAGGGGCAATCACGGACCTCCTAGGCAGCACCTCGGTCGGCCGTCTCCGCCGTTGCAGCTCCAGCCCGACGCGCCGCAACGGTGTCTCTCCCGCCATCAGCCCTCGCCGCACCGAGACCGGGCCTCGCTGGACATATCTGTTCCCCACCGGTTACCGCCCACTGGCTGCCTCCGGCACCCTAGCCACTATATTGACAATCATCAATATATCGGCTAGACTCAGCGGCGTGGCTCGAGCAAAGCATGCCTAACCCACCGACCTCCCGACAGCTGCGCAGCCGCTGCTGCACCTCGCCCGCCGACCTGCGCCTGCCGGACGAGCCGGCGAGCCTGCTGGCACAGGACTTCCAGCTCCTGGCCGATCCAATTCGATTGCAGATCCTCGATCTGCTGGCGGAGCGGGGGGGAGAGGTGTGTGTCTGCGATCTGGAGGCGGCGTTGCCGGTTAAGCAGCCCACAGTGTCGCATCATCTGCGGCTCCTGCGTCAGGCCGGGCTGGTCACCGCCACCCGTCGCGGCTTGTGGGCTTTTTACACCTTGATCGGGGATGAGGTTGGCTTGCGCCGCGGGCGCATGCAGAGCTATCTGCTTTCCCTGGGTGCGCAACAGAGGCGTGCCCGAACTCAGGAGGTGATGGATGGACGATGACAACCGCACGCGAATCGAGCAGAGCGTCCGCACCCACTACTCGGCGGTCGCACGCTCCAACGGCGACGCTGGCTGCTGCGCCCCGGCTGCCGCTTGCTGTGCACCGGACTACCCGGCCGACGAATTGGCGCGGATTCCCACGGCGGCCGTCCGCAGCGCTCGTGGTTGCGGCAACCCGCTGGCACTGGCCAGCTTGCGCCCCGGCGAGGTCGTGCTCGACCTTGGATCCGGCGGCGGATTGGACGTGCTCCTGGCGGCGCAGCGTGTCGGCCGGGAGGGCTTCGTCTACGGCTTGGATGCCAACCCCGACATGCTCGACCTCGCCCGGCGCAACGCAAGCAAGGCTGGCGTCGAGCACGTGTCCTTCCTGCACGGCGACCTCGAAGACATCCCACTCCCGGATCGTTCGGTCGATGTGATCCTCTCGAATTGCGTGCTCAATCTCACCCTCGACAAGTCCCGCGCCCTGGGCGAGGCATGGCGCGTGCTGCGCCCCGGCGGGCGCCTGGCGGTGTCCGATATCGTCATCGACCCGGACCTGCGGGGCTTCACCCTGAGCGAAGAGGCGATCCGCAACCGCTTGGACTGGGCCAGCTGCTCGGCCGGCGCGCTGACGACGGCCGACCTGCGGGCGCAGCTCGAAGCCGCCGGCTTCAGCGACATCGATCTTCAAGTGCTGCGTCGAATGTCGGCCGAGGACGTGACGAGCGACAGTCCTGCTGGTTTGGCCGATCTGCCGGAAGCTGACATCCAGCAGGTGGCAGCCCGGTTCACCAGCATGGCCATCACCGCTCGCCGGCCAGGTTAGCTAGAAACGTGAGCGACGGGAGGCAGAGATCTGCCGCCCGTCGCTTGCATTCTGCCTCTTGTCACGCAGGAATGGATCAGCCGGCTTTGAACAGGGGCAGATGACCCAGGGCGGTCACGTGTTTCCAGTCGGCCGGGTCGCCTTCGGTGAAGATCGCCGCCTCGGCCGCGACTTCTGCTCCCGCCAGCTGCAGCACCTTGCGCATGCCCTCCAACGTCGACCCAGTGCTGATGACGTCATCGACAAGGAGCACCCGCTTGCCACTCATGCGCTGACGGTCCTTCTCATCCAGGATCAGCAGCTGCGGCTTGCCGGTAGTGATCGACAGCGTCTCGGCCTGCAAGGCCTGGCCCATGTACGGTTTGTAGGTCTTTCGCAGGACGATGTAGCTTTTGCCGGTCAGTACGGAGAGGGCATGGGCCAGGGGGATGCTCTTGGCTTCGGCGGTGACGATCAGATCGAAAGGTTTGCTTTTCAACGCCCGGTCCAGGGCCTCGGCGCACGCCTGCACCAGTTCGGTGTCGCCCAGGATATTGAGGACGGCGATGCGCAGCCCAGGCGCCACCTCGAACAGCGGCAAGTGACGCTCGAGCCCGGCAACCTGAACGGCATAGGTCTCACGTTGCGGCAGCATCCATCCCACCTCCACCGGCCGAGCGAAATGCCGGCTGATTATAGCCTGCGGCCGCCACTAGCGACCGGGCGACAGGGGTTGGCGGAAATCATGGATGCCGTCGCGCGTTTCCCACACGGCGCCGCAGCCAGCGCAACGTAGCCCCCGCTCGTCCCCATCCAGGATCACGCCCTCGCAGGCAGGGCAGCGCCAGAACGCCCCGGGGTTCGCGGGCTCCAAGGCTTGGCCGGCGCGAGACCGCACAAAGACGCTCGGCGAAAGCTGCCACAGGCCTCCCGTCCACTGAGCCCATGAATCCAGGCTTACGAGCCAGGATGTGGGGACCACGCGCTTCGGCGAGCGAGCGCGGAAGTGGGAGACGGTGAGCGTCCGCTCCACCGTCAAACCCAGGTCCATCAGCCAGCGGGAAATCGTGCGCGGATGGAAATCGAAGTGCAGCGGCAGGAACTCGATGGGTTCTGGAGTGAAGGGATTCCAGGCCTGACGGCGCGCCAGCCAGCGGCCGATTGCCTTCAGGTTGCGCTTGTTGGCGTATTCCAGCACGAACACCCCTTGTGGGCCGAGCACCTGTCTCACCTGCCTGAGTGCTGCCTCCGGGTTCGCCATGTGATGCAACACGCGCACCATGCTGACCGCGTCGAACACCCCAGTCGCAAACGGCAGGCGGTAGGCATCGGCGGCAACGTACAGATAGCGCTCATCCCGTCCCAGCCGGGACTGCGCTTGCTCGAGCATGGTACGCGAGTAGTCCAGCAGGACGATGAGTCCGTATCCGCTGTAGCGGGGGACATTGCGTCCCGCCCCGGCGCCGACGTCGAGCAATCGGGTCCCCTGCGACGGAAGCAGGCGCCGCAAAGCGATCGCTTCAACTGCGTCCTCGTAGGTGCGCCCGCCCTGCTCCCAGAAGGTCCGCTGGTAGTCGGAGCCCTCGTAGCTGCAGATCGGAGGTTGGGTATCCGCCAATGGCTGCTCCCACTCGACCAGTCGTTCGGCTTGGACTGTACGCCGATTCTACATGCAGCCGCCGCGCCCAGGGGGATTGCCAGCCAAACCCGCCGGCCGCCCGACCACCCACTGAGGATCGAGCCGAGGACCCGCAGCCATCGCGAGCCGGCAGTGAGGCGACGGCGGCTGGGGTGAGCGCCCACCCCCAGCTAGGTGCACGGGATGGGGCGCACACAGCAAGCCGAAACAGCCCGCACTCCGTCGAGTTGGGCACCAGGGCCATGGACGGCTGATTGTCAACTGGGCGATGAGAGCGGGCAGTGGGCCGTCAAGCCTCAACCCAGACGGGCCGGGGATAGCCGCGCCATGCAATCCACGCCGCCAGCGCCCCGAGGGGAACCCAGCCCAAGATGCCAACGTAGGCGTTCACCAAGCGATTGCCGCTGGCCGTAGAACAGTAACAATGTCAGCGATCCCCCGACGGCGTTGGTGGCGGCATGGGCCAGACTGGGAGCCCAGACCGATCCTGTCCGCACCCGCAGCCAGCCGAAGATGATCGACAACAGGATCGTGCTGACGGTGAAGACCAGCATCCCCGTCAGGGGTCGCCCGGGGAAGTTGTGGCCGCACAGGTTGGTCGGCAGGTGTCACAGACCCATATCACGCCCGTGCCGACGGCCGCCAGCAGCGGTCTCCCCGGGTACGGGCGCATCTGGAGATCGCCGCGCCAGCCGAACTCCTGCCCCCAGAGCAGCGGCGTCGCCAGCAGCGCATTCAACATCGGCTGAACGGGCAGCAGCCAGATCACCCACCTCGCCAGCGGATATGGACCCCGGCCAGCAGGCAGTAGCCCCAGGTTCGCCGCAGATTCGGGCGCCACCCGGCGTCTCCGAACCTTTCCCGCGTCACCCAGGCGCGCACGATCATGGCGGCAATGGCCGGAGCGAAGGCCCCCGACAGGATGGCCAGCTGGAACAACGGGACGGCCCGGCCGAGGCCGTAACGGAAGGCCACCTCCCACAGGCTCCAGGCCAGCCCGAAGCTCAGCAGCAGGTAGGCGATCACACCTTTTTGCGGCCGCCATCTTATCCCCTCGCAGGCCGCTCAGCGGCCCTGTCCGGCCTGGCCAGGCAGGAGCGTCTCACGTCAAACATGGCAGGCGTTGGGCCCGGCGCCGGGGCCTTCATTCTTCCACTGCTGGAGCGACAATCGATCCGACTCTCTCAAATCCGGGCATCAACACGCCAGCCCAATCATCGGCGAGGTCCGCTTGATACACGTTCGAAGCATCGTGAAGGAAGAGGGTCTTCGAGTCAGGACCCCAGTTCGAATACGCACTGCCCATCGCGCGCACCAGTTCGCCGTTTGATCGGTATAGGAAAGTCCCGGCGGGGTCATAGCTGTGGACCAGAAGCCACATGCCATCAGGGGAGGGATTGAGCTCATAGGCTCCTTCAAAGCGATGCACTACATCCCCGTCACTGTTGAGAGTGACCATCCCTTCCTCCATCTGGACCGAGTACAATCCGATCTGCGGACGCCAACGAATGAACCAGAAGGGGAAATCCCAGGGGATGGTCCAGTCCGGCTGAGGCAGCCCCTTGAGCCGCACCGCCCCACTGCCAACAGCCAGGGTGTAGAGGCCGGGCACCTCCTCGATGAGATCAGGCCAATCGGCGACGCCGTACAGTAAGGTGCCGCTCGTGGGGTCCAATGCCGCTCCCCACAAGTGCTTAGGTCCCACCAGCGTCCTTTCGGTCCCAGCTCCGAGGTCGATCAGCCGCAAGTAGTCGCCCGGTGCGTAGTCCTCCGAGAGGCGGTGCCGCTCCTCGACGACAACCTTTTCGTTGTCGAGCCAGCCCACGATCTGGCCCCAGGTGTCGCTTTCACCTCGGCTGATATGAGGGCTCGTGTAGCCAGCCCTGCCGCTGACCGCATCGAAAGCCTGGATAGTGACCGGCTTCCCTTCGGGATTCAGAAGTAGAATCGCCCAACGTCCATCAGGCGACCACCCCAGGATCTCGATTCTCTCCCCCTCCAGGCCAACTTCCTCGATGGCAGTCTCGCCCCGGCGATAGCGGTATAACGCATGCCTTGGCGACTGAGGCGACCAGATCACGAGCAGCAGGTTCTCGCCGTCTGGCGACCACTTGACGTAGTTATCAAGGAACGCACCGTAGACCTGGGAACCATCGGGAAATGTGTGCGACATGCGCATGGTGAGATCCGGCACGCTCCAGACACCGACCGTTGCTTGGCCGGCGAAGAGCTGATCGCCGGTGGGGGCAACCCAGGAGTAACACGGTCCCTCGAAAGGCCGCTCGCCGGGGCCTGCAACATCCCGTAGGACAGCCGAGCCATCCTCGCGGCAGAGGAATATCCACGGGCCGCCGGGCATGAGCTGCTGTGACTGAGGTGCCGCTTGGGTCGGAAGCTGCGATGGGGACGGTGTCACAGGCGGGGCGGATGTGCCGGCCGCTGGCAGTCCCGTCTGGGCTACCGTGGTCTCCGTCCCGATGGGCAGCAGGGCAATTGCGGACACCGGTGGGCTGGGCGAAAGGACCGAAGGGCGAGGCCCGCCGCACCCGGCCAGAACAGCTAGCATCGCCCCCAGCAGCGCCGCGACCAGCCAATGCCCTCTGTTCGACCTGACCATGATCATCGGCCTTCGCCCCCCCGTGGCCAGCATTGTAGCGCGGGCAAGCCGGCGGGCCCATTCTACCCGCAGCCGCGTGACTTGCCCGTCACCGGCGGCCAAAACGCAGGTGTCAGGCACGAAATCCTATGCACCGCGGGCACGGTATGTCCGCGAGGGGAACGGACACTCGGTTGCGCGTTTGCCTAGAGCGAGGTGTCGAAACGCGTGTCTTCGATATCGCGCCGCATGCGGGCCTGGGAGTCCTCGGTGTCGAGTTGGCCGGCATGGCCATCGGCTGCCCAGCGCTCTTCGGCGGCGCGCAGCTCCTCTTGACCGGCTGCTGCCACCACCGCCCACCTTCCGCAATGCGGACAGGGCTCTAGCCGGCCAATCAGCAGGTTCGGAGCCAGCCAGCGCCGGGAGAACGGCAGCGCACAGCGTCGACAAACCGCACCGCCAGCCGCGCCGTACTCGCCGGGCCGGAAGCCGCGGCGGCGGCCGGCGATCAGCGTCGGCAAGAGCACCCATGCGGCAGTGAAGGCCAGCACAAGGACGAGCAGCGGAATCACGATGTGCCCGGCGGAGGAGAACGCCTGCTCAGCTGACAGGAAGCGAAGGGACAGCGACGGTGCGGTCACCTCATCGCCGGCGCGGGTGACCCCTTTCGCCGACATCACGTGTGTCCCCGGAGCATAGGCGCTGGTGCTAAGTGTCATTTCGAAGGGTGCCTGCCTCCAGTGCGCCATCTCCTCCCCATCCAGATACAGCCACGCCTGCTCAACCGAAGGTCCGGCCCGCAGCCGGACCCGGAACGTGCCCTGGATGGTATTGCCCGCCTGGTAACCGAAGGACCGATCCAGGACGATTTCCAGGCCTTCGTCCTGTGCGTGGACGTGAGCCGCCAGGCTGAGGGCGGCGAACACGGTGAGCAATCCTGCCGAAAGCCGGCGGGCCATCTCCTACTTCCACCGTGTCAGAATCGTTTCGCGCTGGAAGAGCCGGATCGCCAGCGTCACCAAGAGGGCATCCAGAATGCTCAGTATGACAATCAGCAAGAGGACCAATTGGGCGTTGAAGACGATCAGGCCTGTCAGGTTGCTGAAGAAGAGCGCCAAGAGCGGCAGGATGACCAGGACAGAGACCTGCTCGGCGACCCTTGGGTCGTTGACCCGCGACGAGACCATCACTGCCGCACTCACCGCCGAAATGGCCAACAAGGGCCCGACGACCAAGACCGCCAGCAGCCAGAAGGGATCTGTCAGGCGTCCCAGCACCCCGGGCGTGGTCGACATAAGGCGCGCCCCGAGGGCGAACACCAGGAACGCGCCCCAGGTGACAAGCACGGCTGGGAGAACAGCTGCCAGCCCCTTCCCAGCCAGGAGTTCGAGCGTCGAGATCGGTGTGGCCAGGATCGGTTCGAGGGTGCGGGTGGTCTTCTCGCCGACGATGCTGTAGGCGGCGATCGTAGCCGGGATGATCAGAGGCATGAGCATGAACAGGATCATGAACTGGCTGACCAGCCAGTACTGGGCGCACTCGCCGCCGGTCAAACCGCTACACTGGCCGGCAAACGCCGGCGGCATGTCACCGGTGGCGATATCCCCTGTGGCTCCCTGCGCGCCGGTCATGTACAGAATGACCAGGGCGATCGCGGTCAGGAACAGCGGCAGGAAGAGGACCGATGACAGGACCAGCCTGTTCTTGAAGACTTCCTCCCACTCCTTCTGGATCACGGCCCGGATGCGTCGCATTTCTCACCTCGACGGATGCGTCTCTCTCCAGCCACGGAACGGGCGCAGGCAGAACCTGCCTATCGGTCAGGGTTCTGCTGGCGGGCTCACGAGCGTCAGGTAGACATCTTCCAGCGAGTGCCGGACCTCACCCACGAAACGAACGTCGGCCCCGGCCTCGACCAGCGACCGGACCAGGGCCGGGTTCTCGGACTCGGGATCCTGCAGCCCGACGACCAGCTTGTTGTCCATGACCTGGACCGAGCGCACAAACGAGAAAGAGCGCAAGCGATCCGGCCAAGCCGGGTCGACCGACGCCAGGTGGAAGACCACCGTTCGCCCAAACAATCGCCGCCGCAGCTCAGCCGGGGCGTCCAAGGCCAGCAGCCGTTGGCGAATCACCCCCACCCGGTCGCACAGACGGTCGGCCTCATCCAGGTTGTGAGTGCACAGGACGATTGTTCGGCCTTCATGCCGCAGCTCGGCGATGAAATCGCGCACCAGCCGGGCGGCCTCAGGATCGAGGCCGCTGGTCGGCTCATCCAGGAATAACACCTCGGGCTCATGCAGCAATGCCCGGGCAATGGCCAGCTTCTGCCGCATCCCCTTGGAGAACGTCCCCACGGCCTCATGCCGCCGCTCCCATAGGCCGAGCAAGCGCAAGTAGCGCTCAACCCGGGATGCCAGGTCATCGACCCCATGCAGTTGGCCAAAGAACTGCAGGTTACGCCCGGCGCTCAACCGATCATACAGGCCGGGAGACTCTGTCAGGATGCCAACCCGGCGGCGGATCTGGGCATCATCCACACCGACGCGGAATCCGGCGACCTCTGCCTGCCCATCGCTCATCCCGATCAGCCCCGCTAGCATGCGGATGGTGGTGGTCTTGCCGGCGCCATTGGGCCCCAGGAATCCAAAGACCTCGCCAGGCGGGATCTCGAACGCCAAGTGATCCACGGCGAGCACCGTGCCGAACCGCTTGGTCAATCCTCTGGCCTTGATCACAGTTCGCTACTCCTTGACGGGCAATCTGGCCGCAGCCCCTCTTCGCGGCCGGCGTGTGCTGGCCAGCATTGTAGCCGGCCGCTCAGCCAGCACCGACCCGCCTTCCCCGGTGCCATCCCCAGCTCTCCTGACACGCCCACGGCGCTCCGATCAGGGCTCTGGCCTGCGTAGACAATCGAACTCGGGCAAGGATCCAAGGAAAAGGATGTGGAATCAACCCGACGAGTGATACCGGCTTGATTCAATGCCTTCCACCGATGGCCCCTGCGGCAAACTCGGCGTGGCCGGCAAGTCATTGCCCTCAGCTGGAGACCTCGGCGGGGGAGCCGGGTCGACGGCGGGAAGTAGCCATCGTAAGCGCAGAGTGAGGTAGACCGCGGAGCCGGCATTCAAGAGCAGCAACCCCTCGGTGGCATACATTCCGAGGTATGCCAAGCTGACCAGGGCGACGGCGTTGGCCGCCGTGTGCCAGGCAACGGCGGCCAGCCACCAACCTGCCTGTCGGCGGACGATGGCCAGCAGAATCAGGACGGACAAGGCAATGTGCAGGGGTAAGGTAGCCGCTCGCTCGACGGCCCCCAGCAACGCGGCCTGCCAGGGAAGCGCCCAGTACCCGGCAATCTGGGCCTGGGCCAGAGAGATCTGGTCTGGTGGGACGAGTCCGGTCAGGTCGGTAGAGCGATAGGCCAGCATCTGGGCCAGCGTCACCCAAACCAGAAGCCCGAGCAGCACGGCCTCAATGCCACCGTGGCCGGCACCGAAGGTGACGCCATCGGGCCAGGTGCGATCCCGCCGCAGCCCGAAGCGGATCGCTACCCAGCGCGCCGTCTCTTCGAACAACCCGGCCGAGAGCCCCAGCAGCAGCGAGCCGACAAGCAGCGGCCAGCCTTGGTGGACGCCGACCCATCCCAGACGTTGCATCCACGGCACGAGAACCACGGCATTGAAGGGGATGTGGAGCATCTGGGAGGCGACGAAGGTCAACATTCCCACGGCGAACACCCGCCAGCGGGCACCCAGGCGCCGGGCCAGCCAAAGGGCCACAATCAGCGGCAGCAGGAGCATCAGCAAGCCGTTGAGGACTCTCACCAACACGTCCAACACCCGTCACCTCGCAGGAGGCACTGATGACAACCGGCCGGGCCGAGAAGTTGGGCCCGGCTGGAGGGTCCCGAAGCTTCGAGGAAGGGCGCCGGACGGGGCCGCCTGCGCCCCAAGCATTGGCTGCTCGGGGTGTTTCACGTGAAACCCTCCTCGGCCGCGGCCGGGGCGACCCGTGCCCTCGATCTGCCGGCGGCAGAAACCGGCGGGCCTACCGGCCAGCCTGCCCGGCCCGAAGTGCCAGGCGGGCTGCAGCCGACCCCTCCCGGTTGGGTGTTTCACGTGAAACAGGCGGCGAGTCGTGCCCCCCGCCAAGGCAGGACCCGGTGGCGGGCGGCGGTTTCCGCCGGGCGCTTGGCGGCCACCAGCCTGATCCGGCGGCCGGCGGCCCGATGGCCCAGCCGGACGTCTCGCCCACCCTCCGGACGCAGCACATCAAACGCTGCCTGGAGGTCGTCTCCCTTGGGGCAAGCCCAGTTGCCGCCGAGGCTCTCGACCCGGTCTCCCCAAGCCGTGGCCGCGCCCATGGCCTACTCCTTAGGCGGCCGGACGCCGGCCAGAGCCGCCAGACCCCCCAGTCCCCCCAGGCCCATCGTCTCGACCGCCGTGGACGGGACAATCACCAAGGCCCCCTTCTCCTTCAAGCCCTCGTAGAGCATGTTCATTGCCCGCAGGTGCAAGGCAGTGGGATTGTCGCGATAGGACTCGGAGGCGACGGCGAAGGAGGCTGCGATTTGTTTCTCTGATTCGCCCAGAATCACCCGCGCCTGGCGTTCCCGCTCGGCCTGCGCCTGCCGGCTCATAGCGTCCTCCAGCGCCTGCGGGATGACGATGTCCCGGATCTCGACCGACTGGACGGTAACACCCCAGGGCGCGGTCCGCTCATCGATGATGCGCTGCAGGTCCTTGTCCATCTTGGCTCGCCCCACCAGGATGTCGGCCAGTTCCATCTGGCCGATGACCTCGCGCAGCGCCGTCTGGGCAGCCCAGGCGATCGCCGCCTGGTAATCCTCGACCTCCAAGGCGGCTTTTTCGGCGTCCCATACCAGCCAGAACAACACGGCGTCGACGTCGACCGGCACGGTGTCCTTGGTCAGCGTCTTCTCGGCGATGAAGCGGGTCACGATCACCCGGTGGTCGATCCATGAGGTCACCGAGTCGACCACGGGCACAATCCAGAACAAGCCCGGGCCGCGCAGGCCGCGGAACCTTCCCAGGCGCAGGATGACCGCCTTTTCCCACTGATAGGCGATCTTGATGGCCAGCAGCAGGTAGAGCGCCAGCAGGATCATCAGGACCGACACCAGGCCAATCAGCCACCCGCTGGCGCCCTGGGCCAGCAGCGTTATCAGCGCCACAGCGTACAGGCCCACCACCAACAGGAAGGCCACCTGAGCCACGCTGGGAACGCGGCTGCTGGCTTGGGCCTGGTAAGCCTTGTCTTGCGACGACGACGGGGTTGTCTCTCTGCGCGCCATGCGAACACCCTCCCTATGAGGCTGATGAAGAAGCCATCCCGCTTGAGAGGAATTCACTTGTGTGGTGGTTGGGGCTTGGCCCCTTCCACCACATTAGCGGCTCCCTTCTCCGAGAGAAGAACACTTCATCAACCAGCTAATCAGGCAACCGACTCTCCGGCTCGTGCTCGTCCTCGTCCGCCGGAGGCATTCCGTGCCGCCGCCAGCGCTCAATCATCTGCTGCGTGCCCTCCGCCACCTCCTCCGGATTCAGCCCCAGGCGAGCTGCATCTCCAAGGAAAGAACGCACCAGGCTCAGCAGCGCCGCACGGCGCAGCGCGCCGCGCAGGGCGGCTGGCGGCGTCCCCAGCACGTAGGTGCCCCGACCCTGCTGGGTGGAGATCAGGCCGGCCTCGTCGAGCAAGCGATAGGCCCTTGCCACCGTGTTGAAATTCACACGCAGGTCCGCTGCCAGCTGCCGCACCGTCGGCAGTTGGTCTCCGGCCCGCAGCACCCCGGTAGCCACCTGCTGCTTCACCTGCTCCACGATCTGGATGTAGATCGGGATCTTGGAGCGGAAGTCGAGCGACATCTTCAACAAGCTATTGTCCTCATTGTCTCATTGTCTTCTTGTATCTTTGTACCATTGTATACCCAAACTGCGGCCTGTCAAGGCGGCCTCGATCCCCCGGGCGGGGACGCCGCACCCGCCGCATGGTAGAATCAGGCCGAGAGGCACAGAACGAAGCGGGAGGCGAGGGTGGAAAAGCAAGTAGGCACGTTCGCCTTGAAGAAAGGGCTGGCCCAGATGCTCAAGGGCGGGGTGATCATGGACGTGGTCACGCCTGAACACGCCCGCATTGCCGAGGCCGCCGGCGCCGTCTCTGTCATGGCGCTGGAGCGGGTCCCGGCCGACATCCGCATCCAGGGCGGGGTCGCCCGCATGAGCGACCCCGGGTTGATCCAGAGCATCATGCAGTCGGTCACCATCCCGGTGATGGCCAAGTGCCGCATCGGACATTTCGTCGAAGCCCAGATTCTCGAAGCGCTCGGAGTCGACTATATCGACGAATCGGAAGTCCTTACACCGGCGGACGAGCATCACCACATTGACAAGCACGGGTTCAAGGTGCCATTCGTCTGCGGCTGCCGCAACCTGGGTGAGGCCCTGCGGCGAATCGGCGAGGGCGCGGCCATGATTCGCACCAAGGGCGAGGCCGGCACCGGCGACGTGGTGGAAGCCGTTCGCCATGCCCGGGCCGTCCTGGGAGACATCCGCCGGCTGCAGACCATGGCGCCCGAGGAACTGATGGCCTACGCCAAGGACATCGGCGCTCCCTACGATCTTGTCAAGGAGACGCGCCAGCTTGGCCGCCTGCCCGTCGTCAACTTCGCCGCCGGCGGTGTGGCCACACCCGCCGACGCCGCCATGATGATGCAGCTCGGCGTGGACGGCGTTTTCGTCGGATCGGGCATCTTCAAGTCCGGCGATCCCGAGCGCCGCGCCCGGGCCATCGTGGCTGCTGTCACCCACTACAATGACCCCCAGATCCTGGCCGAGGTCAGCAAGGACCTGGGCGAGCCCATGGTTGGGATCGGTGTCACCTCCCTGCACGAGTCCGAGCGCCTGGCCGCCCGCGGGTGGTGATCGGCTCCCACCTGGTGACCTCGACGAACTGAGCAGCCATGTCAGTCCAGGACTGGACGCAACTGCGACGGTCTGAGTACGCCATGCCCGGCGACGATGCCATCCAGGCATTGTTGCGGCGGGCGTCCTTCGGCTATCTGGCCACCAGCCTCGACGACCAGCCCTTCCTGCACGTCAGCCTGTTCTGGTTCGACCCGGGGAACCGGCGCATCTATTTCCACGGCGCCCTCAAAGGCCGGACGCTGGAGAATCTGCAAGCCAATCCACGCGTGTGCTTCAGCGTCGCCGAACTGGGCAGGCTGATCCCTGGCAAGAACGCTGCCGACTTTGAGAACGAATATGCCAGCGTGATCGCCTTCGGCCGGGGCCGCCTGGTCGACACCGATATGGAAAAGCGAACCGCGCTCCAGTCGCTGCTCGACAAGTACTTCCCGGACTTGCATCCGGGAGAGGACTACCGTCCAATGACCGACAACGAAGTGGCGCGCACCAACGTGTATGCCATCGAGATCGACGGTTGGTCGGGCAAGGAACGGTGGGCCAAAGAATGAAGATTGGGATCCTCGCCTTGCAGGGCGACTTCGCCGAACATGCCGCCATGCTGCGGCGTCTCAGCATCGAAACCCGGCAGGTTCGGCTGCCCGGCGACCTCGAAGGCCTCGACGGCCTGATCATCCCTGGCGGCGAGTCGACCACCATCGGTAAGCTGGCGACGCGCTTCGGGATGATGGAGCCGCTGCGGGCCTTCGGGCATCAACGAGCCATCTGGGGAACGTGTGCCGGCGCCATCTTCCTCGCACGCCAGCCGGACCGCGAGCAACCATTGCTTGGACTGATGGATATCAGCGTGCAGCGCAACGCCTTTGGCCGCCAGGTCGACAGCTTCGAAGCCGACCTGGAGGTGGCCGCCTTGCCGGACCCGACTCGGCCATTCCACGCCGTGTTCATCCGCGCCCCACTCATCGAACGCGCCGGGCATGGCGTCGAGATCCTGGCTCGGGTGCCTTTCAACAACGCAGGCCAAAAGGCGGTCGTCGCCGCCCGCCACGGGCACTTGTTGGCGACCTCGTTTCACCCCGAATTGACCGACGACGATCGCTTCCATCGCTACTTCTGCGAGCAAGTGGTGGCATGATCCGGCCGCTTGACTGGCGCGACCTCTCGTTGATGCATCGGCTGCGCAGCGGTGGGTTGTGCCTCGACTCTCAGCTTGCCTTCACTCGTGGCCCCCACACCGTGCAGCACGCCCTGCTCGACATGCTCAACCCGATCCAGAGCACGCATACACTGGTGGCCCGCACCCAGGGCCAAGGCAGCCCGGACTGCCTCGGCCAGTTCATGTACCGGCAACAAGACGGTCTCGCCCGCCTGGCCTTCTTCAGCCCGGCGAGCATGCTCGGGGCCGCTTCCGGCCAGCACCTGTTGGATGCGCTCACCCACACCGCCGGCGGCCAGGGGGCGCGGCATTTGGTGGCCGAGGTCGATGAGCACATCCCGGCCTTCGAGGCGCTACGCCGCGTCGGATTCGCCGTGTATGCCCGGCAGCGCATCTGGCGCCTCGAGGCCCATCGCACAGTCACCGCCACCGATTCGTCTTTGGCGCCGGCGGGCCCCCGGCACCTCGCCTGGCGGCACGAGACATCCGCCGATGAGCTGGCGGTCACCACACTGTACTCCAACCTGGTCCCCGGCCTGGTCCAGCAGGTCGAGGCGCCACCACACCGTAATGGCCGGGGTTGGGTGCATGCACACCAGAAGGAGATCCTGGGCTATCTGAGCATCGACCGTGGCCCGATCGGTTTCTGGGTGCAACCGTATCTGCATCCGGCGGCCGATGCTGTCGACGAGCTTCTGTTGTCGTTTTTCGGCGGCATCGACCTCCGTCCCGACCGCCCGCTGTACATCGTAGTGCGCTCCTACCAGAGCTGGCTGAATGACATCCTCGAGCGCCTCGGCTTGCAGCCCGCGTGCGATCAGGCAGTGATGGTCCGGCGCCTGGTGGTCCCGATTCGCCAGACGGCATCCATCTCCGAACGGGCGCCGTCCGGCGCCACCGCCGAAACGACGGCACCGATGGCTCAGTTCAACCCAGAACCCGGCTCGCCAGGCCGTAGTCGGCGAATCTCCGGCCGCGGCAATTTGCATTCGGGCGGGCGGACCGGAGAGGAGAAGGCCTTCGGGCAATCCAATGGGCGATGATGATTGAGGACTTGTTCCTCCCGTCAGTCATCGCCGTCATGCTGCTCGATGCCGGCTTGATCTGGACACTCCGCCTCTACCGGAGGTCGCTGCAACACCCAGAGTCGGACGACGCTCCCTCCCGGATCTTCCTTCTGCCGCAAAAGATCGCGGCAATCCGCCCTGCGGCGGTGACGGTCGTCCCGGCTTCTCTGCTTGCACTGCTCTGCTTCTGGGCGCTATCCCACGTCAGGGCAGATTTCCGCTGGGTCCTTTGGTCGCTGCTCGCCGTCTCCACAGTGGTCGTCTTCGCCAGTTCTGCACTACTCCTCTGGCAGGGCAGCATATCTCTTCCAGCCCGCTTCGGCGAAGCCACAACGCGCAGCGGAACCCTACGCTGCTATGGCCAGCTTCCCCTGCTTACCTCCGGGCTCCTACTCGCGGTGCTGGCGGCGGTTCTCTCGAACTACGGCGACCGGCAAGCTCAGATGCTTGCTGCCATCTGCTGGGTGGCGGGAATCACCCTCACGCTTGCCGCTGGCTGGAGGCTTGCCCCGAGGCCCGCGTCCATCTCGTGGCGAACTATCGCCTGGATCACATTGCTCGTTACGGCCGGGTTCCTCGTGCGAGGTCTATCCACCGGCACTGTGCCAGCCGTCCTGAGCGGAGACGAGGCCTCCGTCGGATTGAGCGCCATGGATTTTCTAAATGGAAAGGCAAGCAATTTGTTCGGAATCGGATGGCACGGATTCCCATCGCTCTATTACTCCATCCAGGCGCTGTCGATCGGAGCGCTAGGAACGACAAGCCAGGCACTGCGCATTCCGTCTGCCCTGGCTGGTGCGTTGAGCGTGGGGGCGATCTACCTGATGGGCCGCAGCATGTTCGGCCACCGAGCAGGCGTCTTTGCTGCCTGCATCCTCCTTCTGTCTCACGTCCACGTCCACTTTAGCCGCCTCGGCCTGAACAACATCTGGGATAGCCTCTGGTACGTGGCTGCCCTCGGAGCATTCTGGCACGGTTGGAAGACCGGCGAGCGGAACGCTTTCCTCCTGGGGGGCCTAAGTCTTGGGCTCTCTCTGTACTTCTACCCCAGCGCACGGGCGCTGTTGGTTCTTGTCCCGGCCTGGCTCGCCCTTCTTCTCCTAATACACCGACAACGCGCAATCCAGAGGCTTCCCGACTTCGGATTCGCGGGTCTCGTGGCCGCGAGTGTTGCCTTGCCGCTGGCTTGGTTCTACACCAAGAATCCAGATGAGTTCATGGGACCGCTGCGAGGCGTCAGTATTCTTGGCGATTGGCTTCCGTATCAAACGGAGCTGACGGGAGATCCCGCGTGGATAGTACTGCTGCGACAGGCAACCCTTGGACTCCTAGCGTACACACATGCACCTCTACACTACTTCTACCTCCCCGGGACGGCCATCCTTCGCCGAGTGCCGGCGACGCTTTTCCTTGTTGGGGCAGGGCTGCTGGTCCTGCGTCCCAAAGATGAGCGCAGCCAGTTGCTTGCCCTTTGGCTCCTCGGTTTTGGCCTGATCGGCGCGGTGAGCGAGAGTACTCCGGCCGCACAGCGCTACGTCGCGGCAGTTCCAGCGTGCGCACTGGTTCTCGGCTACGTACTGAGCGTCGTGCCCGATATGGCCGAGCGTCATTTCGCTCGCTGGTCGCTTCCTTCAACCGCCTTGTTCGCGGTCTTCACCTTGGCACTCGCACTGGATGATGGGCGCTTCTACTTCTTCGACTACACCCCACGCGGCAACTTCGGGGGGTTCCCCGCCCTGATTGCTCAGCGGGTGACCCACTACCTCGACAGAGGGAGCAAGGATCGTCAACTCGTCTACATCGGCGACGATCGGTTTCGCTACTACGCCAATCCGAGCCTGATCTACCTTGCCTCGGGGGTTACCGTCACCGAGATGCTCTACCCCTGGGGGTCGGAGGAGAATCCCACCCTCGATGGGGAGTCGGCCGTGTTCGTCGTCCTCCCGGGTAGTCGGTCAGAGATCGCGCGCATCAAGGCGGACCTGCGTTGTGAGGCCACCGCAGAGGAACCCTATCGCCGCGGCGATCCCCTCTACTGGTACTTCGAGTGTGATCTTGGCGACCCGACGACGGGGCATTCGCCGTCCTCCTTCGCCGCTCCGTCATTGTCTGAGAGCCGTCGGGGTTTACCCTTGCCGATTCCGCACGTCTCGCGGCCGATTGGGGAGCTGAGTTGATGCGCCAACCGTCAGGGGCGACTTCCCCGGCCAGGCTGCCCGACCAATTCCCTTGGAACGGAAACAGACTGCAATCTGCCCGCCAGGAATCCGTGCGGATGGTGTTGGGGCTTCACCCTAGCCACCAAAGGCGTTGCCTCTCTCATCGGCGAGTGGTCTGGCTTCACCCTGCCGAGCGTGCAAGGTAGAATTGCCACAGAACGAGGGCGAACCACACCATGGCTCCCGGTAGACGCATCACCGACAATCTCGACGCCATGTTCGACGTCCTTCCCAGGACGATCGCCCAGCGCCTGATCGAGATCGACCGCTCCGACGACCTGCTCGAGGTCCTCCTCGATCTCGGCCGGATCCCCACCGCCCGCTTCGTCGACCGTGAAGTGCCTCTGCAAGACCGCGAGACCCTGCCGGAGGACATTGACTACGTGGTGGCTCGCATCGGCGAGTTCGACGCCGACAATCGGGCGGGGATGGAGCGCACCCTGCACCGCATCTCCGCCATCCGCAACCGCCATGCCCGTATCGTGGGTCTGACCTGCCGCGTCGGCCGCGCCGTCTACGGGACGATCGACATCATCCAGGACCTGATCGGCAGCGGTAAGTCGGTTCTGCTTGTGGGGCGGCCCGGCGTAGGCAAGACGACGATGTTGCGCGAGGCCGCCCGCATTCTGGCCGATGACAAGCGGGTGGTGATCGTCGACACCTCCAATGAGATCGCCGGGGACGGGGACGTCCCCCATCCTGCCATCGGCCGAGCCCGCCGCATGCAGGTGCGCGAGCCCAGCCTGCAGCACGAGGTCATGATCGAGGCGGTCGAAAACCACAACCCTGAAGTCATCGTTATCGACGAGATCGGGCGAGAGCTGGAGGCCGCCGCTGCCCGCACCATCGCCGAGCGCGGTGTACAGCTGATCGGCACAGCGCACGGCAACACCCTCGAGAACCTGCTGCTCAATCCCACCTTGTCCGACCTGGTCGGGGGCATCGAGTCGGTCACGCTCTCCGATGAGGAAGCCCGCCGCCGCGGGACACAGAAGACCGTTCTCGAGCGGCGGGCCGCCCCGACCTTCGACGTTCTGATCGAGATCATCGACCGCGACCGGGTCGCCGTCCAGCACGATGTGGCCAGCGCCGTGGATGCCATGCTGCGCGGTCGCCCGCTGCCACCGGAGATTCGCGCCCTGGATGTCGAGGGCGAGGTCCACGTCGAGGCCGCGCCGCCGGCTGCCTCCCGGGGCCGCAGCCAGGAGCGCGGTTATCGCCGACAGGCTGCGCAGCCATCGACGGCACCAGGGGAGGCGGACACCCTGCCGTACTCCCCGACGCCGCCGCACATGCCCGGCAGCCCGCTCACGCCCGTGCGCGTCTACGCCTACGGCGTCGCCCGCAACCGCTTGCGCACGGCAGCCCGCCGCATGCACGTGCCGGCGATTCTGGTAGATGAACCAGGGGAAGCCGACGTGATCGTCACTCTGCGCGCCTACTATCGACGCCACCAGAAGCTCATCTCCGATGCCGAGGCCCGCCGGATGCCCATCTACGTCCTGCGGGCCAACACTGTCGGTCAGATGGAGAACTTCCTCACCGACTTGTTCAGCCTGGAGGCCAGCTCCCCCCAGGAGCCGCAGCTGGATGTCGCCTTGCAGGAAACACAACAGGCGATCAGCGCCGTCCTGAACGGCGCCAATTCGGTTGACTTATCGCCGTCGTCGGCGTACATTCGTCGGCTGCAGCACCAGCTCGCACGCCAGGCCGACCTGGTTTCGCATTCGTACGGCAAGGAACCGAATCGGCGCGTGCGTATCTTCCGGAACTGAGATGTTCATCACCCTGGAAGGCCCCGACGGGTGCGGCAAGTCCACCCAGGTCCGTCTGCTGGCGGATCACCTGCGCACATCTGGGCTGGACGTCCTGCAGACGCGTGAGCCGGGCGGGACCGCCATCAGTGACCAAGTCCGCCAGGTCCTGACGGACCTATCTAATACCCCCATGCACCCGCGAACCGAGATCTTGCTCTTCTCGGCTTCGCGTGCTCAGCTATGCCATGAGATCATCCGGCCGCATTTGCAGGCCGGCGGCACTGTCTTGTCCGACCGCTTCTTTGATTCGACCTTCGCCTACCAGGGCTACGGCCACCGGCTCGACCTGGATGCGCTGCGCGCCATCACTGCCTTCGCCACCGGCGGGCTGGTGCCGGACATCACCTTCCTGCTCGATATCCCGGCCGAGGAGGGCCTGGTCCGGCGCAAGGACCACGGCGGCTGGAATCGCTTGGATGCCTACAATGTCGAGTTCCATCAGCGCGTCCGCCAGGGATATCTGGCGCTGGCCGCAGCCGAGCCCCAGCGCTGGGTGACTATCGACGGGCGACAGACGGTCGAGGCCATCCAGGAGGAACTGCGGCGCGTGCTGGCGCCGCGGCTGCCCGCCCCACTGCCGCCTGTCGACTGAGCGAGGATGAGGTTCGGATGGTTGAAGACCGACCCCCACCCCGTTCCTCCCCCTTCCAGGGGGAGGGTTAGGGTGGGGGTTTCTCCACAGGGGGAAACCACCTTGCCCGGCCACGACCCGCTCCGCCGCGTCCCACCACGCCTCCGCCTCCGCTCCCGGGACCTGCGCCACCCCCTCACCCCTGCCGAGAAGCTCGTCTGGGACCGGGTGCGGCACCACCAAGCCGGCGTCCACATCCGCAGGCAGCACGTACTCCTTGACCAGTTCATCGCCGACTTCAACTGTGCCAGCGCCAGGCTGGGCATCGAAATCGACGGGGATTCACACGCAGAGCCGAACCAAGCCGCCCATGATGCAGCCCGAACGGCGTACCTTGAGGAGCATGGCCTCCGCGTCATCCGGTTCACGAACCGAGACGTCAACGAGAATCTGGAGGCGGTGCTCGAGACGATCCAACACACGTGCACTTAGCGAAGGGAGGCCAGCCCTGACAGGGAGTAGCCCTGCACCTGGGCTGGACACGCTTCTCCCGAACCCTCGGCGCGCACCACCGGATGCGGGCCGCCAGGGTGCTCGGAGCTTGGCTTCCAGACTCAAGGCGCCGCGCTCGAACACAGCCAGCAGGCTATCAAAGCTGTCCGGTTCAGCCTGGAACGAGAGCGTCCAAAGTCGGTCGGCGCTCGCGATCAGTTACAACGCCTAGCGGCTGATCTGACGGGAAGTTCCAGATGGATGAGAGCTTCTGAGGAGGGTTGACACATTCCGCGAGGCTAGCTGTGTGAAAGTGGCTGCGGGAGAACACCGACGATGAGGATTCCGCCTTCCGTTCGTTTCGCTGCGCTCTTGTTCCTGCCCGTGCTCGTGCCACTGCTCTTTCCGGTTCCGTGCCTCGGCACCAACTGCGTCCTGTTGACCCTGATTCAGATCGCCGATCCATCCTCCCTGGAGCCGGCGGGGCTGGCGGGCTTCTGTTCCTGGGCCCTTGGCCCTATCCCGGGGGCCGTGGGGATCATCGTCGTCGGCCTGCTCTGCTATCGGCTGGTTCAGACCCAACGCGTGTCCCGAATCGGCTGGGGCATCGTTTGGGTGGTGTTCACCCTGGCCGCGTTTCTGGTCGCCTGGTATGGGATCACAATGGTCACCAGCATCGGCGCTTCCGAAACCCCACCGGAGGTTTTCCTCACCGTAACGGCAGGGATGTCACTGGTGGTCATCACGCTTGGCCAGCCGGTCATCCTTCTCTGGCTATCCATGGTGAACCGCTATGGAAAGAAGCACCAACCAGGACAGCTCCCGCCTGGATGATATAGGGACCGGTACGTCCACCCACCCATGAGTCGCCTGCGGCGCGAAGCTCGACCCAGGTGCTCGAACCCACCGGCACCGACCTAGCCGGTTTCGTGCCGGACCGGCTCAGAGTTGACATGTTCAGTCTGTGGGGTCCATGCGGCGAAAGGCCGCACGGACGAATCCTCCCGCCTACGGTTGGGCCTGCAGGCTCAAGGCGCTGCGCTCGAACACAGGCAGCAGGCCATCAAAGCTGTCTGGTTCGGCCTGGAACGAGAGCGTCCAAAGTCGGTCGGCGCTCGCGATCAGATATGCCGCATGGCGGCTGACCTGGCCGGACTCGGCATCCCGTACACGCAGCAAAGCCCGGGCCATCTGGTAGCGCGCACCGTAGATCAGCTCCGTCTTCTCGACCAGCACCACATTCGCGTTGTCTTCAATCGCTTTCAGCAACATCGTCTGCAGGTCGGCGTCGGATGGCCGAGGCTCGCCCACAAGGAACACGACCGAGCCTCCAGCCTCATCGGCGGCCATCAGCATGTCGATCTGGAAGGCGGTATTCATCTCGTCCAACGAGAGTGGGGTAGGGGTCACGCCCGGCTCGGGTGTCACCAGGCCGCGGAAGGCCTCGACCATCCCCTCGGCAAAGACCTGCATCATCAGCAGCATGGCCTCGCCTAGCTCGCCCATGTCGACGACCTGGTAGCTGGCCGGGACCCAGAAGAACGCAGACTCGACGTCGATCCGCTTCCATCCCGCCAGATCGGGCTCCGTGCCGCCGACCTCAACCACCACGGCGGTAGGCAGCGGCACGCCCTGGGTCGTCTGCAGCTGGCGCGGCGCCTCCGTCGGCACGAGCGTAGCCGTCGGTGTTGCGGCCGGAAGGGTGATCGTCGGGGTGGGAGTTTCGGTCCACACCGGGGGCAGGGTGACGGCCGCTGATGGTCCAAGGTCCTCCGCGACAGAGAGAGCGCCGGGCAGGGAGGCGCCGGAACATCCGAATGCGGCGCTCAAGAGTCCGAGGAGGGCTGCAATGGGGAGAAGCGGTTTTCCAGGCATCCCGGGCACCTCCGCTGACGGAAATTTAGCGCCCTCATTATCGTGCAAGTCGAGGCCGTCAGCCGAAAGCCTGGCTGACGGCCGCCTGACGGGAGGGGTAAGCGGGACGAGAGGGACGGATTGGCCGTTCTCACCCCGAAGCGGAGGGTATTCCGGGATGGTGGCGCGCCCGCCCGGGCGCTAGGGCAGATCCCAATAGGCGATCTCGTCGCCCTCGATCGTCAGGTTCCCGGACTTGCGCGCCCCGACGAACAAACCGAAACCGCCCTCGTCTTTCAAGGCCTCATCCTGTACTTCCTGCAACTGCTGGCCGTTGGCAAACAGCGTCAGTTCCTCGCCATTGGCCCACACGCCGATCCGGTTCTCCCGGTTGGGCCCGGTGAGGATGGCAGTGGTGGCCGTCAGCGGGACGAGGGTCGTCATCGCTTCTCCGTCCCATAACCGCAGCCAGTAGCGCCCGTCACAGGTGAAGCCCAGCAGATAACCATCCTCTGCCGCATGGCGATCCGGGACCCGGAAGATCAACCCGAAGTGGTCGTTGCCCTCGCAATCCCCCGAGTCGATCATGGCTTCCAAATAGAAGTCTTTGACCTCCGGCCAAGTCATGCGCCAGCCGTCGGTCTTCGTCAGCCCCGTCAGGAACAGGCGTCCGTCCTCGACCTTCGCCCGGGTGAAGCTGTCTTCGCCGAGGGTCCAGTTGTTGCCGGAGTAAAAGTCATCCCGCCAGGCTGGGTTGCCAAGCTGGCTGCGCGGGTCACCGCTCACGGACGTTTCGGTCGGGGTGACGGTCCCCGTGGCCTCGGCGGTTGGCGTCGCACTGGGCGATGTGGCTGTGGGCTCCGGGGTTGCCGACGGCGGTAGCGTGGCCGAAGGTGCCGCCGCCGGTTGGGCCTGGGTCGGCAAGGCCTCGAGCGTGGCCTGGACCCGCGTTGCCAGGTCCTCGGGTGGCGGAGTGGCAACGGGCGCCGGCGCGGCACAGGCCAGAGAGAGCAGCAGCAGGGAAAGGACCGGAAAGAGGACCGAGCCAATTCTCTTGGCCATGGCGTGCTCCCAATCGATCAGGCTCCCTTGATTCTACGCCATGCAGCGGTGCAATCGCACCTAACGACGGCCGCCAGCCGTCCCATGTCTCGGCCGCATCTACATCCCCTCGATGGGCTCAGGTATCCTGAATTCCAGCAAGTACGGGCAATATCTCTCCGTCTCACGGCCTTCGATACCGGATCATCCTTCCCGCAGAGGAGCAGGCTTGGGTGGCTGACATGGCACAGCAGGAAGATGTAGTGGTTCTGGCGGAAACACGGAAAGGCGGCTTTCTGCTGTGCAGCGACCAGGCCCGCCACCCGTGGCTGCCGTATCACCCTGCCTCCTGGATGCGGCATCACCTGGCCCATGAACCACTGCACCGATCTACCTCGCCACCTGCGGCGAGGCGTTCGGAACGCTGGTGCAGGGCTCGCCAGCCCTGGGCACCGCCTGGGGACCCCACAAGGAGAACCTGGATTACCCGGAGACCTCGCCGCACCGGGTGCGCAAGGTGCGGCAAGTGCTGCCGGTTTAACGGGACTGATCGGGGCGTCGGGCGCCCGCCATCCAGGGATGGGTAAGCGCTTGCTTGAGCCGGACCGCGGCCGGCGCCGACATGTCCAGATCTTCATCGGGCGCGAGGCGGCTCGAGGCGACTCGGGTCCAGACAGCCTGCTGGAGTCGACTTCGGAGATGTGGATCATCCGTAGGGCTGCCGGGGGGTGAGGTCGCTGTATGGGGTGGCGGACGTGAAGAGTTGAGAATCCCTGCAGGGCGCGCTAGAAGTCCTCGAAGTCGTCCTCGCCCCCTGTGCCGCTACCGGACAGCTCCGGGAAATCCTTCTCGATCTCGTCCGGGTCCTCGCCGGCTTCCATGCGATCGACGACCTCGCCGAACTCGGGCGGGAGGTCCTCACCCATCTCCTGGCCCATCTTGCGCATCATGCGCGCCATCGCCCGCGGATCCTCCTCATCGACCGAGTCCCAGTCACTTTCGCCGGAAAGCGAGTCCATCCGGGATTCTTCGGAACGCACGACCCGGATGCGGGTGATCAGCCGCTTCAGATTGGCACTGCCGCACTTGGGGCAACTGACCGGTTGGCGGCCATACTCGGCGTAGGTCTGATAGATCGACACCCGTTTGCGGCAATCCAGGCAGCGGTATTCGTAGGCCGGCATCGCACCCTCCAGCACTTGCATTATACTGACCCGCACTTAAGGAGAATGAGTGTGGACGAGGGGTTCTCCCCGGCTGCACGCCAACCACTGTTGATCGTGATCTCCGGCGCGTCGGGCGCTGGAAAAGACACGGTGCTCCGGCGAATGAAGGAACGCGGGCTCCCCTTCCACTTCGTGGTCACCGCCACCACCCGGCAACCCCGGCCCGGGGAAGTCGACGGCAGGGACTACTTCTTCGTCAGCCACAGTCGATTCGCCGAGATGATCGAGCACGGCGAATTGCTCGAGCACGCCATCGTCTACAACGACTACAAGGGTATCCCCAAACAGCAGGTGCGCCAGGCGTTGGCCAGCGGTCAGGACGTGGTCATGCGCATCGATGTCCAGGGCGCGGAGACCATCCGGGCCTTGTGCCCCGAGGCACTGCTGATCTTCCTGGTCCCAAAGAGCGATGAAGAGATGGTTCGCCGCCTGAAGTCTCGCAACACTGAGTCCCCTCAGGACCTACAGCTCCGAATCGAGACGGCCCGGCGGGAGCTGAAGCGCATGGATGTCTTTGACTACTACGTGGTGAACGCCGACTCAGAACTGGACGCAGCGGTCGACATGATTGAGGCCATCATCGACGCCGAGCACCATCGCATTCACCCCCGCCGGGTGACTTTGTGACCGAGCCCGGCAATTTGCCATCCGGCCCCGTAGAGTCGACGCCCGCGCCGCGCCGCACGCCGGACGGCCTGCGCCGGGGCGCCCCCAGTCTGGGCGCCATGATCCGGGCATACCCACTGACGTTCAGTCTGATCGGCTTCAACCTGACCGTCTTCGTAGTGCAGATCGTGCTGAGCAGCCTAGCCGGGGTTGACCTGGTTATCGGCCTGGGTGCCAAAGACAATGCGGCTATCGCCGCCGGCCAGTACTGGCGACTGATCTCGCCGGTCTTTATCCACGCCGGCGTGGCTCACTTGTTCGTCAACATGTACTCGTTGTACGTGATCGGTCCGGCCGGCGAGCAGTTGTTCGGCCGCGCCCGCTTCCTGGCCTTCTATCTACTGTGCGGCTTCGCCGGAGCCATCTCCAGCCTGGCTTTCAATCTCTCGCCTTCCGTTGGCGCATCGGGCGCGATATTCGGCCTGCTGGGGATGCTCGGCGCCTTCTGGTTCGTGCACCGCTCGACCTTTGGGCCGACCGGCAACGTCCAGCTTCGCCAGATTGCGGTGGTGGCCGCCCTCAACCTGGTGATCGGGCTCACACCGGGCATTGACTTCTGGGCCCACCTGGGCGGGTTTCTAACGGGCATTACCCTCGGCCTGCTGTTTGGCCCGCGCTATGAGGCGCGCTGGACGGAGACCGGCCAGATGCGCATGCTTGACACCCAATCCTGGCGCCGAGTGCGGCTGGGGGTGCTGGTCGCCCTGACGGCGTTGATCGGGCTGGCCGTGCTTGCCATCCTCACCCTGGCATGAGGCGCATCTCATATCGACGGCCTACAGCTGGCTTCATATGATCCGCCCCCTGCTTCCCCCCGACGACAGGAGACGACCTTAGTATGTCTGACCGGGTATTCGACATCACATTCATTGGCGCCGGCCCGACGGGGCTTTTCGGCGCGTTCTACGCCGGCCTGCGGGAAATGTCGGTTAAGGTGATTGATGCCTTGCCGCAGCCTGGGGGCCAGTTGATCGCCCTCTACCCCGAGAAGACGATCTACGATTCCCCCGGTCTTCCCGCCATCCTGTCGAAGGATCTGGTGGCGAACCTGGTCCGGCAGGCTTCACAATGGAACCCCGTCTTCGCCATGAGTGAGCGCGCGGTTGGTCTGCATCAGGTTGCCGTGCCGGGCGGCGCCGGGGCGGAGACTTGCTGGCTGATCGAAACCGACAAGGGCAAGCACTACACCCGCACGCTGGTCCTGGCGGTGGGCGTCGGTGCCTTCGAGCCGGTGACCTTGAAAGATGAAGCGATCAAGGCCTTCGTCGGCCGGGGCGTTGAGTACATGGTTCGGGATCTGAACACATACCGCAACCGGCGTGTCATGATTGTCGGCGGGGGCGACTCGGCCGTCGACTGGGCGCTGGCGTTGCAGCCAATCGCCAACCGCGTCACGCTGGTCCATCGGCGCGATGGATTCCGCGCCCACGACACGTCGGTCAACGCATTGAAGTCGTCGTCCGTCGATGTCCGCTTGTTCCACGAACTGCGCACGCTGGAGGGGAAAGGCCACGTGACCACCGCCGTGATCTTCGACAACCGCACCCTGGCCGAGGCGACCTTGCCAGTCGACGAGGTCATTCTGGCGCTCGGCTTCAAGGCTGACCTGGGAGCCATTCACCAATGGGGTCTGGAGACCATCGGCCGGCGCTACGTCAAGGTCAACTCCAAGGGGGAGACCAACCTGCCCGGGGTGTATGCCGCCGGCGACGTGGCGCTGGAGGAAAACCAGGATCCCCTGAACTTGATCGTGATCGGCTACGGCCTGGTGACGGCCGCCGTCAACTATGCCTACACCCTGGTCCGGCCCGGCGGCAAGCTGTTCCCGGGACACTCCAGCGAGAAGATGGCCGGCACCAAGCTATAGACTTCACCGTCCGTCGGTTGCGTGGCGAAGACCGGCTGCGTTCGAAAGGGTCGTTCACAGGGATTCCCTTGCAGGGGTAAAGTGCTAGGGCTGCCGCCCGATCACCCACCTATCGCGAAACCCACCTGGAGAGGTATGCCTCACAACTCTCCCGGCGTGGGCTCAACAGGTTTGGGGCCGCGCGGCCAATACAGGATCACCCCCACCAGACTCGTCAGCAGGCCGATCACCAATCCAAGTACCTGCACTTCGCCGAAGTACAGTCCCCCGCGCAGTGTGTGTGAGCCGATACCGAGAAAGTCCGCGAAGGAGGCGGCGACCGCCACGACGTATCCGGTGGCGATCAGGCGCACACCGACCTCGGCCCGCAGGCTCAGGGGTCTTCCGTTGCGCACGACGCGCACCGTCATGTAAGCGCTGGCCAGCAAGATCGCCAGACCGCTCAACCAGGTGTACAGCTGAACGAATCCAACCACCGGGCTGCGGTCCATGCCGATCAGGTCGGGCTCCACACCGATGATGAAGACAACGAATCCAAACAGCACCAGCGTCATCCAGCGACGCGCCCATCGAACCTGGCGTGCGGTCAGTTTGGCCCCGGGCATGTAATCAGGTCTCCGGCAGAAGGCGCTGCAACAGGGAAAGCCAGTTCCCCCCAAGGATGGCCTCGACGTCGTGCGGAGCGTACCCACGGGCGGCGAGCTCCGTGCCAATAAACCGCAGGTCGGCGACACTGTCAAGTCCGGCCGGAATCTTGTGCAGACCAACCCCGCCGTCGAAGTCGCTCCCCAGAGCGACGTGGCGCGCGCTGCCTGTGACCTGGCAGATGTGGTCAACCTGAGCGCACAGCCGGTCCAACCCGACAGCCTGGCGACCATCTCCGGGTTTCCAGCCGCCCTTGAGGAAGGCGTTATACAGCACCAGCCCGATAACCCCACCCCGCTCGGCCAGGCCGCGCACGACCGCATCGGTCAGATGGCGCTCCGGCGTTGGGGATCCCTCCAACAACGCCAGGGCATTGCTGTGGGAGGCCAGAATCACCCCCGGATAGGTATCCAGCGCCTCTCGCTGACCGTCTTCGGTCATATGGGACAGGTCCAGTGCCAGGCCGAGATCGGCCATAGCGCGCAACAGCGTCCGTCCGTCCGCTGTCAGCGGGCCGGGCTCATGCGTGCCGCCCGCATAGCGCGTCCCGGTCCAGGCGGGGCCGAGGATGCGCACTCCTTCTGCATACCAGCCGTCGAGCTCGGACGGGTGCTCCACCGCATCCCCGCCTTCCATCAACAGCACCAGGCCCAGCCGCGGAGTCAGGGGAGGGCAGCCGTCCCAGGTCGCCAACACTTCCTGCAGCTCGCGCCGGCTGCGGACGGACTGGAACTTGTCCCCATGCATCGAGACCAGCCGGTGGTAGGCCCCCAGGCTGGCCAGGTACAGCGCCCGCGCCTGGCGCGTGTCGCGGTAGCACATCGTCTCCCATGGACCTACCTTGCGTCGGATCGGTGCGGCAAACAGCGTGGCAAAGACCACCGCCACGCCTCCTGCAACCCATTCCGGCCATCCCAGCAACGCCTCACCGGTATGGATCGGGATGTCTGTGGCCTTCTCAAGGGCCCGAGTTTCAGCCACGGATCGTGTTGGATCCCGCCCGAACGTCAGGATGTTCCAGGCGATGTCCTCGTGCCCATCGACAATCAGCATGTGTTTGCCCGCAGATTGGAGAGCAGGTGCCGCCAGAAGGAATCCCGCGTTCCGGGCGTGAAGGGCAAGTACAGGCCGAGTCGGTCTGCAACGCCGGCATACCGCCGGCAAAGGGCATCCGGGAGATCACGTTCCGAGGCGACGACGGCGAAGGTCGAGAGCATCTCTTCCGTGATACATGCCGCCATCTCGGTCCAGACGCCGCGCCGCGACAAGCCGCGCAGATGATCCGCCGCCTCTTCCCACCCATGCAAGGCCATCACCGGCCGGTAAGAAGGCGTCGAGGCATAGAACGCAATCTGGCTGCGGGCAAGTTGGCGTTCGGCATCGTCGGTGATGACGAAGGCGGTAACGCTCACTGCAATCTCGGCCGCCGACCGTCCCTCACGTACCGCGCCTTCCGCAATGGCCGGCCGGATGACCTCCTGCAGGTAGCGCAGCGAGTGATAGGGATGAACCACGAACCCATCGGCAACCTCACCTGCCAGTCGGGCCAGGCCTGGATTGACGCCGGCGATGTAAATGGGGATGTCCGGGTGCGGGATCGGCCCCGGGTTGAAGAAGGGCGTCATCAGCGTGACTTTGTAGTACTCGCCGCGCACACTCGGGCGTTCCCCTTTCTGCCACGCAGCCCACAACGAGCGGATCACTTGCACCTGCTCGCGCAGGGCCCCGACCGGTGAGGCAGGCCAAGTCATTCCAAAGCGGCGCTCAATGTGAGGGCGGACTTGCGTTCCCAGACCGAGCACGAAACGCCCGCCGGATTGCGCCGCCAGATCCCACGCCGTGTGGGCCAGCACGGTCGGGCTGCGGGCGAAGGCGATGGCCACAGCTGTTCCCAGGGACAGTCGGCTCGTATGTTCGGCGCAGAGCGCAAGCGGCAGAAAGGGATCATGCTGAGTCTCGCCGGTCCAAAGTCCATCAAAACCCATCTGCTCCGCCGCCTGTGACAACCAGGGGATCTGGCGCAGCTCACAGGGTGGAAGGTTGGCGTCGATTCGCATGCCGCTGCACTCGGGGTGCGTTCAGCCCCCGCGCTCGAACGCCTCGATCGTCTGGCGCCACGCAGGAGGCACAGGCATCGAACGCTGCGCCCGGTAGTCGTAGGCAACAGAGATGGTTTGACCGGTGGCCATCAGATTGGCGGCCGCAGCGTCCTCGATCCGATATGACAGTGTCAGGCTCTTGGTTCCGAGGCGGTCGGTGCACACACCAACGCGTAGCGGCATGCCGTACACGATCGGTGACAAATACTCGCACTCAGCCTTGACGAGGATGATGCCGATGTCCAGGAAATCCTTGCCGTCCCACAGCCCGAGGTGGCGCAGGTAGGCGGCGCGGGCCGTCTCCATGTAGGTAAAGAAGACGACATTGTTGACATGGCGTTGGGCATCGATGTCCGCGTAACGGACTTCAACCGGGTGGTAGAAGCGGAACACCGGCATGGCCTGGCTTGCCAGTCTACCCTGCCCCTGCTTCAAGGCATCCGCAGCAACGGCCGCCACCAAGGAATCGCCACCAGCAAGACCAGCGCCGCGAGGCTGTACCACAGCGCGGCCCGACGGAAGCGGCCGCGGTCTTCGCTGGCCCGCCTGGCACCTACGACACCGACATGCACAAACACAACCGCCACGATCATAAGCGGGATATGACCCACCAGGATCCGGCGTAGTTCGTCTGACTGCATAGCCCCCGCCATGTTCGCCAGCCCCGCCGCTACCAGCGGGCTGGTAAACGCCAGGATCAGACCGAGAAGGAACTGAATATCAACCGACGTGGAGAAGACCGAGGCGGCGGTCTTGTCGGCCGGGGCCCAGGGGCGCTTGCCCAGCCAGCCCCAGTAAGCTCGGACCAGTGCATAGATGCCGGCCAGGACGACAACCCAGCGCATCGAGTTGTGAAGAATCAAGGTCAGGGAATACATAAACACTCCTTTGGGATGGGCTGGCGCCCTGCGAAATGTCCGCCCAGTTGGGATTATACAGCCCGGCCTCGTTCCCCCTCAGCCGGCGTCGTTTCAGCGAACGATCACGGCCTTGTCACCCGTCTTCGTCCCAGGTGAACCTGTCACCGGCAAACAGCTTCACTCCGGCTGTCTCGCGCAACAGGTCCATCCCATGGAGCCGGAGCCTGTCGCCGCAGATCGTGCAGATGACTGCGCAGGGTGCGAAGTCCCGGTCGATCAATCCCTCGAGCGACTCCGTTGTGAAGATGGTTTCGAAGCGGAATCCGCTTTGCGGGGCCTCGGCCAGGAACCACAGGGGATACTCGGGGTCACTCGAGTCGATCCGGAGCCCCACTCTCCTGCATCCCGTTTCCCCAAGGGCGTCGATGGCGGAGGTGTAGCCCTGCTGGAATTCTCGCGTGTTGGCGAAGAGCAGGTCAACGCGTGAAGCTGAGAAGACGCTCCCCACTTTGGTGCAACCGAAGGTGTCCGTGCAGGGGAGCTCCCAGGGGCCCGGCTCCGGCGCCAGCGCGATGACGGGTCGCGTGGCGTTGAACAAGATCCAGGGAAGCGACAACATCAGCAGGCCGAATGTCAACGCACCGGGGAGCCATCTTGGCCGAGCCGTGAGAACGATGGCAGCCACCCAAGGCGCACTGAGCACAAAGAACGGGAGCTGGAGGCGCGTTCCAAAAGGACCTGTGCTCTGCAGGGCCAGCAGCGCAAGCAGGAAGTATCCGGCCGTCGCCGCCAGGGCCACCGCCAGGATGAGCCTAGGCTGCCTCTTCCAGGTGACGGCTGCCGTTGCGAGGCCGGCCAACACAATGACCAGGTGGACAGGATTCCCGGCCATGTCCTCATGATTCCATCCCCAGGCAATTTCAAAGCCGTCGTTCCTGAGAGCCGCGCTACCGGGTAGGGAGTGAATGGCTCTCGCCACAAACTGATTGACCGGCTCCCAGGGTGTGGCCAGATGGAGTGATGCTGCACGAACCACCAGCAGCGGAATCGCCTGTACCCTGGACACGAGAGCATTCAACGAGCCTCCCGCCGGGCTGTGGCCTGCGATCCAGTCGGCGGGTCCCAGCGGGTTACCTGCGGTCGCGATGTTGCGTGCCCAGTAGCCCAAGTTGAGGATTAACACCACAGCCAGGACCAGACACACATCCCCCAACGCCCTCCATGGCCGGCCGCGCCAGTCCCGCAAGAATAAGAACATGACCAGAACCGGCAGTGAGAAGGCGTAGTGTGTTCCCTTGCTGAGAAGACCCAGGCCGACGCTGGCGCCAAAGGCCAGCAGCTCCAAACGTCCGGCGGTCTGATCTCGCTGACCCATCAGCAACACAAGCAGCAGGGCGGCAATCAGCCAATACGAGGCGACCAGGTCGTTCTGGGTGCTGGTGGCCTGAAGCAAAGCCATAGGAATCGAGAATGCAAACGCTACCGCCAGCATTCGGCCGCGCCGGCCCAGACCGAGCAGCCGAGCCACGCCCGAGACCGCCACCAGCGAGCCGACCAGTCCGCTCCACTGCACCAAGTTCGCCGGCCTGTCGTCCCCCCACAGCAGGCGCAGATTCAGGATGGCCATTTCCGCCCAGGGCGGATTCCACAGCTGGTGTCCATAGCCCGTGGCGTAGTGGCGCAACGAGCCGTTTTGCGCCCAGTGCACGACGCGGCTCATGTGATATAGCAGCGAGTCGACGTTGTTGGGGGGTGACGCCCAGGCAATCGCCAGCAGCAGCAGCAACGCTATTGCCAGAAGCAGACAGAAGGCGGTTTCGCTCCGAGACAACCGCTCCAGCTGTATTCGACCCGAGTGCCAAGCTGGCAGCCTGGCTCGTCGGGTGAGAAGCCCCGCCCCAGCAGCCCCCGCCATCACAAGCCACGACGCTATGACGGTCTGCGGCCGGACAGCCTCTGCCAGGCCAAGGATCTCCACGCTCAGCGCCAGGCCGGCTCCCCAGAACGCGCTGGCTATCACGCAGGTCGCCTCCCAGCCGCCGCGCTCGATCGTCCGGGCGGTCTGCAGTCGGCGCACGGCGAAGAAGATCAGGATGAAGGCTATCGTTGGCAGAACAAGTGGCATGAATCGCACTCGCGACAGCTGGCGCAGCGATGGTCAGGCTGGGTGAACCGGTCACCTCTCTTGCAGGCGAGGGCCGCGACCTCAGTCCGCGGATGCGTCCAGCCTGGCGTGTGGCCGATGCAAGCTGCTCAAGGCCCGCACTTGCTGCTCGGCCCGGTAAGAGGAACGAACCAGTGGACCGCTCTCCACCCAGCGGAATCCGATCTCCAGACCGTACCGCTTGAGGTCGTCGAACTCGTCCGGGGTGTAGTAGCGCTCGATCGGGAGGTGCTTCTTCGATGGCTGAAGGTATTGACCAATGGTCACGATGTCGACGCCCCATGCGCGCAGGTCGCACAGGACGGCCTTGACTTCGTCCAACGACTCCCCCAGCCCAAGCATGATACCGGACTTGGTCAGCACTTGCGCGTCTATCTTCTTGGAGCTGGACAGTGTTGTCTGCGCCCATTCGTAGCGGTCTTGCGGCTGGACACGCTTGAACAACCGCGGCACGGTCTCGACGTTGTGATTGAGAATCTCAGGCCTGGCTTTGACCACGGTCCGCAGCGCTTCGAGCGATCCCTTGAAATCCGGAATCAGGACTTCGATCGAGCAGTCGGGCTGCAACTCCCGGATGCGCTGGATGACCATGGCGAAGATCGGCGCGCCGCCATCCGGCCGCTCGTCCCGGTTGACGCTGGTGATCACGGCATGCCGCAAGTTCATCGCCTGCACGGCGCGGGCGACGCGCTCCGGCTCCGACCAATCCAGAGGCGTCGGGCGGCCGGTCTTGATGTCGCAGAAGCCACAGGCGCGGGTGCAGACATCACCCATCATCAGGAAGGTGGCCGTGCCCGACCCCCAGCATTCGCCCAGGTTGGGACACATCGCTTCTTCGCACACCGTATGCAGCGACTTGGCTCGCATCATATTGCGCAGCCGCTCATAGGTCTCGCCCGACGGCGCACGGACCCGTATCCACTCGGGTCGCCGCAGCGTTTTGGGGGCCATCTCTTCACGGAGGTCGACCGTCTTGATGGTGCGGTCGCGGGTCGTCATGGTCTCTCCACGGAGAACATTCTACCGCGCCTCATTCCAGATCCAGAACTCCCTCGCCTGCCGTATACTCTCTCTGGTTCAGGCACAGCCGCATGTCCACGTCCTCTTCCATCTCTAGCCCTGCCGGCAGCCGTTGGATCGGCGCCGGACTGATCGCCGTTTCCGCTGCCGGGTTCGCCACCCTGTCCATATTCGGCAAGTTCGCCTTCGCCGCCGGTCTGAGCCTGACCGGTTTCCTCAGCCTGCGCTTCGGTGGCGCGGCGCTGCTGCTGGCCATAGGCCTGCTCGCGCTCCGAGGCCGGGCAATCTTACCCGGGCGGCGTCTGGCGCTGATTCTGCTCTCACTTGGATTGTTCGGATATGCAGTCCAGGCCAGTTTCTTTTTCCTCGGCCTGCAGCGCATCCCGGCCTCGCTCAGCGCATTGCTGCTCTACGCCTACCCGTTCTTCGTTGCCCTGCTCAACTGGGGCGTGAACCACCGGCGACCCGGGCGGCATGAGTGGATGGCGATGGTTGTGGCCACCCTGGGAGTCGCCCTGACCGTCACCAGCCAGGGGAGCGGCATCGGTGCCCAGCCCATTGACAGGCTTGGCGTCTTCTTCACACTGTGCTCTGCCGGCTGGTACTCGGGGTACATCATCATCAGCGACCGCTACGTCCATCGGGCCGGGCCGATTATCAGCACTACCTGGGTCGCGGCCGGTGCAGCTATCAGCTTCCTAGCCGTCGGCCTGATCACCCGAACCTGGGCCTTTGAGCTGACCGTGACCAGCGGGGCCATCATCCTCGGACTCGTCCTGTTCAGCACGATACTCCCCATCAGCACCTTTTTTGCCGGAATGGCCCGCGTTGGCCCAACGACCGCCTCGCTCTTGAGCACGCTCGAGCCGGTCTTCACTATTCTTCTGGCCAGCCTGTTGCTGCACGAACGGTTGTCCCCGCAGCAGGTGCTGGGGGGCGTTTTGGTGCTGGCAAGTGTAATCTGGATCAGCCTGCCGCAGCGCTCCGTCCACCCCGCCCGCTCCTCATAACCGGCGCTTCCTAGTATGACGTTCCAGAGGCAAAGACCCGGGCGCTCTCCGAATGGGGCAGGATGCACGTGGCCCTCGCCTCGCCGCGCCAATGCTGGACATACCCGGAGTCCTTTGGAGAACGCGCACCACCGTGAACGCACCTTGAGCGAAAGGAATGCGTCGGTCCGGAAGCAGGGGCTGGACAGGTGGTGATGTTTGTCTCTTGAGCCCAGCACCCGGCCGCGTTAGGCTAGGAGTGCCCTCCTGCACAGCAGAGGGCAGGAGAATACCCCAATGACAACCGAGACCCACGAGATCCGAATCGATGCCTTGCTGCCTGCGGAGATGGCGGTGCGCGCCGAAGAGATCGGGGTGCGCAAAGCTGCCATGCCCTTCTGGACGGTACTCACCCTCGCCGTCCTGGCGGGGGCGTTCATCGCGCTGGGGGCGATCTTTGCCACCACGGTTGCCGGGGGGCTGTCCGGCATCGTGCCCTACGGCATCGCCCGCATGCTCGTCGGCCTGGTATTCTGCCTGGGCCTGATCCTGGTCGTGGTGGGCGGCGCCGAGCTGTTCACCGGCAACAACCTGATCGTGATGGCCTGGGCCGGCGGCAAGGTCTCGACATTGTCGCTGTCCCGCAACTGGGCGATCGTATACATTGGCAACCTGATCGGCTCGCTGGGCACGGCCCTGATGGTATTCATGAGCAGACAATACACCTTCGGCAACGGTGCCGTCGGGATCGCAGCCCTGAACATTGCCAACAGCAAGGTCCAGCTGGGCTGGGTTCAGGCGGTGTTCCTTGGCATCCTGTGCAATGTCCTGGTGTGCCTGGCGGTTTGGATGACCTACAGCGCCCGCAGCACCCTCGACAAGATCGCCGCCATCATCTTCCCGATCTCGGCCTTTGTCGCCGCCGGCTTTGAGCACAGCGTAGCCAATATGTATTTCGTGCCGATCGGTCTGCTCATTAAGCAATACGATCCCACGTTCACCCAGTCCACCGGCCTGGCGCTAGAGAAGTTGACCTGGTCGGCCTTTGTCGTGAACAACCTGATCCCGGTGACGATCGGCAATATCATCGGGGGCGCCGTCCTGGTGGCGATCGTGTACTGGTTCATCTTCCTGCGCCACACATCCAAGCGGTGACGCAAGCCACCGCCGCGAAAGCAGGACATGGCGGTTCGCCATCCGGCCGACCCCCGCGTCTATTGAGAGCGTCTCCGATTCGAAGTCTTCCATGGGAAGCCTCGGTCTGCGGCCGGCGTTTCCTGGCGGGAGGCCCGCCGACCACCGCGCGTTGCCCATATCCGTTTCGGGCGGCGCCGGAGCCAGGCGCTTCCAATCCTGATAGAATCCTTTATCCACACCGGGGTCCGGGAGCAGCCCCCAGCAACCCCTCCGTTCGTCCAACCTGGCGGCCAAACGTCTTCCGGTCCGGGAGTGCTGATCCTCAATAACGCCAATAACGCGATGGGGTTTCAAGGTCCTCAACCAGATGGCTAGTATCAACCGGATTGTTGGTCGCGGCACGATTGCCCTGGCGCTTGTCGTCATACTGATACAGGCCTACACGGTTGTTAGCGGCTACGGCTTGCTCTGGTTGAAGAGAACGTGGCGCCTGAGAGATCACTCGGCCGAGGCTCGGAGCGCCGAGTATCTTATGGGAAGGAAGGCGGCCGACTTCCTGGCGTTTATCGAGGACAATGTTCCCTCCAGCTCCGCGGTTTCAGTTCCTCTGGGATCAGGTACCTACCTCTCTATGCAGAATGTGCTCCAGTTCTACCTGATGCCCAGGTCGATACCGTCATGCCCATGTGACACCAAGGCCATCGACGCTCCCAGCGAAGACTGTGTGCAGTGCCTGGCATCGGCCAATGCCTGGGTCCCCGCCATCGGCGTTTTCCCTCCAGATCGCGAACTGAGCCGTCAGAAACGCTTCATACCGTATGAGGGCGCGGGCAACGTCTTCTACCGAGGAGTGTACGCCCCCAGAGACACAGGCACGGTGTCGGAGCCCCCCGGGCCAATCCGCCCAATGCCAATCGGCCTCGCCATCATCATCGACGCGGGGATCCTGCTCATGATCGTGGTCATCGGGATCAGCCTTGGCGCCCTGATACGAGGTCAGATCGGCTGGATCGAGGCGGCCAGCCTGGGGTTCCCCCTTGGCTTGGGCACCTGGTCGCTCACGACCTTTGTGCTCTCGTGGGCCGGGCTGCCTCTGAGCCGAACCGCCGTCATTCTCATACTCCTGGGACTGGTCCTCCTTACCCAAATCCTCTTTCGGCTGGTCCCAGAAAACCGAGGCCTCCTGCCTGTTGTCCAGTCGTTGCGGGGCGCGACGATCAACCTCCGCGCCTCCAGGGCACCATCGATCATTGTATGGTCCCTGATCCTGTTTTTTCTTGGTCTGGCCACCGTCATCTCGATCGGCAGGGCCTACTCGCTCTTCGATGCGATCGCCAATTGGGCACTGAAGGGATATGGCATCGCCTTGGAAGGTTCGATCCGAGCTGGCGCATCTTGGGGGGGGCATGGGCTCGCATACCCCCAGAACCTGCACCTGGCTATCGCGTTGTTCCGTTTGGCGGACGGCGACGTGCTTCCCGGCTCCAAGCTGCTGGATCCCCTTTTCGCGTTCTCGCTCCTGGTGGGATGCTTCTGGTTCTGGCGTCAAGGCGGTCTAACAAGCACAGGCTCGTCTCTCGGGGCACTGCTCCTCCTGACGGTTCCCACGATCTTCATTCACGCGACAATCGGGTATGCGAACCTTCCCTTCACGGTCTATCTTGTGCTGGGCGCTCTATGGTCCGTCTATGGGATCGTCCAGGATCAGCCAAGAGGCCTTGTCCTTGGAGGCGTCCTGTTGGGATTTGCCGCCTGGACGCGGCCGGAGGGGGTTCACTACTCTCTGGTGCTGCTTACCGTCGTGGTGGCGTCCGGGCTCCTGGCAAGGCGATCGTTGCCCAGACTCCGCCATCTCGTGGGGTTCGGGCCGCTCCTTCTCATTGCCGCCATCTGGCTGAGCTTCGGCTGGTCATACCTCTCTACAGATGTCATGCGTCTTCCCGGTGAGTTTGCCGCAGCCCAAGGCCCAGGGGGGTTCGATCTCGCTCCCCTCTACTTAACGCTGGGCTACGCCAGAGACAGCATCCTCACCATCGGAACCTGGGGTTTGCTGTTTCCCCTTTCGATCCTCCTGCTCATGGTC
>CAZBJQ010000002.1:0-56370 GCA_964492235.1 uncultured Anaerolineaceae bacterium | reverse complement strand
TCTGGATGCGGTTCCGCACCAGGAAGTCGCTGGCGATCAGGCAGACCAGCACAATTCCCTGGATCATCTTGGGAACTCCGGACGGTTGGATCTCCCGCCCGGCGAGGATGAGTGCGCCGAATAGGATGGATACTGGAACGACGGCCAGCGGATTGAGCTTGGCCAGCCAGGCGATAATGATGCCGGTGAAGCCGTAGCCCGGGGAGATGGCGCCCTGCAGCCGGTGGACGACTCCGGAGATCTCCGACATGCCCGCCAGTCCGGCCAGTCCGCCAGAAAGCATCATGACCAGAACGGTGTTCAGCGCGATTCGGATGCCGGCGTAGCGCGCAGCGCGCGGGTTGTCGCCCGTGAGTCGGATCTCATACCCCCACTTGCTGCGATCCAACACCCACCAGATGACGACCGCCGCCACCAGGCCAAAGAGCAGGCCCAGATGGAGCGTAATGCCCCGCAGGCCGGTGATCTGCTTGGCATAGTCCGCCAGGCGCGGCAGCCAGGCCGTCTTGGGGAACATGCGGGTCATCTGGAACCCGCCCTCGGTCCAGACAGCGAAGATGAAGAAGTTGACCCAGGCAATGGCGATGTAATTCAGCATGAGCGTGGTGATGATTTCGTTGACGTTCAGGCGTGCCTTGAGGATGCCGGGGATGAAGCCCCACAGCGCCCCGGCCGCGAATCCAGCGACGATCATCGCCAGGATGGTCAGCCAGGCCGGCGTTTCGGGTGGCACCAGGGGAGCCAGCACAACGGCGCTGGCGCCGAAAGCGCCCATAAAGAACTGGCCTTCGGCGCCGATGTTCCACAGGCGCATGCGGAAGGCCACGGTGCAGGCCAGCCCCACCAGAATCAAGGGTGTCGCTTTGACCAGCGTATCCGAGATCACGCCGAAGTTGCCAAAGGAGGCTTTGAGCATGAAGCTATAGGCTCGGATGGAGTTGCCGCCGACGATCTCCAGGACCATCGCTCCCAGCAGTAGCGCAACGCCAACAGCTCCCAGTGAGACGGCCGGACCCAGCCAGCCCGGCTGGTCCATCCGCGGCTCGACCCAGATCGCGATAGGAAAGGACCCTTTGCGTCGCACATGGCCACTGGTCGCCCTCACGGCTTGCCTCCTGCCAATGCGGCGATGGTCTCCAGGCGCTGGCCGGTCATCATCATGCCCAGGGAGGCGATATCGGTCTGACGCACCTCGCCCATGATTTCCCCGGCGAAGATGACGTAGATTCTGTCGCTCAGGCTCATCAGCTCGTCCAATTCCTCAGACACCAGCAGGACGGCCGCGCCAGCGTCCCGCTGCTCGAGGAGCAATCGCTGCACGCCTTCGATCGCTCCGACGTCCAGACCGCGTGTCGGCTGCATGGCGATCATCAGTTTAGGCTTGCTGGAGATCTCTCTGGCAAGAATCAACCGCTGCAGGTTCCCGCCAGAGAGGAGTCTGACGGGCGTATCCACAGACGGGGCGGTGATGTCATACTCCCGGCGCAATTGGGCTGCCCGCGACCGGGCGGCAGTGCCATCCACCGACCAACCCCGGCCGATCGGCGGGCTGCGGTAGCCCTTCATGATCAGATTGTCTGTGACGGACAGGTTGGGCGCCGTTCCCACGTGCGTCCGGTCCTCGGGGATGTGGGACACGCCGGCCCGGATCAGGCGTTCGATGACTCGCCCTTTGGTCCCGCCACCCTGCGTGCCATCCACGACAACTTCCCCGCCCACCAGCACTCTGCCGCGGGTCGGAGCCCTCAGCCCGGTGATCACCTCGGCCAGCTCGGATTGTCCATTACCCGCCACGCCGGCCAGCCCGACGATCTCCCCTGCCCGGACGTTCAGTGACAGGCCGCGCAACGCGGCCAGTCCGCGATCGTTCAGCGCATGGACTTCTTCCACAGCCAGCACGACCTCGCCCGCCTGTCTGGGCTTGCGTTCCAGCTGAAAAATGACCTCCCGGCCGACCATCAGGCGCGCCAGCTCGCTGGTGTCGGTCTCCGAAGGTCGCAGTCCGGCTGCCATCACTCTGCCTTTGCGAAGAACGGTGATTCGGTCAGCGATCCGCGTGACCTCATTGAGCTTGTGGCTGATGAAGACGACCGACTTGCCCTCGGCGACCATCGACCGCAACGTGCGGAACAGCTCATCGATCTCCTGCGGTGCGAGGACTGCTGTCGGCTCATCCATGATCAGCACGCGCACCCCGCGGTAGAGGATCTTCAAGATCTCGACCCGCTGCTGTTCGCCGACCGAGATCTGCCAGATCTTGGCGCCCGGATCGACCCGCAATCCGTACCTCTCGCCCAGGGCGCCGATCTCCCGATCGAAACCCGCCGTCCGCATGATGAAGCGAGGCTTGTCGAGGCCAAGAAGGATGTTTTCAGTGACAGTTTGGGTGGGGACCAGCATGAAGTGCTGGTGAACCATTCCGATCCCGTTTCGGATGGCATCTCCCGGCGAGCCGAAGGCCACCGGCTGACCGTTGACCAGGATGGTACCTGCGTCGGGCTGGTACAGCCCAGTGAGCACATTCACCAGGGTGCTCTTGCCGGCGCCGTTCTCACCCAGCAGGGCATGGATCTCGCCCTGCCGCAGTGTAAAGTCGACCGAGTCGTTGGCCAGGACGCCGGGGAAACGCTTTGTGATCCCCCGCATCTCGACGGCCGCAACTTGCCTGTCGTCGGAAGTCATCAGCCTGCCCTGGAAGGTTGACAGGGGCCGGGGCAACGTGCCCCGACCCCTGATGGGTGGCGGTGGTGCTTATCCGCCCAGACTCGGCAGCTCCGAGGCGATCCCGTCGGCCCACCAATACATACAGTACTGGCACTCGAGGCCGGGGGCTCCTGGCGGGAACTGGTCGAGGTCGGACTGCTGCATCTTCTCGCCGGCCGGCACAATCACCGTGCCCTGGTTATCCAGGATCTCGCCAGCGAAGACGTCGAAGCGGTTGAACTCACCCGCCAACATCTTGGCCAGCGTGTCCTGGACCATGGCGATGACCTCGGGCGGCAGATCGGCCATGCCCTTGGTGAGCTGTTCACCCTCCATGAAGCCGTACAGGCCTAGGCCGCCGCTGTCGGCGTCGAAGTAATCCCACCCGACTTCATAGGTGCCGTCGATCAGGCCCTGGGTGATGCCGGCGTACACCGGGCCCCAATTCCAGTAGGGCGCGGTCAGGCAGGCATCGACTTTGCACGAACCGGACCAGTCGTAAGTGATGCCCCACTTGCCCTTCTCCTGGGCGACATCGGCCACGGCCGGCGTGTCGGCGCCAGTGAAGACCACCTGGGCACCGGCGTCGAAGAGTGAGGCGGCAGCATCCTTCTCGATGATCGGGTCATGCCAGGTGTTGATCCAGCGCACGTCCATCGTGCACTCGGGGCAGGTTTCCTTCATCCCCAACGCGATGGCATTCCCCAAGCGGATTTCTTCGGGAATCGGGAAGGTGGCCATATAGCCGATCTTGGGATTCCCGTCGGCCTTGGCGCGGGCACCGGCGAGCATGCCCGCCAGATACTTCATGTCCTCCATGGCTCCGAACAAGTTGCCGAAGTTCGTCATGTTGGACTTGTAACCGCTGATGTGGCTGAAGGTGGTGTCCGGAAACTCCCCGGCGACGATTTCCATCGGATCCATGAATCCGAAGGAGGTCCCGAAGATCAGGTCGAAGCCCTTGCGCGCCAGGCTGCGGAACACCTGCTCGGACTCCGTGCCCTCCGGCACGTTCTCGATGTAGGCGACGTGTGTGTTGACGACGTTGTCGGCAACATACTCCAGGCCCTCGAAATGGGCCTGCGACCAGCCGCCATCATTGTGCGGGCCAATCAAAACCATGGCCACGTTGAACTTGCCTTCCTCGACCTCGGGGATCTCGAAGCCGCCTGTCTCCTCGGCGGGTGCCGGTGCGGCCGGCACCTCGGTTGCGGCCGGTTCCACCGGCTGTTCCGGGGCGGCCGGCGTTTCGCCGCCACCACCACACGCCGCCAGCACGATGGCCGCGACGATCAGCAGGCTGGCCAGAGTCCAGAATCGCTTATGCATTTCAGCTCCTCCCTGTGATTGACAAAACCGAAATCGTTTCCATGTTAGCGCGGTGCTGTGAGCTCGCTTCGGTCCACCTCCTCCCCCTCTCTGTCCGCTCGGTTCTCACGGCACGATGCGTGTGCCGGTCATCCCCTGCAGGGCCCGCTCGATGTTGGCCGGGTCGGTGATCAGGGCTTCCTTGCCACCGCTTTCCAGGTAGCGGAGGATGGCCTCTATTTTCGGCCCCATGCTCCCTTTGGCAAACTGCCCATCCGCCAGGTGTTGACGGGCTTCGGCCAGGGTCAACCGGTCGAGCCACACCTGGTCCGGCTTGTTGAAGTTGAGGGCGACTTTCTCGACGGCGGTGGTGATCAGAAACAGATCAGCCTGGACGGCGCTGGCCAGCAGGGCGCCGCCGAAGTCCTTGTCGATCACGGCTTCCACGCCCTGCAGGTCGCCGTTCTCATCCTCGATCACCGGGATCCCGCCGCCGCCGACGCAGATGACGACGAAGCCGGCGTCGACCAGCTGCTTGATGGCAGGTCCTTCGATCACTCGCTTCGGGTCCGGGGAGGGCACAACGCGCCGCCAGCCGCGCCCGGCGTCCTCGACCACCGCCCAGCCATCGGTCTGGCGGTGTTTCGCAGCCTGCTCCTGGTCCATAAACGAACCGATCGGCTTGCTGGGGTTCTGAAAGGCAGGGTCCTTCCTGTCCACCAGGGTCTGGGTGACGATGGTCGCCGCGTCTTTCTTGATCCCGCGCCGGCGGAACTCATTGTACAGCGCGCGTTGGAACATGTAGCCGATGGCGCCCTGCGAGTCGGCCCCGCAGTAGTCCAGCCCCACCATGTGCAGTTCGTGCAGTGACAGCTCGGCCCGCCGCAGGATGAAGCCGACCTGGGGGCCATTCCCGTGCGTCACCAGTACATCCCACCCAGCTTCTATCATACCGGCGATGTGCGCCATCGACTCGACGGCCGCCTGGTACTGGTCGGGGATGGTCTGATGCTGCTTGTCTTTGATCAGCGAATTGCCCCCCACGGCAATCACTGCGATTTTGCTCATCCTGGCGCATGCCTCCCGACCGACGCTGGACATGTGAAACGAACCCCCACCCCTCACCCCTCCCTGCTGCCAGCGGTCGGCAGCGTGCCCCGCAAGTCTGCGGGGAGGGGGTCAGGGGGTGGGGCAGAAACCCCACCCGCTAGGAGTGAAGCCCGCATAGTTGTCACGACCGCATCGTCAGCGCCATGACCGCCTTCTGGGCGTGCATGCGGTTCTCGGCCTCGTCGTAGACCACGCTCTGCCCGCTGTCAAGGACGGCATCTGTGACTTCGACGTTCCGGTCCGCCGGCAGCGGGTGCATGTAGATGGCGTCGGCCTTGGCCAGCTTCATGCGCCGCTCATCGGTGATCCACGACTCGTACTTCTTGATGATCTTCGAGCCCTGATCCTGATCGGTCGTGGTGAGCATGGCTCCCCACGACTTGGCGTAAACGATGTCGGCCTCCTTGAAGGCCTGGTCCATGTCATCGGTGACATCGAAGCCCGTGCCATAGCGCTTGGCCTGGGCCCGTGCCTGCTCCATCACTTCGGGCATCAGCTTGAACTCCGGCGGGTGGGCCAGGACGACGTCCAGCCCGAAGCGCGGCATTTGCAGCACCAACGATTGAGGGACCGACATCGGCTTCTGGTAGGAGGCGGCATAGGCCCAGGAGACGACCATCTTCTTTCGACGCAGATCGCGGCCCTTCTTCTCGAGGATTGTCATCAGGTCAGCCAGGATCTGGAAGGGGTGGTAGACCTCACACTGCATATTCAACACGGGCACGCGTGAATGCTGAGCGACGTCATTGAGGTACTTGTTGCCGATCCCCCAGTCGACGTGGCGGATGGCGATGCCGTCGAAGTAGCGGCCGAAGATCTGGCCGATCTCCTTGGGGGTGTCCCCGTGTGCGATCTGGGTGGTCTTCGCCTCGATGAACGCGGCGTGGCCGCCCAGTTGGGCCATACCGGCTTCAAACGAGCCCCGCGTGCGGGTGCTGCTGAAGAAAAACAGCATGGCCAGCACCTTGTCCCGCAAGTAGGCATGCGGTTCGCCCAGCGCTCGTTTGCGCTTGAGGTCAAAGGCCACATCCAGAACGGTCTCGACTTCTTCTCGACTGAAGTCGAGGTCGCCGATCAGATCGCGCCCGCGCAAGTCCGTCTGCATTCGTGCTCTCCTTGTCCGGGGCGAGAGGTTGCGCCCGGCGGGTTTTCCCGCGCCCCTTGCCCACTCTACTCCATCGCACCCAGCACCAGGGCCAACAGGGCCATGCGCACAACCACGCCATTGAAGGCCTCTTCCCAGTAGCGGGCGTGGCGCGTGTCATCGACCTCCTCCAGCAGCTCGTCCATGCGCGGTAGCGAGTGCAGGATCAGCGAGTCCGGCTTGGCTTTGCGCATCAGGGCCTTTGTCACCTGGTAGTTGGCCGGCGTCAAGCCAACATCTCCTTTACGCTCGTCGCGCGACTTGGTGTAGTCCGGCTGTACGACCGGCTCCATGTAGACTACATCCGCGTCAGCAATCGCCTTGGAGACGTGGTCGACCTCGCGGTAAGTCAGGTTGAGTCCGTCCAGCTCCTTCTTGAACTCCGGCGTGAGCGACATCTCGGGCGGAGCGATGTATGTAGCCTGGATATCGAACTGGCTCATGGCGTAACTGATCGAATGCATGGTCCGCATCCGCATGTCGCCGATGAGCAGGAAGTTGAGTCCATCCAGCCGGCCCTTCTCCTTGTAGATGGTGTACATGTCAGTCAGAACCTGTGTGGGATGCTCCCCCCAGCCGTCACCGGCGTTGATGACCGGAACGCTCGACCAGCGGGCGGCTTCGTGCGGCGCGCCTTGCTGGAAGTGACGCATGACGATCACATCTCCGTAGTATTCAAGCATGTGAACCGTGTCCTTGATCGACTCCTGGTAGAAGTCGCCGGCGCGGGTCATCTTGGCGTCGGAGAAGCCGGTCACCTTGCCGCCCAGCCGAAGCATGGCGGCCTCGTGCGCCAGGCGGGTGCGCGTGCTCGGCTGGTAGAAGGCGGTGACCAATATCTTCTCCCGGAGCAGGTCGGTGTTCTTACGGTCTCGGGCGAAGGGCGCCAGGCGGTCGGCTGCCTCGAAGACACGGAAGTACTCCGAGCGCTCGAAGCCCTTGAGCGAGAGGATATCCCTCCCCATGAAACTGCGCATTCTCTTTGCTCCTTGTGCATGACTGAGACCAGCTGGCTGGCCTCGGACCTTCGGACGGTCGGTTCGTGTCGATCTGGATACCCACCTTCGTGATCAAGCGTGCCGGTTCAGGCGTCGGACGACGTGAAAACAGAATGTGCCCGGCAGGAAGTAGCTCTGGCTGTGATCCACGGCCACACCCGAGGCGGTGTATAGATACGCCTCGAGGTGCAACAGAACGTCCCCCCGCTGGATCCGCAGCTGGCGCGCCACGTCGTGCGAGGCCGAGACGGCGCTGATCTCCGTGCGGGAATAGTCGAGGACCGGGGCGCCGCGACCGAGGAATAGGTCCAGCACCGATCCCCCGAACCCTGCCTCCAGGGCACTCGGGTGTAGCACGGTCGCCGGGACCCGGTCGATGAGGAAAGCCACCGGCCGCCCGCCGGCCAGGATTCCCCTCGAGATCTCGGTCAGGCGCTCTCCAGGCGCCAGCCCCATCATGTCCCGCTCGCCGCCCTCGGCCTCCGCCAGCTGCACGGCTAGCGAACCGACTTCGACTTCCAGACCGATCCGAGCAGCCATGCTGTCAATGCTCTCCAGCACTTCCAGGCCGCTCTCAAGAACCCTGGGCTTGCGTGTGACCACCGTGCCCACGCCCTGTCGGCGGACGATTCGGCCGTCTTCCTCGAACGAGCGCATGGCCTCACGCAGCGTAGCGCGAGAGACACTGAGCTGTCGGGCCAGCTGCGGCTCCGAAGGCAGGAACGATCCTGGCGCGGTCCGCTCGAGCAGTTGCGCCAACGCCACCTGCGTCCGCAAGTACTGATCGGTCTGCCGATGGGAGGCCGCATTCTTGTGGCTCATCGACTAGGCGCTGCCCTCGCCGACTGGCTCCAACGCCGGGATCAAGGCGAAACGGGTGACATCGACCAGACCCAGGTCGGAGATCCGCAACTCGGGAATCACCACCAGCCCCAGCAGGCTGAGCTGCATGTTGGCATTGTTCAATTCGCAGCCGCATGCCCGCAACCCCTCAAGCACCGACCTGGCCTCGGCCGCGACCGTCTCCGCCGGCGCATCGGAGAGCAGGCCTCCGATCGGTAGGTTGACCTTGCCCAGCACCTTCCCCTGGCGGACAACGATCTGCCCGCCGCCGTGCGCCGCCAGTTCGTTGGCGGCACGCGCCATGTCGCCTGTGTGCGTGCCCACCACGATCAGCTGGTGGCAGTCGTGGACGACGGTGGAGGCGAAGGCCGCCTGCGTCTTGAACCCGATCCCGTGGACCAGCCCGAGCTGGATCCGCCCGGATTGGTGGTGTCGATCGATCACGGCAACCAGCGCCAGATCGGCCTCCAGGTCGGCGGCCACCTGGCCATCCTTCGGCTGCAGGGTGAACTCCAGGTGGCGAGTGGGAGCCTGGTTCTCGATCACACCGATCACATGGGCACGCACGGTCTTGCCATCCGGGGCCTTGAGGACGAAGTCTTCAGGGCGGAGGGGCGCGAGCAGTCGGACCGATTGGCGGACCTCCTGCGGGTAGGAGAACGAGGGGCGAGGCGCGCACGTCTGTCCGTGCTCCGCAAGTATCTTCCCCCTGCCCAGCACCATGTCCGGGCGAATGAGCCGCAAGTCCCGCGCCAGGAGGATGTCGGCATAGCGACCCGGCGCGAGCTGCCCCACGTCGCGGGCGACTCCGAAATGCTCGGCGGTGTTCAGCGTCGCCATCTGAATGGCGGTAATCGGCTCGACCCCGTGCTCGACCGCCACCTGGAGCGCCCGGTTGACATGACCCTCGGCGACCAGCGTCTCGCAGTGGGAATCGTCCGTCACCAGCAGGAAGTGCCGCGGATCCAGGCCGCGCTCAACGATCGCCGCCACCTGCGCCGCCACATCGTGCCAGGCAGAACCCTGGCGCAGCATGGCCTTCATCCCCTGGCGGACACGAGCCACCGCGTCTTCGGCCCGCGTCCCCTCATGATCGTCTTCCGGGCCGCCGGCGACATAGCCGTGGAAGGCCCGCCCCAGATCGGGCGATGCGTAGTGGCCGCCGATAACCTTCCCCGCCTGGCGGGTCGCCGCCATCTCCTCGTGCATCTTCGGATCGCCCTCGTACACCCCGAGGTAGTTCATGACTTCCCCAAGCCCGATCACGCCCGGCCATGAAAGCGCTTCGGCGACCTCCTTCGGTCCGAAGACCGCCCCGGGGGTTTCCAAGCCGGGGGCGGAAGGCACGCACGATGGGACCTGCACCCACACGTGGATCGGCTGAACCGCCGCCTCGTCCACCATCAAGCGGACGCCTGCCAGTCCGAGGACGTTGGCGATCTCGTGCGGGTCCATGAACATGCCAGTGGTTCCGTGCGGGATGACCGCCCGGACGAACTCGGTGACGGTCAACATGCCTGACTCGACATGCATGTGACCATCAAGCAGGCCGGGGACCAGGTAGCGATCCTCAGCGTCGATGACTTGAGTCCCGGTGCCGATGGTGTGTTGGGCGTCCGGGCCCACATAGGCGATCCGGTCGCCCAAGACGGCGAGATCGGTCCGCTCGATGACCTCCCGGGACTGGACACACACCCATCGCCCACGTCGAATGACAAGGTCGGCCGGCCGGCGGCCCATGGCCACATCCACCAGCCCCCGGGAGCGAATGGACAGCAGGTCAGCCATATCCACTTCCTCCCCCGCCCTCCCTCGGCGCAGTCTAGTCACCCGCAGCCATGCGGCGAGCCGCCCGGTTGTGGGCCTCGATCACGGGTCCCAGATCAAGCGATGAAAGACGGCCTTGTTCCACGACCGGCCGGGCGTGCACGAAGGCGAAGTCGACATGGACCGGCGCACACAGGACGATGGCGGCAACCGGGTCGTGCAGCGCGCCGGCGTAGCTCAGCCGGTCGAGCCGGATGGCGATCAAGTCGGCGCACTTGCCCACCTCGAGCGATCCGATGTCGCTGCGGCCGAGGACGGCCGCCCCACCGCGGGTCGCCAGCTCGAGCACCTGACGGGCGGTGATCAGGGGCTGCCGCTCCCCGTCCGCCGGGCCGAGGGCCGACCCCAGGCGGGAGATCAGAAGCGCCTGCCTGGTTTCTCCCAGCAAGTGAGAGCCGTCGTTGCTGGCCGAGCCGTCCACCCCCAGGCCGACCCGCACACCGGCCGCCAGGTAGGCCAGGACCGGGGCGATCCCGGACGCCAGGCGCATGTTCGAAGAAGGGCAATGGGCCACACCGATGCCGGCGCGCCCCATGCGCTTGACCTCATCACTCCTCATGTGGACAGCGTGGGCGAACCACACGTCGTCCCCGGTCCAGTCGAGATGCTCGGCATAGGCTAGCGGACGCTGGCCGAACTGCTCCAGGCAGAATGATTCCTCGTCGAGGGTCTCGGCCAGATGCGTGTGCAGGCGAACGCCCTTGTCTCGCGCCAGGGCGGCCGCCTGGCGCATCAACCCGGGCGTCACCGAGAAGGGCGAGCAGGGCGCGACCACGATCTGGAGCATCGATCCCGGCGCCGGGTCGTGGTAGGCGTCGATGAGCCGCTGTGTGTCCTTGAGGATGAAATCCTCGTCCTCTACAACCCGATCCGGGGGCAGCCCGCCCTGGCTCTCACCCAGGCTCATCGAGCCACGCGCGGCGTGCAACCGGATGCCCACGGCGCGGCCGGCTTCGATCTCGTCGTCGAGGCGGCACCCGTTGGGGAAAAGGTAGAGATGGTCGCTGGCCGTGGTGCATCCACTCAGCACAAGCTCGGCCAGACCGATCATGGTGGACACTCGAATGTCCTCTGGCTTCATCCGCGCCCAGATCGGGTACAGCGTTTTCAGCCAGGTGAACAGGCCGGCGTCCTGAGCTTTCGGCACGGCGCGCGTCAGCGTCTGGTACAGGTGGTGGTGGGTATTGACCAGCCCTGGCAGGACGAGGTGGCCCTCCAGGTCGTACACGTTGTCCGCTTGCTGCGGAAGCCCGGCGGTCGGACCGACCTGCTCGATCCAGCCATCTCGGACAAACAAGCCGCCGCCGGGAATCTCCCGTCGGGCCTCGTCCATGGTGACCAGGACCTTGGCGTTCCGGATCAGAGTTGTGGGCATAGGGAACGTGTACGGACAGTGTAGCATCGCCGCCTGAGGCGGTCAATTGTCAGACAACATGACTGGCCGCGTGATGCTCGTCCTCGGGGCAATGGAAGGCGCAGGTCGGCCGCCCGCCCTCCCCGGCCCGGCCGACGATCGACCTGCCTTGAGGACCAACAGCGCTTGTGCGGTTAGGGCCAACGCAAGAAACGGGGCCTGGGTACAAGCCCAAGCCCCCCACGCATTCGAAGCACGCGGTTCCCAGGGAGCGGCTCGAGCCGGCCCCGGTCGCTTCGAGGGGTCTCCGCCCTCAGCCGACCCGCTGGGCTGAGCGCAGCGTGTTCTGAAGCAGCAGGGTGATCGTCATCGGGCCGACGCCGCCGGGCACCGGCGTGATCGCGCCTGCCACTTCGAGCGCCTCGGCGAAGGCGACGTCCCCGACCAGCCGGGAGCCGCTCTTGGCGGCAGGGTCATCCACGCGGTTGGTGCCGACGTCGATCACGTACGCCCCGGGCTTGATCCAGTCCCCGCGGATCATCTCCGCCCGCCCAATGGCGGCGATCAGAATGTCCGCCTCCCGGCAAACCCCGGGCAGGTCCTTGGTGCGCGAATGGCAGATCGTGACCGTGGCATCCTCTTTAACCAGCAGCAGTGCCGCCGGCATTCCGACAATATTCGACCTGCCGACCACAACGGCCCTGGCGCCCGAGAGTATCGCCCCAGCCTTCTTGAGCAGGATCATGCATCCCGCCGGGGTGCAGGGGACGAACAGCGGCTCGCGGCCCTTCTGGGCCAGGCGTCCGATGTTGATCGGGTGGAAGCCATCCACATCCTTCTCGATGCTGATCGCTTTGAGGACGGCCTCGTCATCCAATCCCGCTGGCAGGGGCAGCTGCACGAGAATGCCATGTACCTTCGGATCGGCATTCAGGGCTTTGACCAACGTCTCAACCTCAAGCTGCGAGGCCGTTGCCGGCAGCTCATGCGGGAAGGAGTCGATCCCCAGGTCGGCACATGCTTTGCGCTTCATGCGAACGTAAGTGTGGGAGGCCGGGTTCTCGCCGACCAGAACCGTCGCCAGCCCGGGCTTTGGACCCCCGCCGCTGACCAGTTTCTCCACACCCTTGGCGATGCCTTCCCGAATCTCGTCAGCAATTGCCTTCCCGTCGATGATTTTGGCGGTCATTGCCTACTCCCCACTCTCGGTGGATTGCGCGTCAGGCGGACCGGCCCGTTGGCCCTCCGCCCAGGATTCATTATCGGTCGGGCGGCGAAGGCCGGACAAGGACGTTGTTCCCAGCCCCGCCTGATACCCTTCCTGTAGCTACAACAATCGTCGGGTTACGGCCGCCAGGCGGGGTCGAAGTCCAGCGCGGGGTCGTTGGTCAGCTCGGCGTAGTTGGTGCAGCCGGCCGTCAGGATGGCGACATTGTGGTTCTTGCCGTCCGGCCAGGTCTCAAACACAACCCACTCTCCATCCGGTGACCATCCAGGCTCGGCCATGGGCACGACGGATAACGGCCCTTCGGGGCACAACGCTGCGCTGACCTTGCCCTGCTCCTCATACGGGCCGATGAACAAACGCGGGAACCCGTCAAGTGAGCGCTCGAACACGATCATCTGACCATCAGCCGACCAGCTCGGATAGGTGTCGCCGTCACTGGCACCCCAGGAGAAGCGCACACCCTGGCCGCCGAGATCGGGCAGAAGGAACAGGCGCACGTTGCCAAGGCGGTTGCTCGAGATGGCCAGCTGGCTCCCGGCCGGAGACCAGGATGGCTGGCCTTCGTAGACGAGCGAGCTGCTCAGGTTGGACAGGCCGCTGCCGTCCAGGTTCATGACGAAGACATGCGGCCGGTCCTTCTCTCGCAGAGAGGTGAAGGCGACTCGTTGTCCATCCGACGACCAGGCCGGATCGAAATCCCCTCCGCCGGCAACAGTCGGCAGCGCCTGGGTCGTCAAGTCGTCGAGCCGCAGGATGACGATACCCGATCCCGGATACGCCTCCTGGTTTTGACGGCATGGCGTCGTGAACAACAGGCGCTCCCCGTCCGGTGACCACTCGGGCTGACAGGCGCCATCCTGGAGGGTGGTGAGCTGCTTCGGATCGGTGCCATCGGCGTTCATCAGGAACAGCTGTGGAATGCCTGTGCGTGCTGAGGCGAAGGCGATCTGGCCGACCCCACCTCCGATCGGCGTCGCGAGCAGCGCCGGCGCGACCACGGATTCGGTCCGTGGCGTGGGTGTCGGTATCCCGCTGGCGGCTGTGGACGGCATGGCCGTGGTGGCATCCACCACAACCGAGGACGGGGGACGATCGGTCGGCACGCCCACCGCCGCGACCACCCCGGTTGGGTTCGCGCCAGGTCCGGGGGCGCGAGTTGAGGCTCGGTTGTCACTGAGCGCCAGGATGCTCCCCAGCAGAACCAACGCTAGGGCAACCGCGCCGATGACGAAGTACGGCCAGCGCCGGCGGTTGGATAGGAGCGGTTCCAGCTCATCGGATCCGGAAGCCAGCGGCCGAGCCGGGGCTGGTACTGTCCGATCCAGGTGGGGATAGTTGCCCGACACCGTGGGCTGTGTCGCGCCGGAAGCTGCGCTTAGCGCCGCGGCGAAGGCCGACATCGACTGATAGCGGTCCTCGGGCTTGACCTCCAGTGCCTTTTCCACCGCCTTGGCCATCGAGGTGCTGACCCGCGGGTTGCGCTTCTGGATGGGGGTGAGCCTGGCCCGGCCGAGCATTCGCTCTACGGCGTCTTCCGGGATGGACAGCGTCAGGGCGGCGTACATCGTGGCGCCCAACGAGTACACATCACTCCTGAGGTCGGTCCGGCCGGTCCCGTACTGCTCAGGGGGCGAGAAACCAGGGGTCATCGCCTTGGCGCCCACGGTCGTTGAGCTGCTGTCCTCCACGAGCTTGGCCAGCCCAAAATCCACAAGCAGCGCCCTGCCGTCCGGCGTGATCTTGATGTTGCCCGGCTTGACATCGCGGTGAACGATCGGCGGCCGGCGCGAATGCAGGTAGGCCAGCGCGTCGCAGATCTCAAGAAACCAGGGCAGCAGCCGCTGTTCCGAGATCGGACCACCCCGCTCCAGCATCTGGCGCAGGTCCTCTCCCTGGATGAAGTCCATCACCAGGTACTGGCCTTCGTTCTCGATGACAAAGTGATCGGTGACACGCGGAAGGTGATGGTGCCGGACGCCAGCCAGGATGGTCGCCTCGCGTCGGAACTGGCGGGCGTAATCATCCGTGGTGAACAGATTCTCTTTGACGGCTACCGGGACGCCGAGGTTGACGTCTATGGCACGGTAGACCGCGCCCATCCCGCCCTGGCCGAGGATGCTCTCGATCCGATAACGTTCATGCAATGTGGTTCCAACCGTCAGCGGCATCGGCCACCCGGCAGCCCATCATCGAAGCGACTCACCAGATGATTGTAGCCCATGCCCGCCTCGCACAACAAGCAGCCGGCATGCGCACACCGAGTTTCTTAGGAGACTGTAAGGCCGTCTTGTGCGGCATAGCCATTACGATTCGGGCTGCACATGTCTGGCCATATGGAGATCGAGGCCCCTGGCATCGGGCCACCACACCGAAGGCCTCGCACTCCCGGTGGAGGCGGGCTGAAGTGCGCCTGCGCCTGTCTGTTTTTGTTGCTGGCCGCGCCGGCGCGCCCCGTCGAAGCAGCCACTTGGTTCTTCGCCGTTTGCAGCGACGACGGCACGTCCAGCCCGAAACCCAGGATCCGATGGAAAGCACCGTCATCCTGGGAACTTCGACACAGGGCCGGCCGATCGAGGCCTATCGGTACGGTAACGGCGAATCGTCCCGCGCCATCCTGGCCGGCATCCACGGCGGATACGAATGGAACACGGTTGAACTGGCCGAGGCCTTGGTGTCCCACCTGCACGACAACCCGCAAGAGGTCCCGATGGAAGTCAGTCTTTGGATCGTGCCCGTGGTGAATCCGGACGGTCTCGCCCTCGGGCGGGGAAACCCCGGACGAGCTAACGCCAACGGCGTCGATCTGAATCGCAACTTCCCCGCCTTCTGGAAGGCCGATTGGCCTCGGCAAGGTTGCTGGGACAGCCTGCCGATCGGAGCCGGGGACGACCCCGCCTCAGAGCCGGAAACGCTGGCGCTGATGTCCTTCCTGTGGAGGGAGCATGTCGAGGCGCTGGTGAGCTATCACAGCGCCGCCCTCGGCCTCTTCCCGGGAGGTCAGCCACCTGAACCGCGCTCGGCCCTGCTGGCCGAGGCGCTGGCTGCAGCCAGCGGGTACCTCTATCCTCCCATCGACACCGGCTGTGAATACACCGGACAGTTGGTGGACTGGGCGGCGGCAAACGGGATAGCCGCCGTCGATGTCGAGCTCTCGACCCACCGCGACCTCGAGTTGGAGCGTAACCTCGCCCTCATGGACGCTTTCCTGCGCTGGGAGGCGTGGCCGGCGCCCTTGGGGCTCGCCGAAAACTGAACGAGGTTCGCCCCGCCGAGATCAGGATCCCCGCTGGGCCGCATTCGCCCGCCGATCGCGGATCCACCCCAGTATCCAGCCGCCGAAGCCCCGAAACGTCAGGTAGGGAAACAGCACAAACCATCCCAGGTAGGGCGTCAGGCAGGCCATGATGACGAGAATCGCGGCCCAGATCGTGCGCCGCAGCGGGGTGGCCGCCGGCAGGATCCGATCTCCGGCAAGTTGGACGATTCCACTGAGACCGAAGGCCACGCCCACCAGCAGGATAGCGGCCACAACCACACCGATGACCTGCAACAAGGGGAGGGCGGCGCTCAGCAGCGCCAGCGCCACGGCGCCGAAGAACAGCACGTTGACCGCTCCAACGGCGAAGGAGCGGCCAGGAGACTCGGCGGCCGTTTGGTTCGAACGCTGAACGTGTGCCGGGAATAGGGCTTCTAGCAAAATAAACAGAGCCACCAGAGTGGCGGAAGACAAAAAGACGGCTGTGAGCAAGACCAGGGGATTCATGGCACCCTCCTCTTTGGGCAAGTGAGATGTTCAGCAAAGCCCCGGCACGCAAGGCCGGGCACTTCGACAGGCTGGGATGAGGGTCTACCCACCATTTGACCCGCTCCGCCGCTCGTCGACCAGCGCCAGGCTGTTGACACCGAGCCAGGCTACAAGCCCGATGCCAAGCCACACCGCCCAGTGGGCCTGTACCCCCAGATCGGGAAGCGTCTGGTGGATGCCCTGCAACCAGGCCTCCAATCCGAATTGCAGACCGGTCGTCGGCAGGCGTATCGTGGCCATCGATTCGAGAACTGCCATCCGCAGGGGTCCCAGCAATTGGCGGAAGGCCGAGGGCGGCAGCTGGGCGACGAAGTGCACAACCCTTTCACCGGCAACCCACAAGAGAACCACGGCAGCGGCCGACTGCAGCGCAAGCAGGCCGAGGACGGGAACCGATCGTGGCCTGCCCCGCAGCTTGCGGATCACGGGCCCCGAGAGATCACGCTCGAGTCGCAGGTCGGGCATGGACTCGATCCGGGCAAAGAAGGCGCGGGCCGCGCTCAACCGCCGGGCGCACTCGGGGCAGACGGCCAGGTGTTCTTCAAGCGCTCGGCGCGAGTCAGCTTCTAGCTCCCCGTCCAGGTAGGCATGCAGCTCGATCTCCATCGGGTGAGAGGCGAACTGCCTATTCCGCATCGCGCAACCTCCTCGCCAGCGCCCGCCGCGCCCGAAACAGGTGACTCTTGACGTCACTCAGCGGGATTCCTAGGGAGCCGGCGATTTCCTGGTAGCTCATTTCCTGAAAGTGCCGGAGTTCGAGGACGGCCCGGTAGTGCAGCGGCAGCTCGATCAGCGCCTCTCGCAGCCGTTCCAGCGCCTCCGACCGCTCGCTGGCGGCGTGCGGTGGGTCTGTCTCCCCCTGCATCGGCCAGTCGGTCTCATCGTCCAACTCGACGGCCGGCTGTTCGGCCGCCCGGCTGTGCGCCAAACGGTTGAGCGCCAGGTTCGCTCCGACCCGCCGGATCCACGGTCCGAACGGCCGCTCGGCGTCATACTGATGCAGCCGCTGGAAACCACGCAGGAAGGCCTCCTGGGCGGCATCCTCTGCCTCCTGGCGATGGCCAAGCACCCGAAAGCAGGCGCTGAACACCCCATTCTGATGCCGCCGGACGAGCTCACCGTAGGCGTCCAGATTGCCTTGGCGCGTCTGCTGGACCAGGTCGAATTCCGAGGCGTCGGCCATCGCACTCTACCAGGCTATACAGGGCCACGCGGACGAAAGTCGCGGTCTCATGGCGCACACAATGCCGCCCCCCGACACTGGCTTCCATGTTGGCTTCCTACTGCTTGCTGCGTCTTCGTCTGGCAGCAGCGCAAGACCCTGGTGGACTTGGACTGGGGATGATGGGTGCGGCGCGCCCTCGACAGCTGCGAGGCCGATCCCGGACGCATACAGGCCTCGCCGACGACGCCCGGCCTGCTCCCTCGGGGAGCGGCTAGGGTCGTTGGTATGTGCCCGTGGTTTCGGCGGAGGCAAGGATATGCCCCTCGGCGGCCTGGAGGATCTGCTCTCGCGTCGCGCCCGGGTCAAGGTCTATGGACGAGTCGAGGGCATACAGCGTGAACACGTAGCGGTGCCTCCCGGCAGGCGGGCACGGACCGCCGTAGGCCAACTCACCCCAGGTGTTCGATCCATGCCTCCCGCCGGCCTGCACCTGAGGCCCGGGCGCGATGCCGCCCGGCAGCCCGTCGGCCTCGGCAGGCAGGTTGAACACCGCCCAATGTACCCAGCCGCCGGCGTCCGGGTCGTTCATGATCAAGGACAGGCTTACGGTGCCCTTCGGCACATGCTCCCAGGACATCGGCGGCGAGGTATCGTCGCCGTCGCACGTGTGCACGACTGGAATGGCCTCGCCCTCACCGAAGGCCAGGCTGTGAAGGACCAAGGGTTCCACGGCGGCCCCGGTGGCCGTCACCAACATGGTCCCGGGGGCTGCCGCCGTGGGCGCTTCCGCGGGAGTCTCCGCCGCAACAGGGCCGTCGCTCGTCGGAGCGGGGGCCGGGGACCCGCAAGCCGCCAGAAGGCCGGCGATCAACAGCAGCGGCCAGGCGATTCTCATCTGCTCCTCCCTCGTTTTCGCGGCTCGATGCCCGCCGCTTACTCCCCAATAATCTTCACCAGCACGCGCTTGCGCCGGCGGCCGTCAAACTCCCCGTAGAAGATCTGCTCCCAGGGGCCGAAGTCCAGCTTGCCTTGCGTGACGGCGACGACAACTTCGCGCCCCATCACCTGTCGCTTCATGTGGGCGTCGGCGTTGTCTTCGCCCGTGCGGTTGTGATGGTAGCCGCTGACCGGTTCATGGGGGGCGAGTTTCTCCAACCAGATTTCGTAGTCGTGATGAAGCCCGGCCTCATCGTCATTGATGAAGACCGAAGCCGTGATGTGCATGGCGTTCACCAACACCAGGCCTTCCTGGATCCCGCTTTCGTCCAGGCACCTGTCCACCTCCGGCGTGATGTTGATGAAGCCACGCCTCGATGGGACATTGAACCACAATTCCTTGCGATAGCTGCGCATGTGCCGCCTCCGTGTGGTTCCCCGCAACGTTGTCCGCCTCGCCTTGATCGCCGATCTCCGGCATCGACCACCGCACCCTCATCCAAGCCGCCGGGAGGGCAGAATCACGAAGGCGTTGGTGCTATCCGCTAAGCGCCCAGAGCCGGGCTGGCCGTGGGCAAGTATGCGCTCGAGCTTGGCGACGCCGGATCTCCGCACGCCCACGCCCGTCTCAGGACCGGGCTCAACACCGTCCAGGGCGCATGCGCCGCCCGCGCCGGGCCAAACAGCAACCACACCCACTCAACGGCATCGCCGAACTCGATCGGGTGGCGAATGTGGCGCCACAGGCCTTCTGTGAGAAGTCTCCCCCTTGTACGTCGGATCGTCTCTTGGTCCGTCCCGGCCGTGGGAGCCCATCGAGTGCAGGACGTGGGGGCCCCGGCGGTTTGTCCTGGTTCTCCGGTGCCGGAGGCAAATCAAACCGGGTACAGGGCAAGGTAATCGGGGTCATCCCGGAGCGAAGCGAAGTCCGGATCCTGCTTCGACCATTCGGCCAGGTCCGGGCGCAGCCTGAGCGCCTCTGCCAGGAGGGCAAGCGCTCGGCCTTTCTCGCCATCCTGCGCGTAGGTGCACGCCAGGTTGTACCGACCTACCCCCAGCCACTCGGGGCTGTCGCTGACCGCCTGCATGGCATGCAGCAGGCGCTCCTGCGCCCGGAGCGACTCGTCCCTCTTTCCCAACCAACGGTAGACCAGGGAATAGTGGATGGCTGGATGCAGGATGACCGAGCCCAGAATGCGGCGCCACAGCGGCTGCCCGCGCTGCCAAGCGTAGCGCTGAGGGTCGATGAGAGCCGCCTCGTCCAACCGCTCCAATGCATCCAGCATTCGCTGCTGGGCGTGATGCAGGACGGCCTCCGCCTGCAGCCAAGTCAGGTCCTTGGCGCTCGAGTAGATCACCTGGTTGACCTGGTCCGTCTCATCCGGCCCGTAGTCGTCCAGCGGGACGGCCGGAATCTCGAGCGACTGGGTGAAGACCAGCCTCCAGGCAGCGAAGTGCACGATCGTGTCCTTGGCCGACCAGTCGTCCGGCTTGCTCGGGACGGTCCGCCGGCTCACGGGAACCGCCGCCAGCAGGCGGTCTTCTTCCCTTCGCCCGAACGCCAGCGCCTGGCGAATCCTCTGCTCCATCGACATCTTCCTTGCCCCTCCCTCCCCGATGTTCGGACCCTAAGCCCGGCCAGCCCAACCGATGGCCGGCATCGCTTCCAACTGCGGACCTGGCGGCGGGGCGGAGGTCCGCCTCGCCTCCGAGAGTATCCCATGCCTCGACCGCAGAGGTCCAGCCGACACAGGCCTGCTGCCCTCGCTGGAGGCGCACAGCACGCCGCCTCGGCCGTTCCGGTCGGCGCCTGGCCGATCGCAGGCACGTCGAGGGGAGACTCCCGGCGATCCCAGCTAGGCTGGGTGGCCGGAATGGTCATCTCCCTTGCGGGCGAAGGCCTTACGGGTGGCGAGCAACGGGACACCGGCCAGGATCATCAACAACAGGTTGAACCCGGCGTTGAACACCACGCCGTACATCAGCGACACGCTGGTGTCGAGAACGAACCACAACAGGACGCTCCAGGCGATGGCCTTCCAGGCCCATGGGTCCCGGCTGCGGAAGGGGTAGCGTGCCAGGAAGAACAGGCTGACGCCCCAGCCGGCGACCGTGGCCCCCCAGGCACTCAGCATCCAGGTCCGAAACCGCACTGTCGACTCAGGGATCCAGCCGGATGACCAGAACACGGGGTCGATCTGGTTGTGGAACGGGGCGAAGGCCGGCGTGCCGACCAGCACGGCCATAGCCAGTCCGAAGGCGATGACGAACAAGGTAACCGCCACCAACCAGCGCTGCCAGAATCGGAACCTCTCCATTCGCTTACCTCCTGGAGGCTGATCGTGCTGAAGCTGAGGCGGACCTCGTTCGCCGCCCCCTCCGTGTCGGCGGCCGCAGCCCCTATCTGTGGGGAGCAGAGCACCCCACGCCGCCCCGCCTCCCGGCCCGCCTCAGACGTTGGGCCTCGACCGATGAGAATGGCTCGGGCCCTGCACGCCACGCACAGGGTACACCCTGAACGACCTCGGTGGGCCGGCCTACGGGGACACCGGCCGTCGAGAGCCCGGTCAAGACAGGGAGGAGAGAGAAGGAGCGCCCTCCGCCGCCAGTCCTGCTCAGATTCCGACGCTCCTATGGGCAGGAAGGGGGGTCCCCGGCGAAATCGAAGCCTCGGGCGCCCGAGCCGGGCTCCAGGTGAGTAGGTTCACATAGATATGAGGCCATGAGGGGAGCGCTCGCCTTTCTGTGGGCGGCCCTGCTTCCATCCGTCTGACCCCCACCCCCTGCACGGCAGGTGGCGATTGCAGCCTGTCTCGCATGTCCTGAACCATACACCAGGTTGACTCGGTACGGAGTCGCATGCTAAAGTCACTTCAGACGTCATCGCACCGCGCATGCAGAAGGGGGTGCTGGCGCATGCGGCGTCTTCCCCTGTCTTTCGTTCCTCTTGGCTTCGTTGACGGATCCGCCGCGCCCACGCCTCTGAGGGCCTGCTGTGCCACATGGGGCGTCGCCTCACTCGGCCGGGGGGTGCTCTCCAGTCTTGCCCCCCAGCCGCGAGAGGCACGCAGTTGAGCGGCCGGGCGGCGCCTGCGCCGGCCACGACACCGGCCTGGGGAGGCGGGTCCCGACGCCGCTCGGTCTACTACCTGCTGCTTGCTATTCTCCTCGCTGTCCTTGCGGGCGCCCTGGTCTTTGTCTACCTGGAGGATCTGCGGCGCTCCGCCCTCCCGTCGCGGGACGCCCTCTCCGCACGCCTCGCCATCCGCCCCGGCACACTGATCACCCAAGACATGGTCGAGGTCCGGCTCTACCCAGCCGACCTGCTGCCGGACGGCAGTCTGGACCGTCCTTCGCAAGCCGTGGGCCGCACGGCCCAGGTGCCAATCGAGAGGGGGGAAGTCCTCCTGGCAAGCAAGCTACGGCGAGGCGAGCAAGGGGGAATCGCCCACCTAGTCCCGGCCGGCCAGCTGGCGATGGTCCTCCCTGCAGGGTGGCTGGCTGGCCCGCCGCCGCCTTTGGCGGCCGGCGATCGAATCGAGCTGCTGGCCACCCGCCCGGACGCAGCGGAGGACGCGACTGGATTGGTGTTGAGTAATGTTGAGATCCTCGGAGCGGCCGGGTCCCCGGAGGTTCCAGAGCGGATCTACCTCGCCGTCTCCCTCGACCAGGCGCAAGCGGTCCTGGTCGCCAGATCCAGCGGCTTTCACATGCTTCTTCTGACTCGGGCCGCCGCGCCTTAGGCATGCCCACAATCCTGATTGTTGCCCCCAAAGGTGGCGCCGGTGCGTCGCTCCTGGCAGCCAATCTGGCCGTTGCCCTGTCCATCCGCTCGCCGACGCTGCTGGTGGATGTCCACCCCTTGTTTGGGGTGGACGACGTGCTGCTTGACCTCGATCCCCAGCAATCCTGGGCGGAGTTGACGGGGCTCGCTGGTGAGTTGACTGACGATCACCTCGCCCTGGCAACCTGCCGACATGCCTCCGGCTTGCTCCTGCTCGCCGCGCCGGCCTCAAGCCAACCCGTCACCGACTCGCTGCCGGCGCTGGTCTCGGTGCTGGCGCCCCATTTCGTCTGGCTTGTCCTGGATGTCTCTGCTTCGCTTCCGTTTGATGAGGCTCTGCTTCGCGAGGCAGATCACGTGCTGCTCCTCATCACGGCTGACCCGCCCTGCCTGCGGAACGGACGGCGCCTGATGGCAGCCGTCCCGAGCGCGTACCGCCGCAGATTCGCACTCGCACTCAACCAGGTGACCCCTGGGCAACCGCTCTCGCCGGAAGGCGCGGCCCACGCCCTCGGGCTCCCGCTGTGGGCGTCCTTGCCGAGGGATGCCCAGGCAATAGGGGAACAGGTTCACCTGGGCCTTCCGGCCGTCCTGATGAAGGGCAGCCAGTATGGGTCCTCCGTCCGCTCTCTGGCCCAGCGGCTCGAGGTCTCTCAGGCCCGGCATGCACGGCCGGGCCCCGACAGCGGCCCATCGGTTTCCAGGAAGGAGGCGGCCAGTTGACGCTTGCGCCATCGGGCTCATCGCCGGACCTTATCGCGCTCGAAGACGAACTGCACACGCTGGTGGCCGAGAGCATCGCCGCCGACATAATAGCTGGACAGCTGCCGTCCATTCCAGACTGGGAGGTGCTGACTGAGCGCACCGAAAGGCTGGCCTGCCGACGCCCGTGGCTTCTCAGCCGGGCCCAGCACGACAGCCTGGTCAGGACCGTGGTCGATCGGGTTCTGGGGATCGGCCCCCTCCAGCCCTTGCTGGATGACCCGGACGTCACCGAGATCATGGTCAATGATCCGGCGCACGTGTTTGTCGAGCGCCATGGCCGCATCGAGCCGACCGCCATAACCTTCCGTGATCAGGCCGACCTGCGCCACATCATTGATCGAATCGTCGCGCCCATCGGGCGAAGGATCGATGAGAGCAGTCCGCTAGTGGACGCGCGCCTGCCCGATGGCTCCCGCGTGAACGCCATCATCGCCCCACTGGCAGTCAGTGGTCCGGTGCTGACCATCCGCAAGTTTTCGCGGGACCCCTTTACCCTCGCCCGGCTCGTCGAACTGCGGACGTTGAATCGGGAGATGGCCGAATTCCTGGCTGAAGCGGTCCATGCCCGGCGCAGCATCCTGGTCTCTGGCGGGACGGGATCGGGTAAGACCAGTACGCTCAACGCCCTCAGCCTGTGCATTCCGGCGGGGGAACGCCTGATCACAATCGAGGACGCAGCCGAGCTGCGGCTGCAGTATGCCCACCTCGTCTCCCTGGAGGCCCGGCCCCCCAACATTGAGGGCCAGGGCGAAATCAGCATCCGGACTCTTGTCCGGAATGCACTGCGCATGCGTCCGGATCGAATCATCGTGGGGGAGGTGAGGGGCGGTGAGGCGTTCGACATGCTGCAAGCGATGAATACCGGGCACCGTGGGTCGATGACGACCCTCCACGCCAACTCCCCGGCGGATGCGCTGGTGCGGCTCGAATCCATGGTGTTGATGGCCGGCTTCGATCTGCCGCTGTCCGCGATTCGTCGAATGATCGCCGGCGCCATCGAGGTCATAGTGCAGCAGGACCGCCTGACCGATGGCCGCCGCGTGCTGACGGACATCTTCACGCTGCGCCCGCGCGCGGAGGACCTGCTGCATCTTGATCCGGCGTTCGTCTTCGACTCGCGCGGTGGGTGGAGCAGCCCGCGGCTCATGCCGGGATAGAGAGATGGGCATCCACCCTTGGAAACGGATGGCAGGGCTCGTCGCCGCCACTGCAGGGCTGGTCCTGCTCCTGCTCCCGTTTGCGCCTTGGTTCCACCTGACCCTCGCAGGGCATCCTGCACTCTTTCCTAGCCTCGCTACCGGGCTGGCCGTCCTGACGGCGCTCTTGCTCATCTCCCTGATCCTGGAGCGGCGCAAGCGTGAGGCTGTGTGGCGAGGGAGAGCCGCAGTCAGGACAGGACTCCCGGCGATCGCCGCGGGGAGAGACGCCGGTCGAAGGCGCAAACCGAAGCAAGATGCGTTTGAATGGCTGCTTGCACCCTTGCTGCACCTGCCATCCGCTCGCCGGCTGTCGAGGGATTGGTCCGACGCCGGATACGGAGACAAGGCTTCCAGGTATCTGCTCCTGATCAGCCTGGCGGCGGCTATCGGAGGTGGCATTGGACTGCGCATTGCCGGCCCATTGCTGGCAGCAGCCATGGCAGGAGGCGTTGCCTTCATCTTAGTCCGGTCGGTCCGGGCCAGGGCGGGGAACGCGCGCCGCCGGCTGGAGCAGCAACTGCCCGAGGCGCTAGACGCGATGGCGGCGGGCCTGGCCGCCGGCCTTTCGTTCCCTCAGGCGGTGTCGTTCTCCGCAGGGGAGCTTCCTTTCCCGGCTTCGCAGGTCATGACCTGGCTCAACCTGAGGTTGCAGCTGGGATTTCCGATCGAACGGACTCTCAGCGATGTGCTTGATGTCTTCCCCGAGCCGTCTCTGGCGTTCGCTCTCGACGGCATCAACTTGCAGAGGTCCTTTGGCGGGGACCTTGTGGCGATGCTTCATCAGACTTCCGCCTTGCTGAGGGAGCGCGCCGATATCGAGCGTGAGGTGCAGGCCGTGACCTCCCAGGGCAAGCTATCCGGGTGGATCGTCGCGGCGCTCGTCCCCGTTTCCGCCGCCGTGCTGCTCTTCTCCAACCCGCGATACATCGACGTCCTGTTTGGGACCCTGGTAGGTCAGGCCTTGCTTGTGCTGACGATCATTCTGCAAATCCTGGGATGGCTGGCGATCTCGCGCCTTGTGCGACTCCGCTACTGAGGACTACAGGTAAGCGCCATGACCGTGATCACGCCATGCCTCAGCCTCGCCATCCCTGCCATGATAGCGCTGGCAGTCTTCCTCAGTGCGCGCGCGGCCGTTGCCTGGATGGGAGGGGAAGCCCGATCGCTGGAGCCTGCGCCGCCAAACGCCGGCCCCAGGAGGGCCGAGAAACTGATATCCATCCTGCAGGCCTTGCCTCCGCCGGCATGGGTTCTTCGTCGCTTCGACCAGCCGATGCTGGGACAGCAACTCGGCTATGCGGAGGTCCGGCTGACCGGAAGGCAGTTCGTGAGTCTTCAGTGGCTGAGCTTGTGGACCTCGATCGCCGCCGCCTGCCTGGTCGTCCTGGCTCGTCCCCTCGACCTGCTGGGCTGGACGACGGTCAGCCTGCTCTTGGCGGCAGGACTGCTCACTCCGCGCCTATGGCTGGGACTTCGTGTCCAGCGGCGCCAGCAGGACATTACCCTGGCGCTCCCCGATCTGCTCGATCGGCTTGCTTTCGGTCTGCAAGCCGGGCTGGGGTTCGAGGTCGCTCTCCGGCGACTGGCCCCCGGGCTTCCCGGCTGCCTGGGCGACGAGCTGCGGAGGGTGATTCGCGACCTCGACCTCGGATTCCCCCATGCTCGGGCAATGGACTCCTTCGCCAGACGCACGGGCTCACAAGAGGTGCGGGCTTTCGTGGCTGCGGTGCATCAGGCCGAAGTCCTGGGAACACCACTGGCGGAGGCCCTGCGTGTGCAGAATGAACTCCTGAGGGCTGCCCGCAGGCGGAGGGCGCAGGAGGCCGGCCGACGCCTACCGATCCTGATCCTATTTCCGCTCGTGTTCTTCTTCCTGCCCGCCCTCTTGATCGTCTACCTCGCCCCTCCATTGTTGCACCTTTTCCTGATGCGCTGAGGCGATCCCCGTGCGCTGGATGCCCTGTAAGCATTCCTTGGACGCCAGACGGCCGAAGCAGACGGAGCGAAGGGCCCACCCGGCACAGGCGATCGTCGAGCTTGCGCTGGTGCTGCCGATCTTGCTGCTGGTGATCCTGGGAACGGTCAATTTCGGGTGGCTGGTGACATCCGACATCATCCTTACCCAGGCCGCCTGGGAGGGGGCGCGCGCCGGTGCAACGCTTTCGGACCCCGAGCACGGAGATGAGGAGATCGTGGCCGCCGTCCACCAGGCGGCAGCGGGGCTGGATACGACGAAGCTGGTGACCGAAATCGCGCCCCGGCAAACCGAATACCCGCGTGATCAGCCCTGGCCGATGCCCCGCGGTCATCCGCTGACCGTCCGCCTGCAGTATCCGGTCACGCTGTACCTCCCGGTGCAGCTGACGGTCCCGCTGCGCGCCGAGGCAGTGTGCCGGATGGAGTACCAGAACCCGTGAGGCCACGCGGACAGATTCTTGTGATCGCGGCGGTGCTGCTGAGCGTGGCGCTGCTGCTGCTCGCCGTGGTTGTCGATGGCGGGCGGCTCTACCTCGAACACGGGCGGACAAAGCGGGCGGTTCAGGCCGCGGCCGATGCCGGCATCGGCGTGGCCGCCGAGCACGTTGTCACGTTGGCCGCCATACATCAGACTCAGGCCGCCGAAGATACCCTGTGTTCAACCGCGCCAGCCGGCGCCTGCACCCCCACGCCTCCGCCCGGGCAGCCCGCAGCCTGGTTGACCGACGAAGACCGGGCTACCTTGGTGTCGGCGCCGGTCCAGACCGAAGCCGCCGAGGCCGCACTGGCCTATGCCCTGCACAACGGGCTGACCAGGGAAGACACACTGGTAGAGTATCCGCATGACTTTGCTGCCGAAGACTCGAACGTTCGCATCCGTGTCCAGACGGAGCGGGAGCTCGCGGTTCTCCTTGCAGGCCTGCTCAGCCCCGACCTAGTGCACATGCGAGTTTCTGCGGTCTCTCAGGTTCCGCAGCATTAGAGGCCTCTTTCCATTATCCAGCCTCAAGGGATCTTGACTGTGGTCTTGGTGTGCGCAGCCTGGAGTGCCAGTGCCGGCACCTCCTTCGCCGCACCGCGCCTCCCCCCCGGGTCCTTGATCCCCGTGGCCTGCATCACGGCCATCGCCTTCGTTCTGGCATTCGCCACCCAGGAAAGCCCTTATGCTTATGGACCACTCATTCTTATGGGCGCCGCAGGCTGTGGCGTCTTGCTCCGGCAGTTGGTGACCGAAGGCGATTCCGATTCCTGGAACCGGGCTCTCCTTCTCGCCGCATTCTCATTGTTGGTCTTGGCAATGGTCGCCGCCGCCTTGCGCGCCATTCAACGCTGGATTCCCTCGGCGCGGCCGCATCACAGCGACAGTCGATGGATTCTGCGGATTGTGTGGGGGTTGACGGTCTTATACGCTGCAGGCTGGGCGATGCAGGCCACTCTGGAGCTGCCGCTGGTTGTGCAGGCATCCTTGGCCGCATTCGGCCTGAGCCTGTTTCTCGCTCTCGGTGTCCTGCTGTTGGCTGAGCTCGATCAACTGGACCGGGGATCCGCCCTGCACCCAGCTTTCGGCCTGTATCTCACCGGGGTCAACCTGGCCATTCTTCTCTTCTGGATCCTGAGTCACGCCACGCTCGCCGGCGTGCGGGCGTGAAGAAGAAGCACCGCATCGCAGGGAAGCGGGCTGCGGAGGTGTCGGCGCCTCCGGGTCAGACGGCTGCGGTCCAGGCCAGCGCCTTGTACCGCACCCACCTTTCTTGCTCACACATCTGCAGCGCCGCGCCGCCCGCCAGGCTTTCCCAGTACCCGTTGGGGAGACGGACCAACGCCTGCAGGCGCAGCGCCATCTGCATCCAGCGCCGGGGAAGGCGGACCAACCCGCTCAGGTCTTCTTCCATGATCAGATCCAGGCCTTCGTCCGCCGCCAGGCGCACGGCTTCGGAACTGGTCATCAGGGATCCCAGCCGCCATCCCTCGGCGAAGCGGTTGACCCACTGGACTCGTGACCATGGCCAGAGCCGGTCACGCGGCGAACTCCCGTCCGCCAGGAAGTCATCGACCACGACCAGTCGACCCCCAGGTCGGAGATAGGTACGCACCTGGGCGAAGAACCGTCCGGCATCTGGACTGTGCACGAAGGACTCGATGGCGTACGCCGCCAGCGCCTGGGTCGACAGGGGTAGGTGGTGGAAGTCCCCTGCCAGGAACCGGCAGCGGTCTCCCAGTCCATCGGCCTGGGCCCGCCTCAGCGCGGCTTGTGCCTGGGTGCGGCTCAGGGTCAGGCCCACGGTCCGGGCGCCCAGGCCCCGCGCCAGGCTGAGTGCCGTACCGCCCGCGCCGCACCCCAGATCCAGAATCAAGCCCTGGCCGGAATCGGCGCCGATGCACGGACGGAGCCAATCGGCCAGCAGCCGATGAATGTACTGCAGCGCTTGCTCTTCGGTCTCGACCCCCGGGCCCCACAGTTTGCGGTGGATGGCCCCGGCGCGGCGCCCGCCTCCGAATCGAAGGAAGCGTGACGTGTTCCGATCGTAGTAGTCCATCACCGCGTTCACGGAATGGCCGCGCACAGCAGGGGTCCTTCGCACTTCGCGCCAAGGGGCCGAAGGCAGGTACCGCTTCCGCGGTTTGATGGCCTTTTAGCATTCCCAGGGAATGCGACTTCGCTCCGGCAGACCGGGCGGTGTTGATCGTTGCCGGTTGTGAGACAGACGAGCGACCGCTGCGCCGTCCACGGTCGGAGCCACACAGCACGCGCCTCCTGGAGTCCAGCCGTTCGACATCCAGCAGTCCCGGCCGTCAGAAGCGGAACTCAGCTGTAGCGGGCGATCATTCCATCCCGATAGCAGACACCGAACAAGGCTGCGCCCACGATCAGCAGGTAGTAGTACAACGGCGCGGCAAGAAAGGGTACCAGCCAACACAGGATGAACGAGTAACCCAGGATGAAGATCGCCCAGTAGACAAGCCCGCCGACACCCATGAGGAAGATCCAGGCGACAAGATAGCCCAGCTTGTTGCCGGCGAGGACGTGCCACCACTCCTTGAAGTAGAAGGCTGCCGACAATCGATCGTTGACGGCGAAGTGGGACAAAGCTGGCGGCGTGACGGCGGCGGCCAACAGCATGAGGACGCTGCCGACCGGCATGGAGAGCATCCATGCCCCGAACCCGATGAACCACAGCCCGAACGGCCACCCCGAGCCCGTGTCCCCCGCCGACAGGGCCAGGGTGGACATCATGTACAGCCCGAATCCGACCGTGAACACGAGTATCGCCGGCAGCGAGAAGACCAAACCGATCACCATGGCCCGCACGCCGTAGCTCGCCAGCTTCTCCCAATCTCGCCAGCCAGGGAGCTCGAGAGCGTCCCCCCCGATGGCCTGAAGCATGATGCGAACCGCGTAGCCGTAGACAAAGATCAGCGGCAGGATCGGGATGATGCATCCCACCAGGACGATCCCAGACCCGACGAGCATCTTCTCGGCCCATTTCTCTCCCCGCACCGGGAATGCGATCAAGGATCCGAAGCTGGTAACCCCGTGTGAGATGTCCATCGACAGCCTCCCATGCCAGACACCGAGGTCAAACGAGCCCGCCTCGGGCGCCCGCCTATTGTCTCACAGGTGAGACCGCCCGAATCGTGGCCGCAAGCTGGACACTTCTCGGAGATCCCCATCGGCTGGCGCGTGCCCCTCCGGACCTCGGCCCTGGCGGCAGCAGGCTGAGACAGACGGAGCACACACCCTGCGAGCAGGCCGGCTGAGCTGTGGCACCCCGAGCTGGCGGGAGAGTTCTAAGAGAGGAGCGGGGAGAGTTGGGCGTGAAGGCGACAGGCTTGGGTCCAGCCCGGTTGGCTGCACCTGCCGCTGGCCGATCCGCGCCCTGGGGCAGTCCCACAGAGCCTCGGCTGGGACAAATGGCCCTCCATATCAATGGCCCCACCTGCGAATCCCAGGGACAAGTAGAAGGCCTGCGCGGGCAGATTTCCTTCCAGCGTCGAGACTTCGATTTCAACGCAGCCGGCCCGGTGGGCTTCGCTGACTACTTGCTGCAGCGGCGCCCGGCCAACTCCCTGCTGGCGGTGCCCCGGATGGCCGATGAGGTCCCCTGTTCGCAGCGATCTCCCGCCATGAGAAGCCCGGGACACAGTCCGCCCGCTGATCAGCCATCCCACGACGGCCTGCCCTGCCAATGCGACCAGCCCTCCGATGCCCGGGCGGCGTGTGAGCTGATCCGGCTACTGCAGGCGGAGATGGATCTGCCAGCCGCGGTCGAACAAGCCCAAGTGGCGCGTTACCTGGCCGAACCGGGCATCGGAGGGCCCTGCAATCAGTACCTGATGCGATCCCGCCGTGGACGAGGTCCTGCGCCCCTCACCATGGCTGGTCACGTACCCGGGCCCGGCCTCGAGGCGAGCGTCTGGGCAGCCGAGCGGCAGGTTACTGGACGCACGCGGGCAGGTCGGGGGTCATGCCCCTCCCTGCCCGGATTGCACTCACCATCTGGCTCGGATCCCTGGACCCGGGTGGATCGCGGCGGGACCCGGCCTAGTAGCTGATCTTGCGCGGGAGCTTCTTCGCCTGTTGGATCCAGTTGCGCACCTGGTCCGCGCCCGGAGGGCGCCGGACCAGCTTCTTCGGCTGGTTGGAGGCGATCAGCTTCGGGTGCAGGTTTTCCGCGTTGCGCTGCGCCAGTTCGACGACCGTGTCGACGCCGGCTGCCTCCAGCAAGTCCGCGTATTCGCTGCCCACACCCTTGATGCGGAACAAATCAACGTGGTTCACCCACTCAAGTATCAATGAGTCCATGATGCCTGATTTGGCCGCGATCTCCTTGCGGCCTGTGGGCGTGGCGCCTCGCTCCAGCAGCCCATTGGCCGAACGCACGCCGGCCTTCTGCAACTTGGCAGCATAAATCGGACCGACTCCCTCGATGTCGATCAGCTTGGTCACGTCTCCCCTCCTCAAACAGGCCAGCAGGTGTTCGAGAGCTTCGCGCAGGGTGGCGGCGGGAGGCCTGCCCCTGGTCCCAGCTTGTCCGCCACCGCGAAATCATACCACGCCGAACATCAAACTCACCTGGTCGTCGTTGTGTCGCGATCCGGATCGCCGCTCCTTCGCAGTAGGTGGGTTCGACGCCGCCGGGCGGGCACGATCCCTTCGGTCGGCCGATCCGGGCCGAGCTCAGCATCCGTCCGATTGCGGAGAGGCCGAGGAGTCTTTGGACTGCAACGCATCCATGGGGGGCCCGTCGAGCACCAGGCGGAAGACATTCGTCTCCCAATGCACGAAGCCGAGCCGCAGGTACAGCCGGTGGGCGGCCTGCCGGCGGGGATTGGAGGTGAGATCGACGACGTCGGCTTGCGCCTGGCGGGCGAGGCGCACCGCCTGCTCCATCAGCGCCTCCCCGACGCCCCGGCCCCGGGCGCTCGGATCGACGACGAGGTCTTCAATGCGCGCTCGTCTGCCGGTGAGGACCTGATACACGACCAGCGCCACCATCCCTTCTATCGGCCCTGGGGAGTGTTCCCTGGCAACAAGCAGCGTCACAGATGGATCCTGGAGTACGGCTGACGCGGTTTGAGCGGGGTCTACCTCGCGAGTGGTAAGGTGCGGCAGCAGCCGACGAAGTTCGTCAAGGGTTGAGGCGGAAAGCCGATCGCGCTGGAGCAATTCAATGACCATGTCCGTTGCCCTCCGGTGATGCCCGCTGTCCGCACTTCAGGCTGTCATGGCCGCAGCGTCCGCCAGGCGAGTCTACACGCCCAGCCGCAGCACGTGAATGAACGCTGGTTCCCTTGTCTTTTGTGCCCGGGAGGAGGCCTGGCAAATCCTCCCTGGGGAGGCCCCGGCGAGCGCCAGGCCAGGCCGCACCGCCTTCCGGACACGCTTGCCGCCATGCCCGGCCGGGAACCTGTCCATCCTGGAGAGGACGAAGGCGACAGGGTAAGCCACGTCGTACCCGGCCAAATGGGCCTTCGACCTGCTCCTTCCCAGGAGGTCCGGAGCCAGGTGGCCGGCGGCAAGCCCGACGATGGCCCATCGTCGCAAAGACGCCCCACGCATCCACCTCGGCGGCCGGGCGGCTCTCACGCCGCGCTCGTATCGACTCCCGCCGGCGGCACTGGTTGCACGCCCGCCACATGTCCTCTGTCTCCGTCGGAGCGCAGCAGGCGGACGCCAGCCTGGGCGGTCACTTTAAGTAGAACAGGGTGTTGATGTAGGAGAACACCTCGCCAGAGCCGGTGATCCCCACCTGCGCCAGGGGTGGCATAGAGGTCCATGCCATCCCCGTCGGGTCTTCCCAGCGAAAGAAGTGCAGATCTGTGCCCTTGCGGCCACCCGAGGCTGTCAGTCGGCTTCTCATGGATTCGAATTCGGGAAGCTCCCTGGCGATCAGGGCTTCCGCCCGAGCCCGCAGTTCGTCTTCAGGCAGGGATGGCGAGGATGGAACGGGGTTGTAGGAGGCGGGCGACATCTCCACGACTTTGTTGGCCGCGTCGGCGTAGTAGTACTGTAGGCCGCGTTCGTCTTCGTACAGTGCCGTGCGCAGATCGCCATTGGGCGAGTTGGGCATCGATGTGACTTCGCGGAATGCAATCAGGCGAGCGGGATCCCCGAGGAAGGCTCGAATCCCTTCGATGTGCCGGGTCTGGTCAACGATGGTGGGCAGACCATCGTCGGAGAGAAAGCAGATCTCCGCCAGGCCGGCGCGCTCGCTCAACGACAGTTGGGCAAGCTCGTCTCGCTTCAAGCACGTCTCCGGTTCAGGCGTGGTTACTCCCAAGGCGCCAGGGGTCAGAGAGGGTGAGTCCTGCGCCGTCACGGCACCCTGCGACGCCGATGGTTCCCCCGGCCCGGCCCCTCGATCCATACTCCCCCGGCAGCCAACGAGAAGCAGCGCCAGGGCAAGGGACACCCATGCACAGCTATCTTGCGGTCGTGTCCCGAGCCGTCTGTCCACGATCGACCTCCTTGTCGTCATGCATGCTGAGCTGGACCCCCCAGGACGGACCTTCGCTGGTTCTCCGCAAAGAAGAACAAGTCCCTCCCCATCCGCCCCGCCCGTCACCCTTGACAGAGGGCCGTCGTACCGGCGGGCGCCGAAGAACTCCCGGCGCTCGCCCGCCCTTGCTCTCGGTTCATCACCGCCAAGTGGTGTGGTGGAAAGCCAGCTCCCCGTTAGGTGGATGGGCTTGCGATGAATGTTGACCGGCGTGGTGTACCGCCTCCCACTCTCTCGCCTGGAGGACCCAAGCCGCCCCAGGCTGGAGCCAAGCAAAGGATGCAGCCGGGAGCCAAGGATCATGCTCACGACGGTGGTGCCGAGGCTCAGTTTCACAGCCTCACCTCGCGGCCAAGGGATGGTCGTTTGCCCGGATTCCCGTTCACTCTCCCACTCCTGGCCGGCCAGGCAGGTTTTCTGACAGCGCCGAGCCGACGCCCGGCAAGCCGCCTATTCCCGCACCCGCCCATCCATGATGTCGGAACCCGATGACCCTGCTGCCGCCCCATGCAGCTCCAGCCTCAAGGCGGCCAGCGCCTGGTTGATGTCACGCAGGAAAACGAACAGCGAGGCGATCAGGCTCAGCATACAGGCGGTGAACAGCGCCGCGATCAGCCACGCCGATTCGGCCGACAGCAACGCGGTCACAAAGAGAACGATTACCAGGATGGCAGCGGTCAGTGCGCTGATCGTCGCCAGGGAGATCGCCAGGCGGATCATGCGGGCGCGCATCCACAAGATGCTCAGCTGGCGGGCGATGCGCGCCCGGCCCTGATCATCCGCCGACGGCAGCTCGGCCGACAAGCTCCGGGCGCGGTCGATGGCCCGGCCAAGGCGGTTGGTCATCGTAAGCAAGAGAAGGCCGATCCCGGAGATCAAGATCACCGGGCCGATGGCCGTCTGCAGGACCGGGATCAGCTCTTGCACCGAGGGTACCGGCATGCGTTCTCCTCACTACGTCGGGATTGCCGTCCTATGTCGCCGGCCGGCTAAACCGTGCCCTTCGGCGGCGTCTGCCGGGCGACATGGTCGTCCAGGGTTTCAGACCAGATGATCCTCTCTTGGCGATGGGAGGGGAATGCCCTTTAGTCCGCCTCCAGGGTCACGGCCGCAGCCGCGAAGCCGTTCGTCCGATGGGTTCCGTCGCAGAAGGGCTTGTCCTTCGAGCCTCCGCAACGGCAAAGGGAGACTTTCTCCTGCTCGACCTTCCGCTCCTCCCCCGATTCGTACTTCACCGTCAGCGGTCCGGGGACAAGGTACGGGCCGTTCAATCGGGCCTGGATTTTGAAGTCACTCACCGAGCACCCCCCTGCAAGGGGCATGGAATGCGAGCCAGACCACCCGCTGCCATCAGGGACATTCCGGTCAGCGGACCATCCCGGGATCGACGCCCCTTGCCTTATCGACGGAGTATCTACCGAGCATAGCGTGAATGGCAGCGTTGTGCCAAACGACCCACCCTGCCTCCCGGCGGCACCCAAGGCGGGACCCATGCCACCGGCCGGCTTGCCCTGGCTCTTCCAGGCCCAATCGAGGCTGCACTGGAGATTCCCCGCCGGGAGACCGCCTCATCCATCGCACTGCCGAGGCAGGCGTCGATGCTCGTCACGCACGAAGGACCGGAGGAGGCAGATCCGCAAGCCAACGCTCGACTATCGGTGCCATTCCCTGCCCGAGATCGCGCAGACTTTCCAGCCCGCGCACCCCCATCGCTTGGTAGACCATAAGGATGTCTTGCTGCAGGTCTTCGACCGCCCAGGAAGCTCTTCGGTAGACCCAAGAGTCCCGAGCGGATGCAGAGTCGAGCTCGAGAGCGTATGCCTGGTTGGCAAGCCACTCCGCCAGACGCCGGTTTCGTTCCCGTTTGTCGCCTGGAATGACCGGGCGAGGAATTCGATCGGAGATCCCGTGGCGGGTACACAGCTCACGAACCATTCTCGCCACATGACGGCCGCGATCTCCGGCCGGGGCGTAGCTTCCGGGAGGGTAGAGCGTGTCGTAGAGGCCAAGCAGTTCCGGATGACGCCCTTTCAATGCATCGAGAAAGAAGTCGCGCTGCACGTCAGACAGCGTCAGGCTGCCGGCAAGAACGAACGTACCGCCGTGATCCGCTGTGCAGCGAACCAGCGCCTCCAGGTTCGCCTGGTCGTCAGCCAGGCCAGGCAGGAGCGGCATGGCGCAGGTGCCGGTCACAATACCGGCTTGTGCGATCTTCTCCATGGCGGCAAGGCGCGGAGCGGCCCGGGGTGCGAGACGCTCGAGCTGGCGAACGTTCGCCTCGGATGGCGTGTCCGGCGCAGCGATCATGCTGAAGGCGACGACGGAAGGCGCCTTGGCCTGGATGGACTGCAGCACGTCCAGGTCGCGCAGGACAAGCGGCGAGCGCTCGAGCACAAAGACCGGAAAGGCAAGTTCGCAACAGACCTCGAGCATCTTGCGCGAAAGCCCGAACTTGCGTTCCGCCGGCTGGTAGTCCCCGGTGAACACCAGGTCGACGGGCACGCGCCCCAGCGACTTTCGCAGCAGCTCCGCCGCGTTCAGCTTGACTTTGATAACGTGGGCAAAATCCTGCGGGTCATCGTACGGCGCGTACTTGCGCTCGCGACAGTAGCAGAACGCACAACCATGCTGGCAGCCAATGTAGGGATAGGCACTGTAGCGCGCCCAGAACCAGTGGTCGGGCCGGCTACTCTTGTTAAGAATCGTCTTCGGCCGGTAGGGGATGAACTTCGTCCGCTGCGTCACTGCGCGCCTCTTACCGGTCGTGCGCCAGGCTCCGTCCGCATGATCTCAACAACAGCCCGCGAACTTCTTCTGGCCGGGCCGCAAACGATCGAAGTCGAAAGCCCCCCTCACCGCACACCTCAGGGAGGTTTGGCTACCATCGGGCGGGCGAGTCCGGTGGCGAGGCCGACGCATCCACCTTGACCAGGACAAACATCAGGTTCAAGCTCAGATGCTCCCAGAGCGGCGTGCGCACATACAGCGACCGATTCGGGCCGATCTGAATCTCACCAAATACGTCCTGACCCAGGAAACCGGCTGCAGTGAACTCTCGACGCCACCGCTTGAGGCTGAAGGTGGATCGATGAGTCCGATCGAGCACGTTCGTGATCCCGGTATGGACTCCGCCGACCAGGCTGTGGTTCAGCGGGACCGACCCGATAAACACACCATCCGGCTTCAAGCCCTCGCCGATCCCCCGCAGCACCACCGCCGGATCCTGCAGATGCTCCAGCACATTGAAGGCCACAACTACATCATACCGACCCGACGGGATCTCGAAATGCTGGACATCGGCAATAGTGATCTTGTCGCGTTGTTCTTCCGCCCCAGTTTGGGTGGCGTACTCCGAGACTTCTACACCCGAGACCGAGAAGTGAGATGCAGCGAGCTGCAGCAGATGGCCTTTGGCGCACCCGATCTCCAGCAGCTCACCCCCGGTCTTGTGTGAAAGGATCAGGTCAATGCGCTTCCGGGTGCGCGGTGAGTCGGCCGTCGTACGGAACAGCACCGATTCGAAGTAGGCTTGATCGTAGGAATTCCGCAGCATGGGTGCTGGTGATCGCCTCCAGGAGAATCGGACCGCCATGTCCTAGCGCTGTGGAGAGCCTGGACAGGAGCAGCTGGCATACTTGGTCATTGGGCTGTGCCTGCATCATAATGGAGGAAGGGCATAGCCTCCAGCCCCAGGATCGCCGGCCTTCGGCGGGCCATCGGCGATGCGCCCATCCGATGAGGGGCCAGTGCCGAATCGTCGGTGCTTCCCGCTTCCGCTCGTCGTCTCTACTATGTGCCTCCGCAATGGTCGCTGTTTGAAGGCCTCCGAATCGGCGAGCATGCTCTGAAGCTGGCCCCGCTCCGTCGACACTGGCCTCAAGCTTCTTGTCTCCCGGCGGTTGGCGCGAGCATCTGGGCGATGGCCGTGTGGCCGCACGCCGACGCAATCGCTTCTGCCGTCTGCCCATCTGCCGCAGCAACCGAACGATCCGCGCCCCCGGCCAGAAGTAGCTCGACCAGCTCACGATCGCCATGTTGGGCCGCACCATGCAACGGAGTGAAGCCATCCGCCTGAGCCGCGTTCACATTGGCGCCGGCAGCTATCAGCTTCCGGGCGATTCTGAACTGACGGGAGGCGACGGCGGAATGCAGCGGCATCACCTGCTGCATATTGCGCGACGGACTGTTCACCTGCGCCCCGCCGGCCAGCAGCACTTCGACCACCTGCTCCCGGCCGAAGAAACACGCCAGACCCAGCGGCTGGAAGCCGTCGGCTGCGGTGGCATTCGTCAGATCAGGGTCCTGTTGGAGGAGATGCCGCACTCGCTCGCTATCTCCCGAGGCACTGGCCTCAAAGATGTCGAGGTCGCTCACACAATGCCGGAGCAGATCGGCGATCGCGGGCCGGCGGTAGTACAGGGCCAGCATCAAGGGCGAGAGGCCGGACGCGTTCCGAAAGCGCGCCAGGCTAGGGTCGGCCTCGAGCATCTTTTCCATTGCCGACCTGTCGCCAAGCTGGATGCACTCGAAGAACTCCGTCTCGGTCCCCACCCAATCCTCCCTGTCGGCCCCGGCCGGACCTCCCCGTCGCTGGCCCGCCGACCATCTAGGATGAAGTCTATCCGAAAACGAGCCGCCGGAGGAGGATCCGGGCCCATTCCGGTCGGAGTCAAGGTGGCGCTCCCCTGTGGAACCCCGACGGTTCCACCGTGGCGCAGGATCTCAATGCTGTGGCTGTCGTCCACCCCCCCCGCACGCGAAGCAGGGTACCAACGGCCGGTGCCGCCTTCACCGAGGACGGATTCAATCCACGGCTCTATGAAAGGGGCCTCCGTCGTCCCCCAGTCCTGCCAGAGATGGACCCTGCCGGCCGAGCGGCCTACCGCCGCAAGCAGGAGATACTTGCGTATCCAGCCTGGCACGCCCACCCAACATGGAACCGACAGCCCTGAAGGCCTGCCGCGCAGGATCCGGGGTGCTGGAGGAGTCGAGATCGAAACGCACGATGACGTTCGTCATCGCCATCGGATGGGCCGCCTCATCCAGCCTGGACCGTAGGATTCTGATGCTTGGTCGCCCGGGTGGACCCAGGACAGAACCACGGATCCTTTCCGGCAGATGACAGCCCGGCTCAAGCCGATGCTGGCCGCGGCCCGGTTAGACCTCCCCTGGCAACCTGCCCAACGCACCCCACACCCAGTGGTGCAGGCGATGCGCGAAGCCAAGGGGGCTGGCGTGCATCAGGATGCACTCACCCTCTACGTGTTCGATCCCGTGCACCTCGCAGAAGCGGACGGCTTCCTCCGATTGGGCACCCGGCTGCATCCACACCCGGCCAATGTGCGCGCGCTCGATGTCACGCACAACCTTCTCAGTCTCTGTCGGCGGCACTACGATGAGCACGCCGCCCACAGGTTCCGGCAAGGCGCCGAGGTTGGGGTAGGCCTTGTCGCCATCGATCGTCGCCGCCTGGGGATGCACGGGGTAGACCCGGTATCCCTTCGACTTGAGCTCCCGATAGGCGACGCTGCCAAACTTCTTGCCTCCTCGAGACACGCCAACAACCGCCAGCGCCGGCTGCTTGAGAAACTCGTCGATTGCCTTCTTCGTCGTCATCATCACCCGCCTCGCTACACGGAAGGAGTTTGTCACATCAGCGGCTCAGGGTCATGTGAGCCTCCGCCAAGCCCCTGGGGGAAACTCTCCCCAGGGTGAGCTGAGCTTGTCCCAGTGGGACTCAGGCGCTGGTCAGCGGGGCCCGGCCACTTCACAGATCTGCAGAACCGCCTGTTCAACGCCACGCTCGAGGCGGATTCGCTCCCCGAGGTCCGCCGCCCGCGCCCGCATCGCGGGATCCGTTAGGGCCTGGCGCAGTGCCTGCGCTAGGTTCTCTGCCCGCAACTCACCCACGCCTATAGGCGGCGGTCCAGCACCCAGCAGCGCGACCCGTCTCCCCCAGAAAGCCTGGTCAGCCGTGAAGGGTACGACGACGCTTGGGAGGCCGGCGCGCAGAGCGTTGCCGGTTGTCCCGGCGCCACCGTGGTGGACGATGGCGGCCATCCGGGGGAACGTCCAACTGTGCGGCACATCGCCGATCGGAAGCACGGACCTCGGCAGATCATCCTGCGACCTGGAAAGACCGTCCAGGCTGAGGACCGCCCGCACGCCTGACATCTCCACAGCCTGCAGGCAAGCCCGGAGCACTTGTTGCTGCCTGGTGGTCGTCATGCTGCCGAAGCCGATGAACACCGGCGGCGGTCCCGAGTCCAGGAATTGGCGCAGCCCGATGGGAGGCGCCAAGTCGTCGGGATGGTCCAGAAACCAGTAGCCCGTCACGCGCGCTTCGGGGCAGGCTTCGGGAGGCGGCAGGACGTGCCGACTATAGGCCATAAGCAGCGGCAGTCGCGTCCGCCCCGACGGGTCCAACGACCACTCGTTCAGGCGGGGCAAGTCCGGATGGGCTCGTCGCAGGCGCCAGTACATCACCCGGCTCCCCCAGCGGAAGGCTTGCGTAACGACGTGATGCGTCAGCCGTCGGTAGGCAGGCCCGAGACGCCAGTCAGGGAAGACGGGTGCCGGGTACTTTGCCGTTGGCCAGAAGGCCGGGAAGAACTGGGCCGAGATGTCAGGGATCCCGAGATCGGCGGCGATATGATGCCCGGCGTAGGTCATCAGGAAGGAATGCACGATCGCCGAAGCGTCGCCGGCAGCCTCGATGCATTGCTGAAACACGGAATACGCGAGCGGGTACAAGTATGAGGACATGAACCGGAACATACGAATCCCGTTCAGCCCGGCACGCTGGGAGAGGCCGACGGCGATGGCCTGCGGATCGCCCACCAGCCCGGCGTATTCCACACCACGCGAGGCCGCCAGCGATTCGTAGCGCGCCGGGCCGGCGAGGCGCACCCGAAAGCCCTCCCGCAGCAATCCACCGGCGAGCGCAAGGAACGGCTCCACGTCGCCCCGTGTCCCGTAGGTCAGTAAGACGATACGCTTGGCCGGACTCATGATCCTATCGGGATGGCCCAGCCCTCGGACCCGTCCACAGCCGCGGTCATTGATAGGCGGCGAGGTCCGGGCGATGCGCCCAGTCCACCGGGCCGACAGCGAAGCGGTACTTCAGGCATGGGAGAACGACTCTCCTCCATGCCCGCTTAAAGTAAGCGAAGGCTTCGTCCCACTCTCCGCCCTGCCCCCAGCCGTCATGCGTGAGACTGACTTGCGTTCGCTCTGGCTGCAGTTCCCGTAGTCTGACGACGATGTGGGTCTTCTGCCCACGCACTTCGGGCAGCTCAGGCGGCGCATTCCAGGTGAGCGAGAGCAGGGTCGGCTCCTGGACGGCCAGCACGATCACCCCTTCCCCTCCCCGATCCCCCGCCGGCACATCCAGGTCGAACAAGACCTCGTACTTGCCACCCGGGCGAAGATCTAGATTGCATGCCGGGCCAAAGAACGAGGTCACTCCCTCCTTCGTTGTCCACGCCTTCCAAACGTCGAGGATCGGGGCTTCGAGTGTCACCTCAGCCCGAATCAAACGCTCATCCATCTCTTTCCCTCGATGCGCATCTGCCTTCCCTCGCTCGGCTTGGGAACCGCCAACCGCGGTTTCCTCCTCATTCTGTCAGTCCGTCAATGGTTGCGGGGGGGGCAAGGCCGGGTTGGACGGATGACGTCGGCAATCGACCCCCCTTGCCTCAGCGCCATTCTTCCGAGAACAGGCGCCCAAACCCAGGATAGGGGACCACAGGCAATAGCTCGAAACGGATGTGGCCCGCCGAGACGAGCGGCAGCCTCGAAAGGTGATCGCTCGCCTCCACCTCGTCTTTGCACTCGAGCACGAGGACAGCCGTGTGCCGGTTGGCGTCGAAGTAGGCCTCGCGCACAATCCCGGCCAGGTACAGGTCCCACACAAATCGGGCCTCCGCCTGCAACACCGCCTCGGACACCACCTCCCCTGCTTGCGGAACTTCCGTTTCCAGCGCGATCCACTTCATCCCCCGCCCTCCTCGATCACAGCTGCCTGTGCTCTCACCCACTCCGGCGCCCGGCCGGCTGCATCGCCCAGGTTTCGCCCTACTTCACCCCAAGCGGCTTACCCTTCTCGAGCTTCGAGATCGCTTCCTGCAGCCGCCGCCGACGTGTCTCTTCTCTCTTGGCATCCATGATCCAGCCGATGTACTGGCGCTGGTGCGACGGAGCCAGGCGCTGGAACGTCTCCCACGCCGGCTTATTCCGCTTGAGATCGCTCTCGAGATTGGGCGACAGTTTGGTCTGGTACTGGCGGGATGATGACTCGTCCTGCAGGATTCGCGGGTCCATCATGGCCAAACCGGCTTCGGTCATCCGGCCCTCGGCGGTCAGTCTCCTTGCCCGCTGGATGTTGCTCGCCGCCCAGTTGCTGCCGGGGCGCCTGGGAGAAAACCGAAGGGCGTATCTCTCGTCATCCAGCTTCTTCAGGATGCCGTCGATCCAGCCGAAGCAAAGGGCTTCTTCTACGGCGGCATCCAATGCCAGGCCCTGCTTGCCCGAGCCCATCCTGAAGAAAACGACCCAAATCTCGGACCGGGACGCATGGTTCTTCTCCAACCACCTGCGCCAGGACGTGCGCCCCCTCGGGGCAATGCTCTTACCGATCTTCACGCTGCAGGGCTCCTTGCACGGGGTCCGGTTTGAGCTCAAGATGACGGGTCCATTGTCGCGCAAGACCGGCGTTTGCGACCGGTCCGCTTGGTCGAGGCGGCCCGGGACCGCCGCCGGGTCGGCGCACGCTCCTCCACTGGCGCAAATGACATGTCCGCAAGGAGCTCGGCGACATGCTGCCTGAGGCCCTTTCCCTTTGTGGCAGGGACCGCATCACCTGGGGGCCGCTCCTGCCCGGGGCGGGAAAGTCACCTGACTCGGGGCTTTTGCCGGCGGGCTCGAAGTCAGCACCTTCCCGACATCGACCGTCAACCGTGTGTTGGCGGGCCACATCTGGCAAGAACCCGCCCAGCCGGATCATCGCTCCGGGGATGAAGCGATCGATCACGCCGTCTCGCAGGCGAGAGGGTGGCCAAGCCTAGCAGGCTGATGAGGATTGCCTTTCTCAGAGAGGAGGACCGCGCATGAGGGGTTGGCACTACCCCCCAACCACCTCATGTCCCAGTTGCTTTCAGGCGGCATGGCTTGTCTGTCAGCCTCCTGGTGCAGCGCCTCAGGCCCGAGTTGCGCTCCCCCCTTTGCGACACCAACGGCCTTCTCCTGGCCAAAGGTCCGGATCAGTCAAGTAGGATTGAGGCGCTTGCAGAAGTGGACGGCCCTCTCGACTTCCTGATAGCCGAGCTGTCGGTGAGACAGCCAGCTGGTCGTGTTGTCAACCTGGGTATCGGAGGCCATCTCCCGGGCTGCTCTGGATCGGGCCCAGGATTCCGCCGCCTCCACCAGGGCCGTCCCTACACCCTGCCTGCGCCAGCCGGGTGAGACGTACCAGCCCTCAAGATACCCCACCGGACCGGTGGTGCACCCGGGCGCGTCGCGCCGCAGGCTGACCTCGACGAATCCGACGGCCTCGCCTCCTACCGACCAGGCCAGGAAACAGACGTTCTCGCCCGCATCGGCAAGGAGGTCCGAGATTTCCTTGGCGTGTAGGTGTCCCGGGCAGTCCGGCCAGAGAGCTGCCCGCAGCCGCGTCCATTCGGCAAGGGAGTGATCCTCCGCTTGTGCCCCGGATGAATCGACTCTAGCGACCTCGACACCTACCGGGCGGGATTTCGACTTCCGGGGCGAGTCATATCTGGCGAGCGCGGGCCTCTCCCACCCGAACACCTCAAACCAGCGGCCGGCCTGGAAGTTGCCCAGCGCCTTGCGGACATACGGGATTGTGTTGTCTGGCAGACTCTCGAGCTGGCACCAACGGAGATCGTCGCACTTGTCGGGCTCCTGATTCACGGCCTCTCCGGACCAGGCGCTGGCGGCCAGGAAGAAGTCGATCCGCTCATCGTTGGACTTGCGCTGCATGACACCGACGAGGCGTAGGTCATCGGGGTGGATTTCCACGCCCACCTCCTCCCGCGCTTCTCGGATGGCCGCCTCGATGACTGTCTCGCCAACATCCAAATGCCCGGCGACGACGCTGTACCTCCCATCCTCATAGCCAGTGTTGAATCTTCGGAGCAGCAGCACCTGGCCTCCCCGCAGCAGGAAGATGTGGGCCGTTACCGGGGCCTTCATACGTGTCCCACCCATCTGACAACCCTCACTCCAGGCGCGGCCCATCTTGCGCTCGCCGGCCTGGATTCCTTCCGCCACCATTGTAGGTCAACCCGTCGACTTGTCCGGCAGAAACGACAGGGGCATGCGAGCGGCGCGGGGACGGCTCAGCGGCGGCGCCCCTTCCGGGCCGTTCGTCGAAGGAAAGCGCCACGGCGGACCGCGCTGGCGGGCGTCGTGGCCAGTGCCCGCCTGTCAGCCCATCGTCAGACCGAAGGGTGGATGTGTGCAACGAATGGTGGTATGAATCCGTACAGGTTCGAGGAGGGAACCATGACAGCAGATACCCGAAGCATACCGTGGATCCTCTGGCCGTTTGTTGCCTTCTGGTATCTCATCGCCTGGGTAGTCAGATTAACCGGCAGGTTGTTGGCCGTGCTTCTCGGCGTGCTTCTCTTGACCCTGGGGGTCATCCTGAGCTTCACCATCATCGGCGCCATCCTGGGAATCCCGATGGTGATCCTCGGCTTCCTGCTTGTAATGCGAGGCCTGTTCTAGCGCAGCGTCGGCTGCGAGGGTAGGGCCTCGAGGCCGTCACGAAGGCTCCCTGGCGATGGGAGAGATCACGATGTGGGGTGGACAAGGCCCGGGCTACGGGCGTCCCCTCGCTGCACTCTTGAGCTCCAGGCGGACCAGAATCCAGCCGTGGACTGCACCCACCGCCGCACCGGCCGCAACCAGCCCGAGGGCCATCACGACCACAACCAGCGGACCTCGGCCCGCCCTCTGTGCCGGGTCGATGGCGAGGAAGATGGTCGGCATGCCAATCGCCCATGCCAAGGCGTTGGCCGGAAGCCACAGCCAGGCGCGCAGGACATGCGGGCGCAACGCCAGGGCTTGGATAGATGCCAGCACCAAGCCCGCCACCGCGCCCAGGCCCGCAGCCAACAGCAGTACCATCCACGCCGCCGGCTCCGGGACCGTTTGCCCTGCCTGGCTGGCGCCGGCCTGCAGCAGGGTGCTCGGCAGAGAACCCATCAACCAGGCCAGCAGCGCGCCGGCAATCGTCGCACCCACCCATGCGCGCTGCCGGATGCCGTCTAGCCTCCGCCGCAGGACCCGCCACTGGGCGACCCCCACGATGGTTCCCTCGACCGCTCCCGTCGCCGTCATGACCCCCAGTAGCGCAAGCCAGCCTGGAGAGCTGATCGGATCGCCCACCCGGCTCAAGATTACGAAGCCGATGGTAAAGGTCAATCCAAGGCCAAACATCTCGCCCAGGGCATTGGCACCGATCCAATCGCGGTAGAACGAATCCGATCTTGTTTCCATTGATCCCTCGCGGCAGGATCCCTCGGGCGGCTGGATGCGTGGCTCCGGCAGGCAGGTAGCGCGCACGGAGGATGTCACCTTGCACGCTCCCGTCTCGCTAGCCCGGTCTATCCTACCTCGCCGACCAGCCCTTCCATCCCGGAGGTCGGCCACCCGCCGATGACATCCAGATTCGCGAGGGGATTGATCGGCAGTGGTCACCCCGGTCCCCCCGCCACGCACGCTTGCACGAAGGTCGTGTTCCGGGAATCGGCGGAGCTCGGGTCGAAGGTCAGTTTAAGAGAGATCGGGACCTGGTTGCCTCTCGTCGGGGTTCGCTGCTCCTGCGTGACCTCGGCCGCAAGGCACTGTTTGGACACATCGAAGCGCCTCGCCTCGACCGCTGCCTCCGGGGGGAGGGCAGTCCGCTCCTGCTAGAGTAGGTGTCCGGGGGGCCGCATCTGGCTGGACCTCCTCGATTTAAGCACAGCCGGAAGGCAGCACGACGCAGGCCAGACACCGCCGTCCCAGGGGAAGCCTAAGACTTCGTTTCACCTGATACAGGCGCGGCTTCGGTCTGGGGTGGAGCCAGAGCAGGACCGGCGGATCGATAGGTTGCCAACGCCCGTGAGAACAGGCAGGCCTGGGCCAGGATCAACCAGGCCAGCACCAATGTCAGGATCACGCTGGCCAGGTCGAGATAGAACGGGAGCCGCGCGCGCAGTTCGGCCAACGCCGATTGGGTGGCGGACAGGCGGGCGGCAGCCGAGTCGGCCTTTTCCTCCGCCGTGTTCAACCGGGCCAGCATGCGTCCGGTGCGTTCAGTCACCAGAGTCACAACACTCTCGACTGCAGACAGCTTCATATCCTTGACTTCCTGCGCCGCGCGCATCGCCTCACTCTCGAGATCGGTCATGGTCTGCGCCAAGGACATCAATTCGGGCGGAAGCGTCGGGACGGAAACGAAGGGCAGCGTGTTCATCGCATCCAGGGCGCTGTTCACCGCCAACGTGCTCTCGCCGATGGAACGCGCCGTCTCGCGGGCGGAAGCGACCGACGGCACGAGCTGCTCACTGATGACCTTGGAGAGCAGGTCCAAGACCGGACTGGTCTTGGCCAGCGTTTCCCCCGCAACAGTCACCGTGTCCTCCACGTACAGAACCGCATCCTCCGCCGCGTTCAGGCCGGTGGTCAGGCGCTCAACACCGGCGCCGATGCCTTCGACCACTTTCTCCAACCCGCTGACCGTCTTGACCAGCGTATCCGTCAACGGTCCGTTTGCACGCCAGACACCGATGACTGCAGCGGCCGCCAGCAGAATGCCGACCACGCACAGCACAACCGCCAGGACCGCCAGGATCCGCTTGAATCTCCGCATGTGATCCCTCCTCAGCGCGGCCGGGACCGGAACGGCCCGGCTCGTGATTGATCCGCAATGCGCAGGTCGGGACGCAAGCATGACCCGGCCAGACCGCGGCAATTACACTACAGAAATCGCTTTCCCAGCTGTGACCCGGACAAGATCTCCGGGAGTCAACTCGAAGACCGCGTTGGGCGTTCCGGCTGCTGCCCAGATCTGGTCATACTGCAACAAGTCCTCGTCAACGAACGTCTCGATCGGGTGAGCGTGGCCGACAGGTGGAACGCCTCCGATAGGGAACCCGGTGGCCTGGCGCACGAAGGCGGCGTCAGCCTTCTCCACTGGCTCGGAAACCAGACTCTCCAGGCGGGTCTCGCTTACCCGATTGGCGCCGCTGGTGATCACCAGGTACGGTCTGCCGCTTTCCTTGCCTCGGAAGATCAGCGACTTGGCGATCTGCCCCACCCGGCATCCGACGGCCTGGGCAGCCTCCTTGGCGCTACGTGTGCTCGCCGGCAGCTCCTGCACGCGGCAGGTCAGACCGCCGGCACGCAGGGCATCCTGCACACGCTGGGCATTGGGGGTCAGCGATACCTCCAACTTACTTTCTCCTGACGTCAAGCGGCGTTCTACGTTCTCGGTCTTCAGGGTGCATGCCCCCGGTAAGTCGGTTCATGCGGCAGCAGCTCGACGGCTGGGTCGGACAACCCGTGGTTCGGCGAGGCACCTGCAACCTGCTTTTCCCCATCCCGCCTACGTGCAAACCCGAGCCCGGCCTCGCCTCAAGCCCGCCGGGGCCACCATAGTATAGGCGCCGCCTGTATCACAAGAAACGACGAAGCCCGGGCGCGAGTACAGGCGAAGTGCCGGATTCTCCTTCTCAACGCTCAGGCTTACTTGGTCCACGCCTTGCGAGTAGGCCTCCGCCAGGAGCGTTGTCACCAGCGCCGTTCCCACACCCCGGCCTCGGGCCTCGCGCCGTACACCGATTCCCAGCTCCGGCGTTGACTCGTCGAGAAAGCCGTAGGAGTGACGAGCGGCAGTCCATCGGCGAATCCAGGCAGCACCCAGTCGCTCCCTGGCCTGCGACACGGCCAGGCCAGCGAGGTCTCCCTGCCTCCCCCATCCGTCCAGCAGATACACAAGGTCCGGGCGAGACAAACCCTCTGCCATGGACGGGCGGGGACGGTCCGGCCGCCAGTAGGCTGCCTCGAACAGCATCTCCTGGAGGAAGGTAACGTCTTGGAGCCCGGCCTTGGAGATGGAGAACAATTCCTCTTTCAACCCTCATCTCCTGGAAGCACGCCGCTCGATTCGCTCTACGGTCGCCTTCCTTGGCGGATACCCGGAGCTTGGCCGGCTCCACTCGGTCGGGTTCCATTGGTGCGCCGGATGCCATACTGGCCATAAGACTGCGGGAACTCTCGCCCGGTGCCTATTCGCTGCCCGGGTCGGAATTCGAGCACTGGCGGCGACCTATGCCTGGAGACGGTGCCTATGCCCTGGCCCGGATCGCCACATACAAATCGATCGATGGATCGCGCTTGCGCAGGCTACGTTCGTCATGGTACTCGAAGTCATCGATCTCGCCGCCGGCATCGTACCCGGAAGCAGGGAGCCACTCAAGGAAGATGTAGCGCTTGGCGGACCCGATGGCCAGTGGCCAGGCGAACTGGCGTTTCGGACGGATCGTAAAGACAGCATACTTCGAGGCCGGGATGACACACCGTAGCCATCCCTCGGGGAGGTCTCCGATCCTGGTCACGATCTCGCCCATCAGGTATACAAAGCTGCCGGCCTCCACATCGTGATCCTCGCTCACCGCCACGAAGCCCCAGGGCAGCCGCCGGTCCGGGATGGCCCAGGCCCTTTTCGCCCGATTGAAGGCCTTCCCCAGGCGGGGAACATCTCGGTATACGGTGCGGATGCTCGTCTTGACGGCCATTCCTACCGTAAGGATGGGCTCGGCCAGGTCGATGATCTCCGGTGGACTCAGCCGAATGTCATGAACCAGAAGGTGCTCTAGCAGATTGGCCATGATGATCCTCGTGCGCCCGACCTCTGTTCTCGGGGCTTCGCGGGCGGCAGCCCGATGTCGGACGCATCGCTTCGATCCTTGTTGCGGAAGGCGCTCCCGGAAACATCCCGCCGAGTCGCCCCGCCATGGTGGCCTGGCTCACACCAACCCGGCGATCACCCTGGCCCCGGCCACGCTCTCGACGACGAATCCCGATGGGCCGATTCCTGATCCTCCTTGCGCCGGCCGCTCACTACCTTCCCGACTTTTCGGCGAGGCTCCCCGCCACGACACGCGCTCTATGAGGGCAGTTCCTCTTCGCGGCAGGTCTCCTCCACACGCCTGCAGTCATGAAGGGCGATGACCGCCACCTTATCGGCCAATTGGGCAAGGGTCCCCTCCCCTCCCCATGGCGCCATGCCGTGGAGGAGGAACATCGACCGGATCATCAGCGGACGTCGCCGAAGCCGCTCGCGCAGGAAGTCGAGCGCCTCCTGTCTTGTCCGCAGTGGATCGGCGACGGCGGCGTAGGCTTCCTTGCCGATCTGCACCTGCACGCGGGGGTTGGCTAGCAGGTTGCGGTACCAGTCCGCCTGGGTTCCTCGGGCAGAGCCCACATATAACACGCCACCGATCTCCTCATATTGCAGTGGCGTCTTGCGGGGAAGCCCGGACTTCCTGCCGGTCGTCGTGAGCACAAGCACGAGTCCCTTTCCGAGGCCTGACTCGAACCTGCGTAGTGCCCGCGGGTTGTTGCGGCGGATCAGACGCCAGATCGTGGGTATCCTGGTCCCGTTCCTAGGCATCAAGGTCCGAAAGCCGGGTCCTTGTCCCGATTTTCCCGCCCGATTCCGAGCAAGCTGCCGGGCAAAACACCCAGTCCCAGCTTCACCAGGTCTTCAAGATCCAGATACATGTCCGCCTCCGAAGAAGGCCAACGGGCCGCAACCCGAGAGGCGTGCCGCGCGAATGCCTTGCCCACATCGGAATGCGGCACTCGCCACCGGACACGAGCGACCAGAGTGCTAGCTTCGCCGGCGCTTGCAGTTCGGCGGTGCGTGGTGTCGCGGTGTCATGCTGGCTTGATGTCGGGTGTCATCCGCCGGCGGGCAAATGCCCCTACCATCAGAAGGATCGCCAAAGCCAGCGCCGTCGCCCAGGCCGTGATCGACACCGCAGGAGCCGCGGCATGCTTGATGGCGATCCCAACAAAGGCCCAGATCAGCACAAGCACGAAGGCGAAGTCGCGGCGCGTAGCGAACACCAACACACCGATCACCGTCGCCGCCAGCAACATGATCGCTGCCCACCCTTGTGGCGACACGCCCCATCCGTTCCAACCAACGAAGTACAGCGTCGTTGAGACATTGGCGATGGTTGCCACGGTCGCCCACCCCAGGTAGACGCTGGTCGGAATCTGCAGGCACCATCGTTCACTGCGCGAGACGGGCGCCCGCCCGATCTCCAGCCGCAGGTAGACGCCCGCCAGCAGCAAGACCAAGGCGATGAGCGCTAAGGGCGCCGGCAGGAACCGCTCATAATGCCAGAGGAGCAGCCAGGTGATGTTGGCCAGGCCGCTGAGGACGAACAGGTATCCGATGCGTTCCAGCCGGGGGTTTCCTCGCTGTGATGGCAGGGCCTGGAATACGGCGAACACGACCATACCTATGTAGATCAAGCCCCAAATCGAGAAGACGTATCCGGCCGGGACAAACAAGACACGAAACCGGTCGGAGATCTCCCCTGTATTCAAACCGTTCAAGGGCAGGGCATTGGCCAGGACATTGAAGACGATGGTCACCCCGACCGCCAGGATCGTCACGATCTGCCTGAGAGTTGTGCGGTCCACTGCGCGGCTCCTTCCATTGCCCCCTTCCGGCTGATCTCGGGGGTTCCGCCCAATTGTAGGCCATCTGCACCGCTGGTGGAGGCGCCTCGTTCCTTTCAGGCTGCAAACTCCCATCGGGTGGGCGTGGCCGGGTAGTCCGCCTCCGAACCCCCGAATGGGCCCTCGGATGCACTTCGAAGTTGACAGTCCATGCCTTGTCCACATCCGGCTTGAAGCCATACTCGGCCAGGTAAGCATCTGCATATTCGTGCGGCACCGAGCGGTCCGCCACCTCCCTGGCCACCCCCTCGATCGCCACGACTTCATCCCCGCTCTCGCTATGAATCACCATCTTCGGATTCCCGGCCAGATGGAGCGCCTTGCGCGACCGGCGTGCGGGGCAGGTTTCCAAAATCATCGTCGCGGTCCGGCGAGATCGCGTGGTCTGCTGCTTGCAGCGCCATCAGACTCTCTTGGGTGCAATCCTGATCCCGGCACAAGGCGCCTTGGCAATCACGCCAACACTGCCAATGCTGCCTGGTTGCTGCGCGATCTCCTCCCGCCCAAGCTCAGGATATGGGAGCGTGTCGAGAGGGGCTCCGCTCCATAGAAATGAAAGCCAAGGCTTCTAAGGGGGTTGGCGGCGGAAGGTTGCGCCGCATCAAAGAGCGCGTGGACTCGGGCGCGGGGGACACAGCCGGGGCCGGGGCGGACAGACTCGCCAGAGTGCGGCTGAAAAGACAATCCACCGGCTTCTGCCACCAACCGCGCCCCTGGCGGCGAGGGCAGCCAAAGACGATAATAGCAGAGGCCAAGATGCATCTGCCTCAAGCGCTCTCCGGCCTGGTGTACCTCGCCTCAGCGGTCGTCTTCACGGCCGCAGTACTGGTCGCATTGCGGGGCAAACCGCGCTGGGTCAAGTTGCCCGTTCTCTCTCTTGTCTATGGCTGCATCTTGTTCGTGGCGACTCTGGAATTGCCCATCACGAAGATGCCGTTCTGGTCGAGGGATTTCTCTCTCACATGGACGATGATGGTCTTGGTGTGCGCGATCGCGCTTGTATGCCTGCGACCGTGGATCGTCGCCATACGGCAAGACCGAAGAGAGCATCGGCCTGACGCTTCCGGACCCCCTCGCCCATCAGTGGAGCGCCCGACGGAAGCTGCCCTCAGTCGAGAAAGCGAGTTCGCTGCAGCCCAGCCGCGGGGCGCGCCAGCCCTACCCATGCTATCGCTCCATCGGAGGTCCATTCGAAAGTCGGTTTGGGTTATCCTTGCGATCGCAGTGGGAGTGTTCCTGGCGATCCTCTACTGGCTTGGTGCCCAACAGAATCTGATCCGAGTCAACACCGATCCGAGGCGGCGAGACCAGAACGCATACATCGGCTACGCAGAAGATCTCTTGAATGAGGAGTACTCGCATGTGGGTAACCGCAATCGGATGCCGGTCTATTCGTTCCTGCTCTCGTTCGCTTTGAACCCGGCGGAACCTCGCGAGGTCGCGTTCGTCCGCGCCAAGTACTTCAGCCTAGCGCTGTCCCTGGCGCTCTTGGTAGCGATCGGAGCGCTCTTCTTCCGATCGTTTTCCCCCCTTGAGGCGAGCACGCTCTTGCTCATTACGGCCTTTGCCCTCTACATCTTCAGGGCCGCCTACGTCCAGCCCGAGCTGCTGTACTACACGCTCGTTGCGTTCCTGTTTGTGTGGATGCTCAGATACTTGATCAGGCCATCGATAGCACTGGCAGTGGCCATCGGGGTTCTCGCGGGGCTGGCACACCTGACCAAGGCGTCTGTGCTGCCTGGATTGGGGGTCTTCCTGTTGGTCGCCTTCGGCTGGAGTGTGAGCCGCGCCCTCCGGAATGCGAGACGCACCGGCACCAGGGGTGTCCCAATCGAGTCCTTTTCCCACACAGTCAACCTGGCACTGGTAGCGGCTTTCTTTCTTCTGACGGTGTTCCCGTACATCAAGACCAGCTGGTATAGGTTTGGCAAGCCCTTCTACAATGTCAACTCAACGTTTTATGTCTGGTATGACACATGGGAAGAGGCAGAACGAGGGACCAAGGCGCATGGGGACCGTAGCGGCTGGCCGGACATGCCCGCGAGCGAAATCCCCTCCTACCGAAAGTACATCCGAGAGCACACCCCAGGAGACATGGTGGGGCGCATCCTACGTGGCGCCTCCCTGACCGCCCAAGAAGCGGCGGACTCCTTTGGATACGCCAAGTACGTCGTACTGTTCAGCCTGGCGTGCGTCGTCGCCTTGTGTCTGAATTGGAGGTCCCTGGGTGACGCCCTCCGCGGGTACCCGCAAGTGGCCGTATTCCTGGTCGTGTATTTTCTCGCCTACGCCGTCCTGTACGCTTGGTTCGCCCAGATTGCGGAGGGGAACCGCCTGGTCTTGGCGCAACTTGTGCCGCTGCTGCTCAGCCTCACTTACGCCATACGCTTCGCGCTTCACGGCCGCAACCTCGAGTGTCTCGGCCGAAGAGTCAGCCTGCTCAATCTGCTGTACGCACTCTTCCTCGCAGTGGTCGTCCTGGACATCCGGGCAGTGACCACGCACCGCATCCTCTCGATGTTCGGCGGCTCCTAGTCTTTCGGACGTTCACTGCCCCGATGCCGGCCCGCGAAACAGGAATAGGCGTTTATTCTCCGGAGTCAGGTTCCCCGGAAGAAGATCCGGGATACGGGCGATGACATAGTCCGCATCCTCAAGGGTCGACAGGTCATGTTCCGGCAGGTAGAAACCCATGGCATAGGGAGCGTTCGGAATTGCCTGCGTCATGTAGATGCGCAGTCCCTCTCCAGCCAACTGTTCCCGGATTCGCATCATGTCCCAGGTGTAATCCGAGAGCCGGACCACCTTGTCCGAGCGAAGCTCCAGCTCACGGTGAAGATCCTGTGTGTGCTGGTTGGCCACGACAAAGCTCCCGAGAGAGACCAGGAGAATTAGCCAGGACGCCGCTCGCCTCGACGAAATTCCGAGCAGGGATAAGAGCCCGATGTAGGAAGCCAACGAGAATCCCAGGTAGTACATGGTGGTGTAGTCGTGTGGGCCGCTCATATAGCGCATGGCGAACATCCATACGAAGGGAGATACCACAAGCACTACCACCAAGAGCCTCCGATTGCGGTCCCAGCGGAAAGCTTGAACAGCAATCACGGCGAGCATCAGACCAAGTAGCGCAATGTTGCCGGCAAGGGCGCCACCTGGTTTTCGAAATGGGAGTGACCAGCGAACCGCCCGATCCAGTTGATCGAATACGAAACTTGGCCAGCCAGTCACGGCCTGGTGACGGAGATTGAATGCCTCATCCAGTCCCAGGCGGTTTTCGGCCGATTCGATGATGCTCGTCTTCAGGGGCGGAACCCCGGTCCGCACTGCCTCGACACCGATGTTGTACGACAAGAACAAAGCGCCAAGGCCAAAGCCCAGCACACACGACAAGGTTGCAGGATGGGCGATCATCACCCTTGCGCTCTGCCGCCAGTTCTGTCGATTGGCCCGCAGCACCAGAGCCGCTTCCGCAACGAACCAGGTCACCAGGACCGCAAAGGAAGCATAGCCGCGCCCCATAGAGACCGCCACCACCGCGCCCAGGTATGGGGCGCGACGGCGACCGTCGATCCGATAGAGCGCGATCGTGTAGATCAGGATCATCATGCCCAGCAGCGCGGGCTGGTCGAAGTGCACCATGTCCTTGTAGAAGAGCAGGTACTCGCTACTCATCGCCAACAGGGCAGCAGCCAAAGCCGCCGACTTGCTCTGGATCAACTTGTCAGCGATCAAGAACCCCACAAACAGGGTGGCTAGGAAGATCAAATTCATGACCTGCTTGGCGACATACACCTTGGAAGACAGCCGGTCGGCAATCGAGAGGCTCCGGTTCATCGCCACACTGAAGAACACTGGATACCGGTCGAAGTAGTCGTACTGGGTGCGGTTGTCTTCCACCAAAGCCTGTGCATAGCCGACGAAGTAGTTTTCCGCAGTCGCATGGCTGATGATAGCCAGCGCGTGCGATGATACCCACCCGTGATGTCTTGGCTGACGTTCGTCGTAGCCGGGCTCGAACCCGACATAGTGATTCTGGGACGCCAACACGTAGGCCGACAACAGGACCAACAGCGCGGCCAGAAGAACGACGGTTCGGGATGGGACTCGGCGCGCGGCGCAGGTTCGAGGCGCCTCGTTGGAACGGAGCGCCCCTTGTCTTCCCGTAGCGGGTTCCGTCGATTTCACCCTGCCCACCTGCGCCAACTCCTGCGGGCGCCGAGGTCTTGCGCCTCTCGAACTGACATGTACTTCATGGCTTCACGAACAGCCTCAAGTCGACGTAGCCGTACACTTGGTCGTATCGCGAATCAAGATAGCTCTCCACCTCAGGCAGATCGAAGCGCGCCAATAACACAATAGGCGGAGCGGTCGCATGAATCAAGTCGATGATCCTCTGTTCAGAGACGATCCCGCCCCTCATGACTTTCTGCGAGAGATTGGCCAGTTCTGGCGGCGTTTCTCTGCGGCTTCGAAAGGCGAACATCGGACGATCTGTGACCAGGACCTTGCCTCCGGGATCGAAGTAGTCGATGAGTGTCAACAGGTCGTACTCCCGCGCACGCAGGGCTTCCCCCGCCACCAGGTTCGGCAGCCGGGAATCCATTTTGCCCACGACCCTTGGGATCGCCCACAAGGCATATACGACCAAGAGCACCCCAGCCGCAATGGCAAGGGCCGCCTGGCACAGGCGCCCCCAGCCACCCCACGTTTTCCCTGCCAGCGGCTCGGCCACTCCGATGGCGCCGAGCACGCATGCCGGGCACGCGATCAAGATCACCTGGTGGTACCAAACCGGCGTATTGACCGTCAGAAAAGCGGCCCCAACCACCATCCAAGCGAGGAAGCAGGTCCCCGTCCAAGCGCGCTTCAAGATCACCCATCCGCTTCCCAACGTGGCAAGCAGGAATAGCGGCCAAAGGTCACGGCCGTGCCGGACCAGAGTTTCGCGTTCGAAGTACTCGATCCCACGTACTCCCAGGTGGGTTTCGAAGAGCTGGGGCACATTGGTGGGGCCGACAAGCCCCAAAAGGACCGCCCCGAGTACCAGCCCGAAGGTCGCAGACCACACCAGCGCCGGACGAATCCGGCCCCATTTCCCGGGACCCTGAAGCGCTTGCCGCCCAGGAGCTAGCAGCAGACCAGCCACGATGATTGGCAGAAGAATGACCGTGAACAGCTTGACCATGATCGAGGCGGACAACAGGCAGGCCGAGAGCACAAGCCACGCAACGCGCTCGCCGCGCTGCCACAAACACAGGAACAGCAAGGAGGCCATCGCCAAAGCAATGGCCGGAAGTCCGACCATGACCGAAACACTCAGTTGGGCATATGAGGGCAGGAGGACCAGCAGAAGCAGCCCCAGGATCGCATGCAACCTGGACCAGAAGACATGCAGGTAGACGACGGCGGAGGTCATCAGCAGGGCCGAGAAGGCGAGGACAGCCAGCCTGGCAGGCAGCACCTTGGGACCGAGGACCTTGAAGAGGACCGACAGGATGAGCGTAAGCAGCGGAGGCTGATCGCTGTAGATTTCGCTGTACAGACCGTGACCGCGGCTGAAGAGAAAGGCCTTCATGACCTGAATGCCTTCATCGGGGTCGATCTCGAAGACGAAGCGGAATGGATAGAAGAGGAGGACGACGAGGATGAATCCTGCCACCAGCACATACGGGAGCAGATCGAGCCAGAGCGCGCTTGTACGCGGTAGCCTCATCGCCAACCGCGAAGGTCGCCGCCGCTCAATGGTCATGGCTGCCGTTCACCCAAGACCCATCCCCGACCGCCTCAACAGAGTCCCGATCCCCGGATTCCCGCGTGGGTCTTCTGCGCGGCGGGGTCCATCGGTTGCATCCGACACCCACCCCCCACCTCGCCACGCCGGACATGCGGGCTGGAGGCGACCGCCCTGTCTCCGCCCTGCGACGGCGAGCGTGGCCTGCCCCCCCGCCACGCCCCAGGATCGGCCGCCGGCCCGGAAGCGGCCGCTATCGGATTTCGCCGTGTCACCGAACCACGGCGAGCAGGCCCGCGGCCGTCAACCTCTCGGCAACCGGTTCGAGCTCCCAGGCCGGGACGCCGGTCAGGGTGCCGATATCGATCAAATCGTGCTCGCCATCGGCATAGGCCAGGAGATCCATCATCCTACGCACCTGCTGCTTGGTGTCCCTGGTGCCCAGAGTTGGATACAGTCCACGCTTGCCGAGCTGCGGCTCGCCCAGGCAGGTTGCCCGGTACACCCGGTTCGCTTCCAGCACGAGAATACACCTTTGCAGGACGTCGTAGCTCCCCTGCAGCCCTGCCGGCGTCACGAAGTCCAGGTTGTCCAGTGAGCTATGGTATTCCGGATAGGACCCGTACTTGCTCCGCATCACGCTGGCCACGGGGAGATCGACTCCCGGGCTGCAGTACTGTCGCTCATCACTGCCTCGATCGAGATAAGACCAGTGCACGAACTCG
>CAZBJQ010000001.1:56679-75802 GCA_964492235.1 uncultured Anaerolineaceae bacterium | reverse complement strand
GCGCCGGGCATGATCCCGCGAACAAGAACAGGCACATCGCCGGTTGCCCTACTTAGCTAGTTTTCGGACCCGAGCCAGATCAAACTCGCCCGCGGCGCCCCAGCCTGGCTTGCCCTTGGGAACCTCCGGCCGGAATTGCTCGTACAAGGTGAAGGCGGCGGTCTGAAGCTCCTTCCGGTCGTAGGAGGCGGCCACCTCCTTCATCGCGCCCAACACCGTCTCCAACTCGCCGCCGAACTTCTGGTCCAGGTACCTGCGGACGCTCTTCGGGTCCACTGGCTCATTCTTGTTGAGCGCCAGCGGTCCTTTCTCCGTCTGGATCGCAGGGATCGACCGTCCCATCAGCTGCACGAACTGCACCTCTCGGCCGGGAGTCGTCTTTACCCCTTTCTCCTTTTCCTTCGCCTCGTAGATCCCCAACGCTCGGCCCTTCGACTGGGCGTTCAACCCGGCCAGCGCCTTCCCCAGGGTCAGTGCGGACTCCTCTCCGTATCCCAAACGCTCGGCGACCACGACCGCCCACAGCGTCAAGACGGGGGCCCGGTTTACCTTCATGTCTCTCTCTGCTCCCCTCCGCTGCGCCGGCCGCCTCCCGGAAGCCGACAAGCATTTGACGCTGGGATCGATGGGAGGCGGTCCGTTCCGCATGGCGGAGTGCCCCGGGCTTCGGCCTCGTCCCCCATCGTACTACCCGCGGTCCGAGTCTACCTTGTGGACCGAGCCAGTCCCGGAGGCCAGCCAGCTGCTTGCCGCTAGCGTGGCATCGACAGCTCCAGCTCCTGGCGGGCGCATGTCTCCCGCACCTCCTGGAGGATGTCCTCGGGCGGAAAACCCAGCGGGACAGGCGATAACCAGGTCACAATCTCCCCGGCAGGCATGAACTCGAGCACAGCCCTGAGTTCTTCGATTCCTTCCAGGCGTGCGGACGGGGCCTGGATCTCATCAAGTGCCTTCTGGCGATTGGTCCCGATCAGGACGGAGAACACCCATTCGTCCTCTTCCTGCCAGCTGTACACTTCGAATCCCTTCATCGATCCCTGGCCTGGCTGAGGCAGCAACGCCTCGGGTCCGTGCTCAGGAGGGACGGCATGGGTGACAGTGCCGGTGAGGTTCAAGCCGTCCGGCTGCGCTGCCGGCGTCGCGGTCCGACAGCCGGCCAGGAACAAGGCAAGCGCTAGGGAGCTCAGGACACAACTGGGCGTGTTCATGCGCTCCTCATTCCAGTCCGAAACTGGCGCTGACCTCGGCTCGAATCGAGATCTGCCCCAGACTGACAGGTTCGTCGCCTGGCGCGCCACTCGAAGCACCACTCGCCGGCGCGTTCTGAACGACGTTCTGCGCCCAGGCATTCTGGCTGCGCCCATACCACCACCCGTTGTAGTAGGACCAGCTGTTCTCACTGATGCTCAAGACACACCCGGCCTTCGCCTCGGCAGCCGCTGCCAGATCCTGCGCCTTCTCGCGGGCGGCCTGCACCGCCAGCTGGCGGGCCTGGTCTCGGTACTTCCTGAGCTGGCTGGTGTAGAACTCCACGCTGATCACCTGGTTGGCGCCCGCGTCCAGTGCGGCAGCCAGGACGGGGCTGGTCATCTTCACATCGCGCAGGGTGACTGCGACGACGTTATTGATGCGATATCCCTTGATGAAGAGCGAGTCGTAGTCTTCGTACAGCGGCTCGATCACGTACAGATCGGTGGCAATATCTTTGGCCGCGACGCCTTGCGCTTGCAGGGCTTTGAGCACTTTCCGAATGGCGGCTGAGTTGGCAGACTCAACCGCAGTCGGTGTCCGCCCATTGGACTGCACCCCGAGCTGGATCAGCCCCCGGTCGGGCACAACGTTGATCGTCGCCGAGCCGGTGACCTGCACCGACCGGCTGTGATCGCAGGCCGCCACCGGCTCGGGGGTGGGCGGGGCGGCTTGGGCGCCGCCGGGCATCCCGGCAGGGAGCAGACGGGAAGCCAATACCGCGGTCAGAATTGCATTGATCAGTGTCGGAACTTGCTTCATGGGAACCTCCTGAAGGGTGGTCTTTCCCACCTTATCCCCACACCCGTTCAGGAGGGTGTCAGTACTCAGTCCGTTGCGTGGCAATCCCCGCTCGCCGGCAGAACGAAACGCAAGATCGTCCCGCCCCCCGGAGGGCATTCGGCGCTGATACGCCCGCCCTGGGACAGGATCAGGGCTTTGGCGATGGCCAATCCCAACCCGGCTCCCCCGCTTTGACGATTGCGGGAGGCGTCGGCGCGGTAGAAGCGCTCGAAGACGAGCGGCAGGTGCTCTTCAGAGATGCCCGGGCCGCTGTCGTATACGGCGCATTCACACTCGTTGCCCCGTCGGTGAATCTCGACCGCCACGGTCGAGCCCTCTGGACTGTAGCGGAGGGCGTTGTCGAGCAGGTTGTCCAACACCTGGGACAAACGGTCTCTGTCGCCGAGAACGCAAGCCGCCGCGGTCGCCTCGACTCTCACCGAGAGAAGCACCTTGCGCCCGGCGGCCAGGGCGGCAAGATGTGCGCAGCGGGCACGCGCCAACTCGGCAAGGTCCAGCGGCTGGATTCTCATCTGCAGCGTTCCGGCATCGGCGCGCATCAAAACTAGCAGGTCATTGACCAGACGGATAAGGCGGTCAGTCTCGCGCTGCATGGACGCCAGCAGAGGCCCGCGCCCGGCGAGGTCATTCAGTGCGCCATCCTCCAGGGTTTCGATCGTCCCCTTGATGACCGTCAGCGGGGTGCGCAGCTCGTGGGTGACGTCGGCCACGAAGGCGTTCTTGGCCTGGTCCGACTGGCGCAGGCTCTCGGTCATCTGGTTGAATGCGAGCCTGAGGCTGTTCAGCTCATGAATGTCGCCCCCCGCCGGGAGGCGCTGGTCCAGGTCTCCGGCGCTGACGGCTGCGGCGGCGCGGGCGACTTCTTCGACCGGGCGGGCGATCCTCCTCGCCAGCAGCGACCCGGCGAGGCCAGCCAGCACGCCGGCGACCAGGGCGGCTGCGCCGAGGTTGCGCAGCAGGCTGGCAGGCAAGCCGGAGGCAGGCAAGGGCATCGCCAGATAGACCAGACCGGAGACCTGGTTGTCGTCCCCCGGAATCGGCGCGGCGGCATACAGCACACGCCGGCCTTGCGCCGTAACGACGCGCCGGATGGCGGTGGCGGGATGGCCCTGCAGCGCCTGGGCGATCTCGGGCCGCTGCAGCAGCTCCTCCGGCGTCGTGAACGGGGCGTTCTCGGCCGGAGGAACCTGCACCGGATCCCCGGCCTCCGTCGAGGACAACCCCACGATCACCGCACCCTGGTTCCCGAGCAGACGCGTGTGGATGCCTGGAAGGACGTTGGACGTCTGCGAGTACGGTTCGCCCGAAGTGATGGGCAGCGACTGACCCTGAAGGGCGGCGGCCGTCAATTGCGCCTGGGCCAGCAGATTCTCACGCTGGGTGTTGACATACAGGGCTTCCACGGCCCGCCAGGAGAGAAGCACCGACAGCCCCATACCCAGGAAAAGGATCGCCAGGTGATTGGCGAACAGCCGGGAGCGAAGGGCAGCAGGCATTCTCAGGCGACGAGGCGGTAGCCGACGCCGCGCACGGTCTCGATGCAGTCGGCCTGGCTGGAGGCGGCTCGCAGTTTGGCGCGCAGGCGTTTGATGGCGCTGTCGACGGTGCGAGTGTCGCCGGCGAAATCGTACCCCCAGGCCTGTTCCAGCAGGCGCTGGCGGGTCAGCACGCGGCCCGGATTGCTGAGGAACAAAGACAGTAAGTCGAACTCCAGACGAGTGAGCGACAAGTTGGATCCGCCGACAGTCACTTCATGGCTCTCCGCATCAAGCCTCAGGTCTCCTCTGCCCCGCAAGATGCTGGTCGAGGCAGGCTTGTTCTCGTCAGGCTGGCTGCGGCGAAGAACGGCTCTGATGCGCGCCAGCACCTCGCGCACGCTGAAGGGCTTGCAGATGTAGTCATCCGCGCCGAGCTCCAGTCCGACGACGCGGTCGGTCTCCTCGCCCAGGGCGGTGATCATGATCACCGGCACCTCGCTGGTCTTGCGCAGTTCGCGACAAACATCCAGCCCGTCCACCTCAGGTAGCATCAGGTCCAGCAGGATCAAGTCAGGGTTCGCCTGGCGTGCCAGTTGCAGCGCCTGACGCCCGTCGGCGGCGATCAGCACCTCGTAGTTGGCGGCGCGCAGGTTGTAGGCAAGCAGATCGGTCACGGCGGGTTCGTCGTCTACGACGAGGATGCGGGCGGCCATGGCCCCTAGGATAGCCTGTTTCTGTGGCAAGTTGGTGTCAGGATTCTGAGCGGGGGCTGGACAGAAAGCACAAGTGCGCTGTCGGCGGTCGATGAGGCGCGGCGCTGTGTGCTGAGCCGTCATGCAGACTCGTGCGCGGCAGCCGCACCGGCGGGGAGAAGGGCACCCGTCAGGCTACCAAAGATCGACGGTCAAGGATCGGCCGAGCGATTCCCTCGCCGGCGCCACAGGCGACAAGGTGAGGCGAAGCTGCGCCGGGATGAGGCGAACTACCTGGCCAGCCCGACAGCCGAGGGTTGGTATTCGGGGAAGACTCTGTCAACGGATACGTCTCCCAGCCTGCGGGCACAAATCTCGGCCAACACATCGCGGTAGTCGGTCGTTACCGCCAGGTCGCCAGGGCCGAACAGCTGCCCCTCGGACAACCCCGGCCAGCGTCCATACACCTTGCCTCCGCCAATGCCCCCACCAAGGACATGCATGCAACTGCCATGGCCATGATCGGTCCCCAGGCTGCCGTTCTCGTAGGCCCTGCGGCCGAACTCCGACATCGTGACCAAGGTGACTCTCTGGATTGCTTCCCCCAGATCAAGGTAAAACGACGCCACGCCAGAGGCCAGATCGACGAGCAAGTTGGCCATCAAGCCCTGACTGCCCCCTTGTGCGAAGTGCGTGTCCCATCCTCCCAGATCGAGGGCGGCCACCTCCAGCCCGACCTCGGCATGGATCAGGCGAGCGGTTTGCTCGAGGGCCTGGCCGAAGTCGGTTTGCGGATAGGAGTCTGAGGGTGTGTTTCCGTTTCCCCGCAGGCGATCCAGCGAGCCGACCAGACGCAGCACCTCCTGGCCGGTGGCGCCCAGGTCGTCGAAGGGCTGGTAGAGGGCGGACAGGGCCGCCTGAAAGGCCTGCAGCGGCGCTCCGTCGGAGCCGAGATGGGCATCGGCGATCGACTGCAGCGTGGTCACCGGGATCGACCCGAGCAGGCTGCGCGGCGGACGGTCGCCCCAGGCGACGGCTCGCAGCGGGGAAGCGGGCGACGGCAGCGACAGGGCCAGGTGGCGGGCGAGCCAGCCGGAGGCCGGCCCGCTGTCGTCGTCGACGCCGCGCTCCATGAGTTCCATCGAGCGGAAGTGGCTGCGCGATTCGTCGGGCGCGCCGCAGGCGTGGATAAACGCCAGATGTCCGTTGTCCCAGGCGGTGCGCAGCGGGGCCAGGGCAGGGTGCAGCCCGAAGAACCCGTCGAGGTCGAGAGCGCGTTCGGCGGGGGCCGCCCGGCCGTCGTCAGGCCGGGGAATCCCAAGCGCCGGACGCAGCCGATGGTAGGCGGCCTCGCCATGCGGAACGATCATGTTCAGGGCATCGGCCGCGCCGCGCAAGAAGATGACGACCAACACATCCCCGGCCGGGCCGGAAGGGTTGAAGGCGTAGCGCGCCAGGCTGGCCCCGGGACGGTGATCTGCAGCCAACCCTCGGCGGGTGGACGAGGACCTGAGGCGTTGGTGAAAGCAGGGTGTTTGTGTCTCGACCATCAGTCGCTACCTCGATCTATCTGCCCCAACACGGTGCCCTCTGGGCTGTTCTGCTTCCCTGGCTTTGAGGCAGCGCGGCTAGCGCCATTGGAAAGCCGGCGAGGCGGCCAGTCCCGCCAGGAAGACCCGGGCCACCTGGTCGTCGCTGGAGGCGCCGCCGGCCAGGACTTCGTCGAGCAGGTGCTGGCGGGCGGCTGGCTCGAGGGGAGCGCCGAGGAGCAACACACTCAAGGCATCCGCCACCGCGGCCGGACCGCCTCCCGCTGTCTGTTGCTCGATCGCCTCCCAGGGGAGGACGATTCCAGGGATCTCCCCCTGCGCCAGGCTAAGAGCGAACTGCCAGCGTGGCAGCAGATTGTGCCGCCAGGCGTCGTCGTGATCCGGATATCCGTCGGGTGTCGGCCAACCGTAATAGGGTTGCCCCATGTGGGCCAGGTGCGGAAGCAAGACCAAAGGCTGTTCCAGGCGAGCGTGCAGCTGGCGCAAGGCCGAGACGATGAAGTCGGACGGCCGGGCGAACTTCGGTCGAAGGTGAGCCAACCCATCGAATAGAACCAGGCGCATCACCTGGCGCAGGTCGCCGTGGGTCTCGAGGAAGCGAGCGGCGGCGCTCTCCACCAGCTGCGCTGGCGGAGGGTCGGCGATGAAGCGGCGCACGAGCTTGGTCGAGACGAAGTGGGCGGTGCTCGGATGCTCGGCCAGCCGATCCAGCACGCCTTCGGCTTCATCCAGGCCGCCGGGGTCGATGCGCTGGCCGAACACGACCTTGACGCCGTTGTCGTGTGTTTCCGGTTGGAAGGTGAACTGGCCGCGCCAGAAGTGGTCCTTGACCGTCCATCCAGTCAGGCAGCGGGAGAGCTCCATCACATCCTGCTGGTTGTAGCCGCCGTCGACTCCGACCGTGTGCAGTTCGAGCACTTCGCGGGCGTAGTTCTCATTCGGCGTGCCCTTCCGGTTGGCCTGGTTGTCAAGGTAGACCAGCATTGCCGGCGAATGCGCCGAAGCCTGCAGCAGGTCGCCGAAGTTGCCGAGAGCGTGGCGGCGAATCACCTCCCGGTCGTCGACGGTCTTGAGGAAGAAGCAGTCGCCTTTGTCGGTCGAGATATTGAAGTGATCGGTCCAGAAGTCGACCATGCGCTCGTAGACCTGCCGTCGGCTGGTGAGCTGGCGCACGACCGCCGCCTGGCGCAGTTCGTCGGGGACCGTCGTCCGATCGATGTCGTCGAACAGCTTGTCGCTCCAATCGGCCAATTCCGTCGCCGAGAGCGTGAGCGACTCCAGGGCGCGCAGGCGAAGCTCGCTCGGGCCGTCGTCCATTGCCTCAAATGCCAACTGCTCCTCGATCCAGGCCTGGATGCCGATCTCCGCCGCCTGTGTTCGTTCCTGAAGTGTTGGGCCGAATGTCAGGCGGCGCAGGATGGCGAAGCCGGCCAGGTCGAGCGGCGGCCGGGGCGCGAGCGGGGCGGGCTCGCCCGCCAGCCGACTGTAGAGACTCCCCTGCAACCTGGCTGACGGCAGGCAGGCGGTGCTGAGGCTGCCGGCTGCGACCAGGGCGGAGAGGCGCAGGAAGGTCCGGCGGTCAAGGTGGCTGGCGGCAGGCAATCAGGCCTCCCGCGGCGAGAGCGAGGAGGCAAGCGCGGACCCCGCAGCCGGGGCTGGTTGCACGCGCGGCGACCAACGGAACATGGCCAGCACGGCCGCACCCAGGCCGAACAGCGTGGCGCCGGGGATGACCAGAAACCAGCCGATGACCGGGAAGGCGGCCGCCAGCTCGAGGGCCACCACGCCGCCGAGGAACGACCGGATGGTGCTCATGCCGCCGCCGGCGATCAGGCTGAGCTGCCGGCCCATCCGCAGGCCGATGCCCGCCGCGCCGACGCTGGCCAGCGTCAAGCTGGCCGCAATCAACGCCCAGCCGAGGAACTGGCCTCCACCGGCCGGGGCATTGAGTAAGACCATCACCGGAGCCAGTAGGACGACCAAAGACAGAATCCCCACACCGAGCGCCCGCCATTTGGCCCCCCCAAGGACCATCTCCGCCTGGGAGACCTTGTCAGGGAACAGCAGCCAGACAGTGAACATCAGGCCGGGGAAGACAATCGCCAACATGAGCAGGATTCCGAAGATCGCCGAGACATCGGCCATGGGGACCTCCTTAGGTCCCGCGGAGCGCAGGCGCTCCGTGGAAGGTCTACATAAGATACACGGTGCGTGCATTGGAAGTTGCGTGGACCTGTCGCGCAGATGTCCTGTGTGCGGGACACCCCCCGATGCTTGTGAGGAGGGACACAAGCCCCCAGGTCGTTTCATAGCGAGGCCGCCCCCCTTGTTGCCCGTCAGGCGACGCAAACCTGACGCTTGCCATGTGAGGCGGCTTGATCGGTTGACTCGGCAAACAAAGGGGTGCTTGGCTCCGGGTCAGTCGGAAGGAGGTGCCAGAAGCGGTAGGACCGGCACCACCCCCGTCGTTCATCCAAGCTGTAGTTCGACGGCCGTCACCAATGTCAACTGCTCCGGCGTCGGCACTCGCAGCGTGGCGATGTCCCCGAAGTCCTTGAGTGGATCAAGACGAACTAGCATAGCCGGACGTCGATTCCCTTGATCCGTACCAGTCAAGGCCCGCCGCGGAAGGGGCGGGTTTTCTCCGATTCTTGGCCACGACCGGACGGCCGGACCCCGGAAGCCGAATGCAGCGGGTATGATGGTCCCGCGGACGGCAGCCTTGGAGGTTGTGGTGGGCAAGAGACGGATGTTGGTGGCGCTTGTCATGCTCGGCGTCGGAGGCCTGACCCTCTCCTGCCAGACCGCCGGCCGCTGGCTTCGCCTCGGCGGCGGGCCGACGCCGACGCCCACTGTCAGCCCGCTGGCGGATGTCCCGACGCCCTCGCTGTATGCCACGACCTGGGAAGACCGGACTGTCTACCGAGAGGGCTTGACGGACGCGGCGCAAGACGCACTCGAGAGACTTCCGGGGGCGCCGATCTACCATCTCGAGCTTCGCCTATCGGACGATCTGACGTCGATCACTGGCCGGCAGGAAGTGCTCTTCACCAACACCGAAGACGTGCCCCTGGATCAGGTCGTCTTCCGGCTGTACCCCAACTTGCTGGGCGGAAGAATCGAAATCACCGACGTGGCGGTGAATGGCGGGCCGGTCAACCCGATACTCGCAGGCATGGACAGCGTGATGACGGTCCTGCTCGACGAGCCACTGGCCGTCGGCGAAAGCGCCGTGGTCTCAATGGTCTACGAAATCCAGATCCCCACGGAGACATCCGGGAACTATGGGATCTTCGGGCTGAGTGACGGCGTGCTAGCGATTCCGCACGTCTACCCGATGCTCGCTGTCTACGACGAGACCGGGTGGAACACCGAGATTCCGCCCGAGTACGGCGACGTGGTATATGCCGATAGCGGTTTCTACCGCGTGCGCCTCGAGGCCCCGATCGATCTCTCCCTGGTGACGAGCGGGGTCGACCTGAGCCGGTCGGAGGCTACAGGGCGACAGGTGCTGGAGGTTGCAGCCGGTCCCATGCGCGACTTCTCCCTGGCCGCCAGCCGCGATTTCGTCTCGATCGAGCGCCATGCCGGCGACACGCTGATTCGCAGCACGGCCTTGACGGGCCTCGATGCCGGCGCCGAGGACATCCTCGACTACGCCCAAAGATCGCTCGACGTGTTCGGGGGTCGCTTTGGCGCCTATCCTTTCAGTGAGCTCGACCTGGTGAGCACGCCGACCTCGGCCCTGGGGGTCGAGTACCCCGGGATCATCGCCATGGCCGCCCGCATGTATCCACCGGATAGCCCGGACTACCCGCGCCAATTGCTGGAGAGCGTCGCCGCCCACGAAGTGGGACACCAATGGTTCTACAGCCTGGTTGGCAACGACCAGATCGACCAGCCGTGGCTGGACGAGTCGCTCACTCAGTACGTCACCATGCTGTACTTCGGCGATGTGTACGGCCCGCAGGGCGCAGCGGGATTCCGGCAATCGCTGGAGGCCCGATGGGCTCATGTCGGGAGCCTGCCGATCCCGATCGGCATGCCGGTCGGCGCCTACACTCCGGCCGAGTACAGTTCCATCGTCTACGGGCGCGGGGCGCTGTTCTTCGATGCGCTGGCCGACGAGATGGGCCAGGCAGCGCTCGACAACGGACTGCGGGCCTATGTTGAGCAGAACCAGTACGGCGTGGCGACCCCCGCAGCGCTGAAGACCGCGCTCGAGTCGCGCTGCAGTTGTGAGCTTGATGCGCTGTTTGAGGAATGGGTGGTTGGCGGGTCCTGATTCCAGTCGGAGCCGTAAGCCGCAGCATGATCAGCCCGGCTCGGACTCGGGCGAGGGCGTTGTGGAGAAGCGGCGCGCGGCCCTAGGCCCGGATGGCGGCCACAACCAAACACAACCAACCGAGCACAAACGCCGCACCGCCCAGCGGGGTGATCGCGCCCAACCAGCGGGTCCCCGTCAGCGACAGCAAGAACAGGCTGCCGGAGAAGAGCGCCATGCCGCCCAAGAACAGCCATCCGGCAGCTTGTAGCCAAACTGCGCTGCCCGGCCATCGCGGGATGGCTAGACCGACGGCCAACATCGCCAGCGCGTGGTACATCAGGTAGCGGGCGCCGGTCTCAAAGGTCGCCAGCCGGTCGGGGGACAGGCGGCCAGCAAGCGCATGGGCTCCGAAGGCACCGGCGGCAACAGCCAAGCCTCCCGCCAGCGCGCCGATGCCGAACAACACTCTCTCCATCAGTGTCACCTCATCCTTGCCTTCGCCGAGGCAGCGGCGTGGACTCGCGAGCGCTGAGAGCCCTCACGCGACGAGCCTGTCGCCTCGGCAGTTGCTCCCGGATTCAAGCCATGGTCTCCAGGACGATCACGATCATCCCGCTGAGCATGAAGACCGAGGCGTACTTGAACAGTGCGAAGTTGAGCGAGGGTGATGGGCGGAGGGTGCTGCGGATGGCGAGCCCGACCAGTCCCAGGCTGAGCACACCCAGCAGCCGGAGGTAGCCTGGGCCCATGCCGATCAGCAGGGCGGCGAGGGTCATTGCGAATGCCGCACCCAGGCTCGATAGCGAGATCGCCAGGCGCGTCGCCCGGTGGCCGTAGCGCTGAGGCATCGTCGGGATGCGGGCGCGGCGGTAGTCGCTTTCATAGCGCAGGCTGAACGTCAGGATGTGGGTTGGGATCCACAGGAAGACCGAGAGGCACAGAGCGATACCCGCCGCATCGACTGCACCCAGAGCCAGGGCACGCCCGGCCAGGATCGGCACGGCGCCGGCGAGGCCGCCCCACACCACCGACCACGGAGACCGACGCTTCATCCACAGCGTATACACCACAAGGTCAAAGAAGACGCCGGATACAATCAACAAGCCGTAGAGAGGCGAGAGACGCAGAGCGAGCAAGATCCCGAGGCCGGTCGCCAATGTTCCAACGATGAGTGCCTCGCGCAGGGAGACGATCCCCGTCGGAAGGGGGCGTGAGCAGGTTCGCTGCATCAGGCCGTCGATGTCGCGGTCATAGACCATGTTGAGCACAGTGCTGCCGCCGATGGAGAGGGATAGACTGGCCGCCAGTCCTGCCCAGACGACGAGGTTGGTGTCTGGGGCGTGGGCGCTGGAGAATCCGGCGATGCCCGTCAGGACCAGCAGCCCGGTTTGCAGACTCTTGACGAGCGTGGGGTAAGCCCGCCATCGGGCGGTCCGTTCGGAGCGGATCACCTGGGTTGTCGAGGTATCGAGGGCCATCTCTTTCCGTGGGCGCAACTGGCCGTCCTGGGACTGCCGGCAGCGGGGTCGAGGATATCACAGCGGCCACACCGGGGCGCAAGTGTGGTCTGCGCCAGCGCGTCCGAAACGCGGCGCACGGACCGATCCTTATCGGGCATTCCCGAACTCGAGGATGATCGTCGGAAGACGAGGTGGTTCACCTCGTCTGTCTCCCGATGGCCGCCGACGCAGGGCCCGTCACCATCGGTGGGAAGGTCATCCAATAGGATACGCCACCAGCCCAACCACGCCGGGGCCGCCATGCACGGCCAGCGAAGCGACCAGGTCGGCGAAAAGCACTTCGCGCACGGGAAGCGCCTTCTTCGCCAGGTCGAGCAGCCGGCGTCCTTCCTCGGGCGCCCGGGCGTGGATGATGGCCAAGTTGAGGGCCGACGCCGAGCGCGTCTGCTCCTGGATGTAGTCCACCAAGCGCTGGATGGCCTTGCTGCGCGTGCGCACGCGCTCACCGGCCTCCAGCAGCCCATCCTTCACGGCGATGATCGGCTTGACGTCGAGCAGCGAGGCCAGCGCACCCTGCAGTTTCCCCACCCTGCCGCTCATCTGCAAGTACTTCAACGTGGCAGGTGTGAGCACCAGGCGCAGTTGACGCCGGATATGCTCGAGGCGATCCAGGATGGCCGAGAGGGGTTGACCGGACTCGCTGGCGCGAGCGGCCTCTAGCACCATCCATCCAGTTCCGAGCGAGATACTGGCCGAGTCAAACACTTCGACCGCCGCCTGCGGAACCATCGCCTTCGCCAGGATCGCCGACTGGTAGGTGCCGCTGTGTTTGGAGGTCACGGTGATGACCAGCGCCTGGTCGCCCAGGGCATGGACCTCGCGGTAGAAGCGCTCGAACCAGGAGGGGGATGGTTGCGACGTTGTGGGGATTTTGCCTGTGGCTTCGATCTTGGCGTAGAAGGCCTCCCGGTCGATGTCGATCCCTTCCTCAAAGGTGTCGTCTCCGAACTGGATAGCGATCGGTGCCACACGCACATCGTGCCTGGCCAGCAGGTCGGAGTCGAGGTTGCAGGTGCTGTCAGCTATGATCTTGATCATTTGCGCATGCTCCCCTCGGGATAATTCTCAGACGGCGCTGCCCCCCGAAGCGGTCAGGCCGCGATCAAGCGCGCCAGGGCGGCCTTCGACCGCGCGTCCACCTCGGCGTGCAGGCTGTGGCCGTGAGCATCCATCGTGACGACGGCCGGGAACTGCCTGACCTCGATGACCCACATCGCTTCGGGCACGCCGAACGCCAGTTTGTACACGCTCAGGACGTGGACTACGGTCTGGGCGATCAGGGTGGCGGCGCCGCCGATGGCGTGCAGGTAGACGAAGGGGACAGACTGGCAGGCGGCGAGCGTCCGAGGTCCCATGCCGCCCTTGCCGATGACCGCTCGCGCCTGGAAGTGGGCCATCACCTCTGCCTGGTACGGTTCTTCCCGAGTCGACGTCGTCGGGCCGGCGGCGACGAAGCGATAGTCCAGGCTGTCGAGTCCGGCCACGACCGGGCCGCAGTGGTAGATGGCGCCGCCCTGCAGGATGGGCGTGAGCGCTTCATAGCAGGCCTGGTCGTCTCCTTGCGGAGGCCGGGTCTTCTGGACGAACGTCTCAACCATCCACTTGTGAGCGGCGTCGCGTGCCGTGATCATCACTCCTGAGACGGCCACCGCATCGCCGACGTGCAGGTCGAGCACGGCCTGCGGATCGAGAGGGAGGGTCAGACTCTTCATACTGGCGCCTCACTCGTAGGCAATCTGGTCGTCGCGCACGGTCATGCGACGCCGCCGGTGCGCCCAGCACATGTACGACACCGAGACGAAGTAGCTGGCGGGCAGGCGGTGCAGGCTGGTGACCTTAGTGCCGAGCACGGTCGTCTCGCCGCCGAAGCCCATCGGCCCGATTCCGAGCTGGTTGGCCTGTGCGGTGAGGCGGGATTCCAGCGCCGCCATCTCGGGCTCGGGGTGAGTGTCGTCGAGACGCCGCAGCAGAGCCTCTTTGGAGGCCAGGAACGACGAGCCGCGGTCGCCGCCGATGGCGATGCCCAGCACACCGGGAGCGCATCCCTGTCCCTGGGCCTGGTAGACGGCATCGAGCACCACGCGCCGCACGCCGTCGAGATCGCGGCCGGCCTGGAGCGCGCTGTGCGGCAGGGAATACTGAGCGCCCACGTTCTCGCAGCCCCCGCCTTTGAGAACGAAGTCGGCTGTCAGCGCCTGGCCTTCGACCTCATCGAAATGGATCGTGGGGAAGGCCGGACCACCCAGGTTGTCCCCGCTGTTCTGGCCGCTGATCGGGTCGACGGCGTTCGGCCGCAGGTAGCTCCGCCGAGTCGCCTCGGCGACCGCGGCGCGGATCTGCTCCCTGAGCTGACGCGTACTCCAACCGGCCGGGTGTCGGATGTAGAACAGGGGCGTGCCGGTGTCCTGACAAATCGGGGAAGAGGTACGGCGGGCGAGGGCGACGTTCTCGAGGATGGCATCCAGCGCACCGCGGGCGGCGGAGCCCTCTGCCTCGCGCCCGCGGGCGGTGGCCAGCGCCGCTTCGACATCGGCCGGCAGGTCGGTGGAAGTCCGCCGGACGAGTTCAACGAAGGCCTCGATCAGATCCTGCATTACGCCTCCAGCGTGGCGCAGGACGGCGCCAAGGAGCCTGGCCCGTGCTGCTTCCATGTTACACTGCCGCCGATGGATGGCAAGAGTCTCGAGAAGCTGGAGTTGCCGAAAGTTCTCCAGCGGCTGGCGGGATACGCCGCCTTCTCCGCCTCGAAAGAGGCGGCGCTTGCGCTCGCGCCGACGACCGATCTGGAAGAGGCCCGTCGCCGGCAGGCTGCAACCACTGAGGCCCGGGCGCTGCTGATCGCCAAGACCGACTTGACGGTTGGCGGGGCGCACGACGTGCGGCCGCAGGCCGAGGCCGCCGCCCACGGGACCGTGCTCGAACCGCAGGAGCTGCTCGACCTGAAAGCGACACTGGTCTCCGCCCGGACTCTGGCGCGGTACTTCGAGAAAGCGGCCGGCGTCTATCCGACCTTGTCGCGCCGGGCGGAAGGACTGCGGCCGCTTCCCGGTCTGATCGACCTGATCTCGCGGGTTGTCACCGATCGGGGCGAGGTGCCTGACTCGGCTTCGGATACCCTGGCCGCCATTCGGCGCGACCTGCGCCTGGCCCACGACCGGCTGATGTCGAAGCTGCAGCGGATGCTGTCGGATCCCAAGATCGGGCCCATGCTGCAGGAACCGATTGTCACCCAGCGCGATGGTCGGTTCGTGCTGCCGCTGCGCGCCGAATTCAAGGGACGGATCCGCTCAGTGATCCACGACCAGTCGGCCTCCGGCGCGACATTCTTCATCGAGCCAATCACGATTGTCGATCTCAACAATGAGGTGCGCGAGCTCGAGTTGACCGAACGCGACGAGATTCGCCGTATCCTGGCCGAGGTCTCGGCCTGGGTGGGCGAGCAGGCCGAAGACGTGTTCTCCACGGTGGAGGTGCTGGCCGACCTCGACCTGGCCTTTGCCAAGGCGCGCTACGCCGAGGAGCTCCTCGCCAACGAGCCGGTCCTGCTCGACGTTCGCCGGGCGAGCAACCAGACGGGGCGCCTCCGTCTGCTCCATGCCCGTCATCCGCTGCTGGATCCTCAGCAGGTGGTGGCGATCGACCTCGTGCTGGACGGCGACACGACTGCCCTGGTGATCACCGGGCCGAACACAGGCGGCAAGACGGTTGCCCTCAAGACGGGCGGGCTGCTCAGCCTGATGGCCCAGTGCGGCCTGCACCTTCCCGCCGCCTCCGGGTCCGAGGTCACCGTGTTCCAAGGCGTATACGCCGATATCGGCGACGAGCAGTCGATCGAACAATCGCTTTCGACCTTCTCGTCTCATATCGCCAAGATTATCCAAATCCTGCGCGTGGCCGACGACCGCTGCCTGGTGATCCTGGATGAACTGGGCGCCGGCACGGATCCGACGGAGGGTTCGGCGCTGGCGAGGTCGATCCTGTCCGAGATGCTGCGGCGCGGGACGACGACGCTGGTGGCTACTCACTATCCGGAGTTGAAGGCCTTCGCCCACGCTACGGCCGGGGTGCGCAACGCCAGTGTCGAATTCGACCTGAACACCCTGCGTCCGACCTACCACCTGGTCATCGGCCTGCCCGGCCGTTCGAACGCCCTGGCCATCGCCGAGCGGCTCGGATTGTCGCCGGAGGTCATCGCCGGCGCCCGCCAGATGCTTTCGCCGGAGGACGTGCAGGCGGAGTCGATGCTGGACGAGATCCACCACCAGCGGGAGGCGGGTCGCGCTGCGTGGCTGGCCGCCGAGAAGGCGATGGCCGAGGCCGCCGGGCTCCGCCTCGGATTGGCGAGCCGACTGGATGGGATCGAGGTCGAGAGGCAGGAAGTCCTCAAGCAGGCGCGGCAGCAGGGCCAGGAAGAACTGCAAGAAGTGCGGACGGAAATCGACGAGCTGCGCCGGAAGTTGGTGGCCGCCCGCCAGCCTTTGCAGGCTGTGCAGGAAGTGCAATCGTCCTGGGAGGACCTGGAGGCCGAGGCTGCCCTGTCGGCAGTGCCCGCCCGACGGGACGCGCCCAGCGCCGTGCCGCTACGCCTGCGGCCGGGAGACCGGGTGCGCGTCCGAAGCCTGCAGGCCATTGGGGTGGTACAGGAGATCGAAGCCGAGCAGGTCGAAGTGCAGATCGGCCGTTTGCGGGTGCGGGCACGACTGGAGGAACTTGAGCTTCCATCGAGCCAAGCTGAAGCGCCCAAGCCGGGGCGGACTTCGGTCACTGACCGGCCGCTGGCCAAGGCCCAGTTGCCGGCGGTGCCACCCCTGGAGGTCAGCCTGCGCGGGCTGGCGGCCGATGAGGCGCTGGAGGAGCTGGACCGTCGCCTGGATGCTGCCTTTCTGGCGGGAATGCCGTTCCTGCGCATCATCCACGGCAAGGGTACCGGCAAGCTGCGCCAGGTGGTGCGCCAGGCTCTGCGCGGCAACCCGTATGTCGCCTCCTTCGAGCCCGGCGCGGAGGGCGAGGGTGGCGACGGCGTGACCGTCGTCCGTCTGGCCACCCGCTAGCCGCCCGTCCGAGCGCACAGTGGCCTTGTCTTGGTTGTGCCAGGCGGGCTGACTGGGCAACCACCGGGGTAGAAGGTTGCACTTCCCCTGTCTTTGGGGTTCACTATCCCCGGCCGCGTTGCTCGATAGGGAGGCAGACGATGGACGCTGTGGCAATGGCCCTGGCGCCGGCCGTGATTGCCAGCATCGCGCTTCAGCAGCTGCTCGAACTCGTAGACCCATTCCTCGAGACGTGGATCAAGCGCTACAAGAAACCGATCCTAAGCGCTGCTTCGCTCGCCCTGGGTTTGCTGCTCACCCTCAGCATCGGCTTTCGTTTGCTGGCGCCGCTGGGCATGCTGGGGCCAGATGGGCTGGATGTGCTGGTGACCAGCCTGTTCATCGCCGGCGGCGTGAAGGGTTTCAATGACTTGCTCAAGTGGGTCGGCTACAGCAAGGAAGCCCACAAGGCAGCCCTGGGCCCCGAGCAGATCCAGCGAGTCTGACTTGTTCCCGGCATCAAGGCAGGACGGCGGATGACCGACGAGATCTCACGCTGCTTCGGCACGGGTGATCCCTTGATGGCAGCCTATCACGATGAGGAGTGGGGTGTGCCAGTCCATGATGACCAGGCGCTCTTTGAGAAGCTGGTGCTGGACAGCTTCCAGGCCGGCTTGTCTTGGCGCACCATCCTGTACAAACGTGACAACTTCCGAGCCGCCTTCCGCGGGTTTGAGCCGGAGCGGATCGCCCGCTACGGCAAACGCGACATTGAACGCCTGTTGCGCGACCCTGGGATCGTGCGCAACCGTCTGAAGATCGAAGCCACGATTGGCAATGCCCGCGCTTACCTTCGGCTGCGGGATACCCGCGGCTCGTTCTCCGACTACTTGTGGACGTTCACAGATCACAGAGTCTTTCGCGGACCGCCGCCGCGGACCTGGAAGGACGTCCCCGCCTCCAACGCTCTGTCGGACGCCATGTCGAAGGGCCTGAAAGCGTGCGGCTTCCGGTTTGTCGGCACGACGATCTGCTATGCTTTCATGCAGGCCGTCGGCATGATCGATGATCACTTGGTGAGCTGCCACCGCTACTGCGACGACGGGCGTCCGTCGCGGACGACCCGGGCGCGCCGAGCCGCCGAGAGCTAAGGAGAAGGCATGCTGCTCTGGCAGCTTTTCGTGGTCTTTGCGCGGGTGGCGCTGTTCTCATGGGGAGGGGGACCGGCTTCCCTGGCGCTGATGCAGCGCGAGGCCATGGCCGCCGGGTGGGTGAGCGGCGAGGAATTCGCCGATGCTGTCGCCATCGGCAATGCGCTTCCGGGGCCAATCGCCCCGCAGGTATCGGCGTACATCGGCTACAAGCTGGCGGGCACGGCCGGCGCGATCGTGGCCGTCACCGGGACCGTGCTGCCGACCACGTTGCTGATGCTGGTGATGGTGATTTTCTTCTTTGGGATCAAGGACAGCCCAGCCATGCAGGCCATGTTGCGCGCCGTCCGGCCGGTCGTGGTCGGGTTGCTGCTGTGGACAGCCTACGCCATGGCCAGCAGTGTGCTCAAGGTTTCGACGTTGGGCTGGCCGGCGGCGCTCCGCCAGGGTTGGGACGCGCTGCTGATCGCCCTCGCTGCCTTCCTGCTGCTTACGCTCACCAAAGTGAACCCGGTGTTCATCATCCTGGGTTCGGCGGTGATGGGATACCTGGTTTACCGCTAGCGTGACGGACCCAGCGGGAAAGAAGCCAGACGGCGGCTTGTCCGGTGAGAGAGGGCGGGGAGAGCACCGAGGGGGGGAGGTCGTGGCGAGCTGCCTCAGGAGCCCTGAACCCATACGGGTGGATGACGGCGCTCGGTCTTGCCCTTTCATCCCTCCGAGTTCTCACGACAAGATCGTTCCTTCGCCGACGGTGCTTGCCGCCGGACCGCCTCCGCAGGCGGTCCTTTCTTGTCGGGAGGGCCGCAGGGCTCCCTGTTTCTCTGCTTGGCGCCGGCCAGCGGAAGGTCCACGATGCTGCAACTGCCGGGGCAGATCGCTCCGCATGTCCAACCACGGGAGCCGGGTGGATGGCACGTAGTACCTCGGCCTGAGACGCACCAGCCCCGTCCCCGTCCCATCCCGCTGCTCGGGCGGCAAAGCCGTAGATCGACGCCCTTGAGCCTGCCGAACTGAGCAGATCGCCATACGGCGGGTAGCCGCGCGTGAGGGTCACGCCACCCGAGGCATCCACCAACTGCCGCGCACTTCCGAGCGCATCGGGTACATGATACGCCGATCCGGCCGGTGCCACCTGCCCCGAGCGGAGGCGAGGGGTACAGATACGCCTTCGACCCGACAGACAGAACCTGGGTCAGGCCCGAAGCCAGGTCTAGCGTGTAGTTGATCGGCACGCCAGCGACGGTCTCCCTCGCTCCGTTCGGGACTTCGTGGCGCACCCGGTCTCCCAGACCGGAGTAGCTGAAGGCGTAGGTCGTGCCTGCCTGAACGACGGACGTCAGCCGGCCGTTCGCCCCGCTAGCGAAGCGAGACGGGGTTGGC
>CAZBJQ010000001.1:47765-56579 GCA_964492235.1 uncultured Anaerolineaceae bacterium | reverse complement strand
GACGTCAGCCGGCCGTTCGCCCCGCTAGCGAAGCGAGACGGGGTTGGCATTGTCTTAGCCGCAGGTGGTCGAGCCGGCCTGGGTGGATGGCGTCATTGCCATGAACACGACGCTCACCCGAGAGGGCCTACATTCCGCCGCTTGGGCGGAAGACGGCGGGCTGAGCGGCCAGCCACTGCGGGCGCCCTCCACGGCCACGGTTGCGATGATCGCCGGGATGACCCGCGGGGGAAGGGTCCCGATTGTGGCTGCGGGCGGGGTGAACAGCCTGCAGGCCGCTCGGGAGAAGCTAGATGCCGGCGCCTGCCTGGTCCAGGTCTATACCGGGCTGGTCTACCAGGGTCCAGGCCTGGTGCGATCGATCCTGAATGGCCTGGCCTGAGCATGGCTGCAACGCAACCGCCCCCCATTACGAGGGGCGGTTGCGTTGTTGCGTGGCCCCTGGTCCTACTCGGGAATGCGCAACAAGAGGCCGGGGCGGATCTGATTCGGATCAGCGCCGATGACGGCCTTGTTGATCTCGTACACGGCCATCCACTTGGCCTGGTCGCTCGAGCCGTAGTACTTCTGGGTAATCGAGGAAGGGGTGTCCTGGCTGGTGACCACATGCCAGGCCTTGATCTTGGGGGCCGGTGTCGGGGCGACTGCCGGCTTGGGAGCAGGCTTGGCGGCCGGCTTGGCGGCTGACTTGGCGGCCTTCTTGGCCTTGGGCTTCACGGCCTTTTTGGCCGTCTTCTTGACGGTCTTCTTGGCCTTCGGCTTGGCGGCCTTCTTGGCTGTCTTCTTGACGGTCTTCTTGGCCTTCGGCTTGGCGGCCCTCTTGGCTGTCTTCTTGACGGCCTTCTTGGCCTTCGGCCTGGCGGCCTTCCTGGTCGTCTTCTTGACGGTCTTCTTGGCCTTCGGTTTTGTGGCCTTCTTGGTCGACTTCTTCTTCTTCGTTGCCATGACTTTCCTCCTTCAGCTTGGCGTGACTTGTGACCTCTCGGTCGTTCCACACGAATTCTACTGCAAAACGCGAATTCTGCATGTCAAGTGTTCAGCGCGGGGAATCGAGGCGGTCGGTGGGCGCCGAGTGCCCGCGCGTGGCCGCCGCCTTTGTATGCTCGCCGACAGCCACGCCCCGGAGGCCGGTCCGGTCACGGGAAGAACCTGCGCCGGATCGGGACTCACAGGGCAGGAGTCGGGCATGGGCCAGCCCGCCCGGGCGGTTGCTGGAGAGGGCCCGGGGAGTCAGAGCGAGAGGGGCCGAACTCTGAGTCTCCGGTGCGTGTTCAATCCTGGGCACATGTTGGGAAGGGCCCCCAAGAAGCCGCCTCACGATGGCCAAGGCGGGAGCCGTTCGCCGCGGCGGCCGTTCAGGAGGGGAGGGCAGCACGATCCCCGGCCTATCCCATGACCAAGGTGCCCAGCAGGCGCGCAAGGAGCGCTCCCCCCAGGGCCAGGAGGACGGTCAGGCTGGCGATCTGAAGCATGTGTCGGCTACCGAACTCATGGCGCAGCACCGCCAACGTCGCCAGGCATGGCAGGTACAGAACGACGAACACGGTGAAGGTGACCATTTGGACGGGCGTCAGGCCCGCCGAGAAATCCGAAACGCTCAGCGCCTGGCCTAGCATGACCAGGGAGAGCTCCTTGCGGAGCACGCCGAAGACAAGAGGTATGCCTGTGGCCGCCGGAAGCCCCAGGGTCCAGGTCAAGGGGCGGACCAAACCGTTGAGGATGGCGTCGGCGTGGAAGAAGGTCAGCAGCGCAAGGGCCATGCTGCCCAGGATCAAGATCGGCCAGGCGCTCACCATGAACTCGTGCACGCGGAAGCCGGTCTTCCGCAGAAGCCCCCGGATGGACGGCATGCGGTAGGTTGGCATCTCCAGGATCAACCCCGGGGTCTCCTGGGAGAGCAGGCGTGTGAGGATTCTCGCCGTGAGGGCGACCAGGAAAAGGTCGGCCAGGAAGATGCCGAGTGCCAGACCCGGGCCGAGGTAGAAAGCCACCAGGCCGAAGACGACCGTCAGGCGGGCGGCGCAGGGCAGCAGGGTGGACAGGGCGGCGGCGAGAAACCGGTCCCGGCGTGCCTCCAGGACCCGGGTCGACATCACGGCCGGGACGGTACAACCGTAGCCGAGGATGAAGGGGACGACGGCCTTCCCGTCCAGCCCCAGGCGGCGCATGAGCGAGTCCGCAAGAAACGCGATGCGCGGCAGGTAGCCGATGTCCTCCAGAAAGGACAGTCCGAGCAGGAAGGGAACGAGGTACGGGAGGACGATCGCCAAGCCCCCGGCCAGTCCCTGGAGCAGGCCTCGCGCCAGGGCCCATACCAGCGTCTCCGGCGCGAGCTGAGGCCGAAGTAATGCGGAGAGAATCTCAAACTGCCTCAGCAGGGGCGGCTCGATGACCTTGCCCACGGTGTACACGAGCTGAAAGAGCAAGAATAGAGTCAGGAACAGGAATAGGTATCCCCAAACAGGATGGAGTAGGACATCATCCAGGCGATCGAGGACCGACGCCCGCCGCTCCCCCTGGGAGACCACGGACCGGCGCAGCGTTTCTGCCCGGCGGCGCCGCTCGGCGCTGACAGCTTCGGCCGACGCCAGGCCGGACACCCGCTGGAGCGAGCGACGGAGGTCTTCCGTCGCGTGGCGCACCTGCGGCGCTGCCTGGAAGATCGGGCCCTCCAGGCTGGGATCGCCCTGCAGCAAGCGCAGGGCGCCGGTCTCGGGTGGCCAGGGGAGGGGACGGGGGTCGAGTGTCTGTGCCAGACGACGGACCGGCCGGTGTTCCTGCCGGCCGGCGCGAAAGGCAGCGATGAAGAGGGCACGCACGCCGCGGCCTTTGCTGGCCACCAGTGGGAGGACAGGCACGCCCAGCAAGGCCTGCAGCCGAGGTCCGTCGATCCGCACCCCCAAACGGGCTGCCTCGTCCATAACGTTGACGGCAAGCACCGTCGGTAGCTGCAATTCGAGAAGCTCGAGCGTCAGGCTCAATCCCTGTTCCAGGCGTGTGGCATCGAGCACGTTGACAATGACATCCACGGAAGTCGAGGACAGGTAGGGGAGCACGATCTGCTCTGCGAGATTGCCTCCGGCCAGGGTGTAAGTCCCGGGGAGATCCGCCAGATCGACGACTTCCCCCAGCACTCGCAGCTTGCCCTCGGTGACGTCGACGGTCGTGCCGGGAAAGTTGCTGGTGTGCGCTCGATAGCCGGCCACCTGGTTGAAGAGTGTGCTCTTGCCGCAGTTCGGTTGGCCGACGAGAGCCAGTCGCATCAAACCGCTCCCTGTCTCCGATCGGTGTCCGGTTCCAGTGGTTGCGGCTCGTGATCGCTGGGCGTTGGGACTGCCCGAACGATGATCTTGCGCGCAACGCCGCGCCCGATGGCGATGGTGCGCCCAGGGATCTCGATCACGATCGGTCCCCCCCAGGAGGAGCGACGCACGACGCGGAGGCGGTCACCCCTGCCCAGCCCCATGGGACGCAAGCGCCGGCCGACCCCCGCCTCGTCCAGCAACTCGAACACCTCCACTGGAGTTCCGATCCTGGCCTCCAGGAGCGTGTACTGCCTCTCGCCGGCGGCTGGGGCGGTGTCCGATTCCTGGAGGGAAGGCCCAGCCCGGGTCAGGCCATATGCAGCGCGCCATCTCCAGCGAGGCATGCTAGCTCTCCACTTCGACGAACAGACTCATGGCTGCACGCCAGGGCAGCTGGAGGCCGCGGCCGTCGCTTCGCAGGAAAACGGCGCCGCGGGAAGGATCGTGGCGTTCGAGGCGGAGGCTCACGCCCGGCCTGAGGCCGAGGTGTTCCAGGCGAGCGAGCAGGTCAGAGCTTTCCGGCTCGACGCGCAGCACGCGCCCGCCTGCGCCGGCTTGCAGCATCGCCAGGGTTGTCCCCGCTCTCCGCGGGTAGCCACCGTTGCGGTCGGGGATCGGATTGCCGTGGGGGCATGCTTCCGGGTCCCCGAGAAAGACCGCCAGCCGGTCGACCACCTCGTCGCCGACGGCGTGTTCCAGCTGGCAGGCCATGTCGTGCACCCGATCCCAGGGCAGACCGAGGTGGTCGTGAAGGAAACGCTCCCACAGGCGATGCCGCCGCAGCACGCGCAGCGCGCCGGCTTTGCCCTGGCGCGTCAATTGCACCCCCTGGTAAGGGAGGTGTTCGAGCAGCGTTTGCCGTTCCAGGCGGTGAACGCGCTCGGTGGCCGAAATCGGCGACACGCCCAGGCGCTCGGCCAGGGCGGAGATCGGCACCGGCTCGGTGGCTCCGCCCAATTCGAGCACGGACTTCAGATACATCTCAGCGCTCTGGCCAGGCATCGGCCGACCCGTCATGCTCGCCTCCCACGACCCTTATGGTTTAAGGCATGCCTTAAAGTAGCCGATCCAACACGCCGTTGGCACTGACGGCCGTCATGTCCTGCGGGCGCATATCGTCACCGTAGCCAGAACCGTTGGCTTGGCTATAATCGTCCCCAAGCGCCACGGGTGGCTGGAGCCTGGTGGGAGGCTTGGCGGGATGAAACCGGCAATCTTGCGCTGGGCCAGAACCGGGTTGGGCGGGACGATCGCCCTGCTCTCCCTGGCCGCGGTGCTGGTGTTGTTCCATCTGCAAGCCAGGGAGCCGCCCCCCGCCTCGGTCACTGAGACACCACCGGCGACGGATCCGGTCGTGGTGTACTTCACCCGCCCCGGCCTGGCCGATCAGCTGGCTGAACAGCAGCTGGTCGCGGGTCTGGACAACGCACGTTTCACCATCGATGTCGCCAGCTACCACTTCAACCTGTGGAGCGTGTGCCAGGCCCTGCTGCGGGCGCAGCAGAGGGGGGTCGAGGTGCGGATGGTGGTCGAGAGCGACAACCTGTTGGAGCCCGAGGTCGAGGAGCTGATCGCTGCAGGGATCCCGGTGGTAGGAGACCGCCGCCAGGGACTGATGCATCACAAGTTCGTCTTAATCGACGGCCTGGAGACCTGGGCCGGCTCGATGAATCTCACCTACGGCAGCGCACACGTGGACCACAACAACTGGCTGCGTCTCCGCTCCGCCGAGCTCACTGGGGATTTCTCCCGGGAGTTCGACGAGATGTTCGTAGATGGGCGCTTTGGCCCGGCATCGTTGGCGGACACGCCGCATCCCATGGTGAACCTGGCCGGGACGGAGGTGGAAGTGATGTTCTCGCCCGAGGACCGGGTGGCGGCGCGCCTGGTTTCATTGCTGCGGGGCGCAGAAGAGAGCATCGAAGTCATGGCCTATTCGTTCACATCGGACGCCCTGGCCGAAGCGATGCTCGACCGGTCACGGGCGGGCGTGGCAGTGCGCGGCGTGTTCGACCAGGGGCAGGCCAAGGCCTCCGGCGCGGAGTATGAGCGGCTGAAACAGGCAGGCCTCGATGTCCGCCTCGAGTCCTCCCCGGCACTTCTGCACCACAAGGTCATCATCGTCGATGGCGAGACGGTTGTAACGGGCTCGTATAACTTCACTCGCAGCGCCGAGGAAGAAAACGACGAAGCACTTCTCATTCTGCACGACCCGGCGCTGGCCCAGCTCTTCCTCGGGGAGTTCAGCTCCATGTTCGAGAATGCCGAGGCGGCAGCGCCAGCGCCTGGGCCACAGGGTTGATCAGGCCGGGGCTTCCAACGGATGACACAGGAGGGTTGACGATGGCCGAGAAGAAACGCGCACGGGAATTCGAGAAGCTGGGCGCCTTCTATCTGGGACGCACCTATTCACTCGCCGAGAAGGCCATCGAGGACGACCTCCTTCTGTATGACTCCAGGGATCTGACCACGCACGCGGTGTGCGTCGGAATGACCGGCAGCGGCAAGACCGGCCTATGCATCAGCCTGCTGGAGGAAGCCGCCATCGACGGCATTCCGGCCATCATCCTCGACCCCAAAGGCGACATGCCCAACTTGATGCTGACCTTCCCCGAGCTGCGGCCTCAGGACTTCCTTCCTTGGATCAGCCCTGAGGAAGCGCGCAAACAGGGCCTGACGGCGGAGGCATTCGCCGGGCAGCAGGCGGAGACCTGGGCCAAGGGTCTGGCCGAGTGGAGGCAGTCGGGGGCGCGCATCGAACGCCTGCGCCAGGCCGCCGATGTCGTGGTCTACACACCCGGGAGCAGTGGCGGGGCGTCGGTCTCGATCCTGCAGGCCTTTGAACCTCCTGCAACCGAAGTACTGGCCGACAAGGAGCTGCTGCAAGAGCGAATCCAGGCCACCGTTGCCAGCCTGCTCGGCCTGATCCATATCCAGGCCGACCCGGTGCAGAGTCGCGAGCACATCCTGCTGGCCACGATCCTGGAATCAGCCTGGACGGCAGGCAAAGGTCTTGACCTGGCGTCCCTCATCCAGCAAGTGCAGCGCCCGCCGATGCAGCAAGTGGGCGTGCTCGACTTAGAGTCATTCTACCCGGAGAAAGATCGGTTCCATTTGGTCCTGGCGCTCAACAATCTGCTGGCGGCGCCCGGGTTCGACCTTTGGCTGAAGGGGGTCCCGCTGGACATTGCACGCCTGCTGCACAGCCCGCAAGGCAAACCGCAGCTGGCGATTTTCTCGATCGCACACCTGAGCGATGCCGAGCGTATGTTCTTCGTTACGCTGCTGCTTACCCAACTCCTGAGTTGGGTCCGGGCGCAGCCCGGCACTGGCAGCTTGAGAGCGATCCTGTACATGGACGAGCTCTTTGGCTATCTGCCGCCCGTGGCTGAACCGCCCTCGAAGAAACCTTTGCTGACCCTGCTCAAGCAGGCCCGCGCCACCGGGCTTGGGGTTGTCCTGGCGACGCAGAATCCGGTCGATCTGGACTACAAGGCGCTCTCCAACACCGGCACCTGGTTCATCGGGCGGCTGCAGACCGAACGCGACAAGCAACGGGTGATGGAGGCATTGGAAGGATGGGCGGCGGGGTCCAGCGTCGATTTCAAAAAGACCGAAGTGGAGGAAACACTGGCCGGATTGGCCAGCCGCGTCTTCCTGATGCACAACGTTCACGAGGACCACCCTGTGGTCTTCCATTCGCGTTGGGCGCTATCGTACCTCGCCGGACCCATGACCCGGGACCAGATCAAGCGATTGATGGAACCCTGGAAGCAAGAACACCCCGTAGCGCCACCGGCGCCTGCCCTGGCGGTTGCTTCGACGGCGATGCCTGCTTCCGAGGCCGCCGTACCTGGCCGGGCCGAAGCCCCCCCGGTTCCGGCCGACATTGAGGCTTTCTACCTGCCCATCCGCCGTCCGGCCCCAGCCAGGGCGAAAGTGGTGTACCACCCACTACTGTTCGGAGCGGCGCGCCTGCAGTTCTATGACGCCAAACTCAAGCTCGACACTTCCCAGGAGGTGACCCATCTGACACCGATCGCGGATGCGGCCGTCCCGGTGGATTGGGCGGCGGGGCACCCGGCAGACGTCTCGGCGGGCGATCTGTCGCGGTCGGCGCCGGCCGCGGGCGAGCATGGCCCCCTCACCTCGGCGGCGGGCAAGGCCAAGAACTACGCTGCCTGGACACGGCTGTACAAAGCCTGGCTGGCCGAATCGCAGTCCCTCGTTCTTTGGCGCAGCCCCGAAAGTGGCCTGCTCTCGCAGCCCGGCGAAAACGAGGGGGACTTCCGCGTGCGACTGCAGCAGGCGTTGCATGAGCAGCGCGACCTTGAGTTGGAGAAGCTGCGAACCAAGTACGCGCCCAAGATCCGCACCTTGGAGGACCGGGTGCGACGCAGTGTGCATGCCGTCGAGCGAGAGCGGGAGCAGGCCAAGGAACAGAAGGTCGGGGCTGCGATATCCATCGGCTCGACGCTGGTCGGGGCGCTGGTTGGGCGAAAGGCGGTGAGCCACACCACGGTCGGCCGGGCAACCACAGCCGCGCGGGGCTTGAGCCGTTCGGCGCGCCAGGCGGAGGATGTGGACCGAGCGGAGGAGTCCCTGGAGGCCACGCAGCAGCAGTTGAAGGCACTGGAGACCGAGTTCGAAGCGGAATCAGCCAGGCTCAAGCCTGGCGCTGACCCTATGAGTACCGGGCTGGAGCGGATTTCTGTCAAGCCCAAGAGGACCGGCATCACGGTCCAGGTCGTGGCCTTCGTCTGGGCGCCTCACTGGCTGCAGGCCGACGGCAGCCTGCTGGCCGCTTGGACGGCCGGTTGAGCAGACTGGCTGCGGCGGCCGCCAGGGATCGAGAGGCACACGCCGCGCCTGGTACCACCGGGATGTCCGACGTCTCCCCTGCCTTGGAAGGTTCATGCAAGAGGCGTCTGTCCCGGGATCTTGGACAGCACCCATCTTGAGAACCCCCTGGAGTCCGGGTGCTCCCCGGGTCCTCCGTTGGGCCCCTCCACGGCGGATCTCTCGATGGATTCGCGACCGAGGCTGGGAGTTCGGGCAGCTTCCCGTCCCCATGCGGACATCTGCCTGTCTGCCGGATGTCGGCCAGTCTTCAGGCGAGATAGCCATGATCGGCTAGGGTAGGAGGCGGACACAGGCAGCGGCACACAAGAGAGGAGAGGCAAGATGATGATCAGCACGACGCCGACGATCGAGGGGAAACCGATCGGGGCATACCTTGGGGTCGTCACCGGGGAAGCGATTCTGGGCGCGCATATCGGCCGTGACATCATGGCCAGCATCACCGACATTCTGGGCGGTCGGTCTGCTGAGTACGAGCAGGAGGTCCGCAAGGCGCGCTCGCTGGCGCTGGAGGAGATGGCGGGCGAGGCAGCTAGGCTGGGAGCCGACGCCGTCGTCGGCGTCGATGTCGACTACGAAGTGATCCGGCAGGGCATGTTGATGGTCGCCACAAGTGGGACGGCGGTCAAATTCGCCTGAGGTGGAGGCT
>CAZBJQ010000001.1:8248-47665 GCA_964492235.1 uncultured Anaerolineaceae bacterium | reverse complement strand
TGCGTTCAATCGGCTGCAGACTGCGGCTCGGGGCGCCGCTGCAGCCGTTGAAGGATCACGTCCTGCCGGCGAGCGGCCAACATCCGGCGGTAGAGGTTGTCAGCATGTGCCAGGGAGATGTGGTTGCCGCGTGCGACAAGGCGGCCCTTGTCCAGAATGAGGATTTCGTCCATTCGCTCCAACCCCGTCGGATCGTGAGTCATCAGCAGCAGGGCGCGTTCACCCAACGCCGCCCACAGGTTTTCCATCACTTGTCCGGCGGTGAGTGGGTCGAGCGCAGCCGTCGGCTCATCCAGTAGCAAGATAGGCGCCGGCCTGGCCAGGGCTCGCGCCAGCGCCACGCGCTGGCGCTCTCCGGCGCTGAGCATCGCTCCAAATTCGCCAACCCAGGCATCGATTCCCTCCGGAGAACTGCCGAGGCGTTGAGTGAGCCCTGCCTGGTCCAAGGCTTGTTCGACCTGGGCTGTGGTGAGGGTATCATCGCCAAGGGTGATGTTTTCCCGAATCGTCCTGGCGAACAGGAAGGGTGGTTGGAGCAGGCTGGAGAACACGGCGCGCACCGCCTCCGGGCGCAGGTCCCGAACGTCGTGCCCATTGACCTGGATCTGCCCGGGCTCGACCTGCCAGAAGCGGAGCAGGAGATGCGCCAGCGTGCTCTTGCCAGCCCCACTTGTGCCGAGGACCGCGACCCGGCTGCCGGGAGCGAGGTCGAGCGAGAGGCCGGACAGCACTTCCCGCCTGTCTCCCGGGTAGTGAAAGCGAAGGCCGGCGAGGCGCAGCGAGCGGAAGGGGGAAGCCAAGGAGGCGCCAAGGCCTTCGTCGACTTCCGGCAGACCGTCCACGATTTCGATCAGGCGGGACGCCGCGAGCCGAGATGTGCCCGCCTGCTCCGCCGCCGCTGGGAGAGCTCCGGCGGTTTCATAGCTGGCCAGCACTGCCAGGGCGATCGACGCCAGGAACACGCCATCCAGCGACCACTGGCGCACATGCGGCGTGAGCAGGGCAATGGTCGCGGCGGTGGCCAGAGCGCCGAGCGAAGATGAGACGGCAGCCACCAGAGCCAGACTCCGGTTCCTCTCCTCCTGGGCCATCGCCATCGCCTGGCCCTGCGCCCTGAACTGCCCCGCCCAGGTGTGCTCCCAACCGTAAACCAGCCACTCTGCCGCGCCTTCCAACGCCTCGACGACCGAGGCATTCAATCGGCTGCGTGCCCGGATCAGCCGATTGGCGGTTGTCCACGTTCGGCGTTGGACCAGCCATGCCAGCCCGACTCCTCCCATGCATGCCAGCGCAAGGTTCAGGATCGCCAGCGCCGGAGAAACGCCGCTGAGAACGGCGCTGAGGAGGAGCGTCACCAGGATGGCCACCATCGATGGGGAAAGGACGCGCAGGAAGAACTCCTGCAGGGTCTCGATATCGGAGGTGATTCGCGCCAGCAGATCGCCACTGCGGTAGGAGAGCAGACGTGCAGGGGCGAGTGGTTCGAGCGAGGCGAAGAACCACAGGCGCAGCCGGGCCAGGAGCCGAAACGTGGCCTGATGCGAAGCCAGACGCTCAGCGTACCGCAGGAGCCCGCGGCTGAGCCCGAACACACGCAAGGCGACGATCGCCACCTGGAGGTCGGCGATGGACGGGTGGAGGGCGGCGGCAGAGATCACGTAGGCGGAAGCGGCCATCAGGGCCATGCCGCTGACAACAGTCAAGACTCCGAGTATCGCCGCCAGGGCCATCCAGCCTGTGATGGGTCGAGCAAGCCTGAGCAACCGCCGCTCGACTCCCGCCTCCCCCACCGCAGGCGCCGGTGCGCCGTTACTGGCAGGTTGATGAGGTATGCCTTGCTCATCAGAGATGGAAACCGCATAGGTGGTGGTTAGGGGGAAGCCCCAACCACCACCTATGCGAATTCCTCTCAAGCGGAACGGATTTTTCATCAGCCTCCGAGACATTGCCGTGCAGGGTGCGGCCGGCTGGTAGCCTGGAGCGGGGGCCAAGGCACTTATCCTTGCTCGTAGGCGGCGACCAACTGTGGGTACACACGCCCGGTCTTCATGAGAGTTGCCGGTTCGCCGGCCTCGACGAGCCGACCGCCGGCCAGCACCAGGATCTCGTCGCACGGCGGGAGCCCGGCCAAACGATGAGCGATCAGCACCAGCGTCCGGTCGGCGGGAAGCGAGGCTAGCGCCTGGCGGACCTGCACCTCGAGGTCGGCATCGAGCAATGCTGTCGGCTCGTCGAGGATCCACAGTGGCGCGTCCCGCAGAAAGGCACGGGCCAGCCCGATGCGCTTGACCTCGCCGGCGCTCAGCCGAATCCCCTCCGAGCCGACCAGCGTCGCATATCCCGCCGGAAGCATCTGGATGAAAGCATGCGCGCCGGCCCTGTCCGAGGCTGCGATGAGCTCCAGTGGAGAGCAATCTGGCCGGGCGATGCGGATGTTGTGCTCAATCGTCCCTTCCAGCAAGCTGGGCGACTGCGGCAGCCAGCTGATGGTGCGCCGCCAGGCCGCGGCCTGGCTGTCCGGCGCCGGTTGGCCGGAGAACAGGAGCCGCCCGGATGTTGGCCGGATCAGCTGGAGAGCAAGGTAAGCAAGGGTGGTCTTTCCGGCGCCGCTGGGGCCGAGCACCGCCAGGCGCGTGCCGTGCGCGACCTCAAAGGACAGCTCGTGCACGGCCGGGACCGATTTCGGCGGGTAGGCAAAGCTGACGTGGTCGAACGCCAGGGCGGCCTGGGGGGAGAGGTGCGTCGCCGGCCGAGGCGGGCCCTGCGCAGGGAGCGACGGGCCTTCGTCGAGCAGGCGAAAGACCGCCTCGGCCATTTCGCGCCCGGCCGTTCCGAGATGGAAGCGGGTCCCGAGCGTGCGCAAGGGCAGGTAGAACTCCGGCGCCAGCAGGAGAACGAATATCGCCTGCTCGAACGCCAGGCGGCCATACAGCAGGCGCAGCCCGACCTGCACGGCCACCAGCGCTGTGCTGAGGGTGGCCAGCCACTCGAGAGTCATTGAGGAGAGAAAGGCCAGCCGCAGGACATGCATCGTGGCCTGGCGAAACGACTCAGTCGAGCGTTCAATCCGATCAACCTGATCGAGACTGCGGCCAAACGCCTTCAAGGTGGCCAGTCCGTACAGGCCGTCGAGGAATTGAGCGCTCAGTCGGCCGAAGATCCGCCACTGTCGCCGCGACAGCCCGGCGGCCGCACCTCCGACCAGCCAGAGGAACAGCGGAATCAGCGGCCCCGTCAGCAACATCACCAGAGCCGAGAGCGGGTCCACCAGCAGCACGGCAGCGACCACGCTCAAGGGGACGAGCAGCGCCAGGAGGCGCTGCGGCAGGAACTGGCCGACGTATCCATCCAGCGTCTCGATGCCATCGGTGGCGATCGTGCTGATTTCGCCAACCCGATGTCGGCTGACGAACGCCGGTCCAAGCGAGAGGAGGTGATCCAGCAGGCGAGTCCGGGCGGCGACCTTCACCAGCGCAGCCGCACGCTGGGATGCTGCATCGCTCAGCCAGCCCGCCGCCGCCCGCACGAGGCTCAGCGCGCTGAAGACTGCCAGAATCGGCAGCACCTGCTGGAGTTGGCTGCCCCTGAGGAAGACGGCGTCGAGTGCCCGGCTGAGGGTCCACGCCTGCCCGATGGCTGCCCAGCCCGCAAAGGTCCCGGCGGCCAGCGACCAGGCGAGGGGCGAGCCTGCACGCGACTCCAGGTCAAGCAAGCGGCGTTCTAGGGAAGGCGTGAAGGCCGTGTCCTTCCTGAGGGGAGGCTATGTAGGGGATGGTCTCGGGCTGGTCTCTCCCATCCCCTGGAGATTACCTTCCCCTGGGCCGGGTGCTGCTTCCATTTGCTGCTCGTCCGGGAGCCGACCGGCGACGGCCGCCGGGTGGAACTTCAAGGTGGAGCCCCGGGTGGGCCCCGCCATGACAGGTGGGCTGCATCGCCGTGGCCTCAGTACTCGAGATGCGACTCGGGTGTCACCCGCTGCCGGAACACCCAATAGGACCACGCCTGGTAGCCCAGGACGAAGGGCAGGAAGATCACAGCCGCGATCGTCATGACGCGCAGGGTGTACTGGCCGGAGGCGGCGTTGTAGATCGTGAGGCTCCAGGCGGGGTTGAGGCTAGAGACCATCACCCGCGGGTACAACCCGATGAGCAAGGTCACCAGCGTAAAGGCAATGGCCGTAAGCAGCATGGCGAATGCCCAGCCGTTGTGGCGGCGCTTGAGCAAGAACCCAGCGGACACCAGGGCGGCGCCGGCGGTCAGGGGAACGATCCCCGGATTGATGCCGAAGCGCTGGAACATGCCGGTGTAGAAGTAACCGAACCCGACGACGAGCAGGACGACGATGACCGTGGGCAACCAAAGCCCGTCGGCGAGGCGGTGCGCCCGCTCAGCCAGATCCCCCGTGGTCTTGAGTGTCAAAAAGACCGCGCCGGTGAGTACGAAACCGAGGAACGATGTGATGCCGTAGGCCAAGGCGTAGGGCCGGAGCAGGTCTCCCAGACCTCCGACGTAGTTCATGTCGGGGTCGATCGGCACCCCGAGGATCAGGTTGCCCAACGCCACGCCCCACAGAAACGCCGGCAAGGCGCTGCCGATGCACAGTGACCAGTCCCATGTGTTGCGCCACCCAGGCCGCGCCTCCTTGCTGCGGAACTCGAAGGAGACGCCCCGCAGGATGAGCGAGACCAGGATGGCCAGGAACGCCAGGTAGAAGCCGCTGAACATCGTGGCATACCAATCGGGAAAGGCGGCGAACATCGCTCCGCCGGCGGTGATCAGCCAGACTTCGTTGGCATCCCAGAAGGGGCCGATGGAATTGATCAGGATGCGCCGCTCATGATCGTTCTTGCCGAGGAAAGGCAGCAGAATTCCAACGCCATAGTCGAACCCCTCGAGTATGAAGAAACCGATAAGCAGGACCCCGATCAGGATGAACCACAGCGTGTTCAAGTTCATGATGCACCTCGAAAGGGCGCCAGCAAGCTGATGAAGAAGCCCTGCCGCCTGAGAGGAGCCCGCATATCTGGTGGTTGGGGGGTTGCCTCAACCATCACATACACGACTCCCTTCTCCGAGAAAGGCATCTTCCACCAACCATCTAGGCGGCGGCGAGCGGGCCCACCGAGTTCCGCCATAGCAGGTAGACATCAACCACAATCAGGGAGCTATACAGCAAGGTCAGAGTGACGAGCGAGGTGATCAGCATGCCCGTCGTGACGGTCGGCGAGCTGGCATTGGCGGTCAGCTGCAGTCCGTACACAATCCACGGCTGGCGGCCGATCTCGGTGAAGATCCAACCCGCGCTGTTGGCGAGATACGGCAAGAACAGCGCCGGGACCAGGGATGCCAGCAGACGCCGAGAGCGTTCCGCCCGGTCTCGGGCCACCGCCACCAGGGCCAGGAAGGCCAACAAGGCCATCAACAATCCTGCCCCAACCATCAGGCGAAAGGCCCAGTAGCTCAGGGCGACAGGCGGGACGTAATTTCCTGGCCCATACGTCTGTTCGAACTCCGACTGCAGATTCGTGATCCCTTTGATCTCTCCCTCCAAACGGTTGTAAGCCAGCACGCTGAGGAGCTTCGGGATGCGGATAGCGAATACGTCCTTGCGCTCCGGCTCGTTCCCGATCGTCAACAACGAGAACGAAGCCGGGCTTTCACTCTGCCACAACGCCTCCGCCGCCGCCATCTTCATCGGCTGCACCCGGACCATGTGTTGCGCCTGGCTGTGACCGACCAGGCCGACCAGGGCCACGCCGATCGCGCCGTAGATCGCCGCCATGACGAACGAACGCCGGAACATGGCCGCTTCGGGTGTCTTGCGGCGAAGATGGTAGGCGCTGATGGCCAGGACGAAGAAGGCCGCCGTGGTCATGGCGCCGGCGATCACGTGAGGGAACTGCACCCGGACATGCGGATTGGTGACCAGCGCCCAGAAGTCGACCATGACGGCGCGGCCGTTCACGAGTGCGTATCCGACGGGTTGTTGCATGAAGGAGTTGGCGATCAGGATCCACAGGGCCGAGATGGTGGACCCGAAAGCGACCAGCCACATCGTGCCGGCGTGCATACCCTTCGACAGCCGGTCCCAACCGAAGATCCACAACCCGAGAAACGTGGACTCGAGGAAGAAAGCCAGCAGGGCCTCGATGGCCAGCGGCGCGCCGAAGACGTCGCCTACGAAGCGGGCATACTCCGACCAATTCATGCCGAACTGGAACTCCATCACGATCCCCGTCACCACCCCGACGGCGAAGTTGATCAGGAAGAGCTTTCCCCAAAACCGGGTCATACGCAGATAGGTCTCGTTACCGGTGCGGACGTAACTCGTCTCCATGATCGCCACCAGCCAGGCCAGGCCGATGGTCAGAGGAACAAAGAAGAAGTGATAGACGGAGGTGATGGTGAACTGCCAGCGCGCAAGAAGGACTTCGGTCATGCGGGCTCAATCTCCTCGGGGCTCGTCCATCGGCCCCGGATCGACGCAGCGGAAACGGTCCGGCCAGGCCGGTCCTAACGCAGGATGGATAGAGGTCGGAGGTATGATGATGCGCCGGATGCATTGTCCCCGATTCGTCCGGCAGCGGGCAGTGTCAACCGTCACCCGCCCACGCGCGGCCTGGAGGGCAACGTACCCATGGGGCTGGTCGATGACCTGCTGGCGATCGTCCAGGATGCGGAAGTCGTCGAGACCTGCCAGGGAGATCACTGGACCGGAGTGTGGATGCGGGATGCCGCCGGCCGGGAGCGTTGTGGGCTGGCGACGACCTTGCGCCCGCCCGGCTCGAACGCAAACGACGTCCGCCCAACGCTCGCGGGCGCAGACTGGCTGGGCATGCGGCGAGGTAGGGCGGTGGCCGAGCTGGCCCTCAGCAGTGGGGCGCAACGCAGCCTCGGATTCGCTGCCATCCACGCCCTGGTCCCCCTCAAGCCGGAGCGCTGGCGAGAGGCCAATGCTGAAGCAGTGCTCCTGGACCGCTGCGCCGGCAGTCGTGTGGCATTGGTGGGTCGGTTTGGTTTTGCGGCCGCGATCCGAGCCTGCGCTTCGAGCCTGACCGTACTGGAACAGGACCCGCATGAGGGGGAGCTTCCCGCCGAGCATGCCACAGATGTACTGCCGTCATCCGATTGGATCGTGATCACAGGCATGGCGTTGGTCAATCACACACTGGAGGCACTGCTGGCGCTCTGCCCCTCCGGCAGCCACGTGGCCTTGGTCGGCCCGAGTGTCCCGCTGAGCGATGTCCTGTTTGACCACGGCCTGGACCTGCTATGCGGGGCGTATGTCGAACAGATCCCCCCCGTGATGGCCGGCATACGCCGGGGGGCGGATTTCCACCAGGTCCACCGCCTGGGTGCGCGCCTGGTGACGCTCGAGCGATGAGCAGGCCATCCCAAACAAGCCTGCCCGGCAAGCCTTCCGCGAGGATTAATGGACATTGGCTCTGCATCACCTCGCCAGGTGGGCTTGCAAGCCCTCGTTCCGGGCGCTTACCAGGAGAGGTTGCTAGGCGGCCAGCGGCCAGGTGGGCAGGGCATCGATGTCGAGGGCATCCCGCTGACCGGCCAGGTAGCGCCAGTGTCCCAGGGCGGCGATCATTGCGGCATTGTCTGTGCACAGGTAGAGCGGCGGTACCCGGACGGGGAAATCCTTCTGGTCGCGCATGGCTTCTCGCAGCAAGCGGTTAGCTGAGACGCCGCCGCCCACCAGCACTTCCTTGGCCTTGAAAGCCTTGGCCGCGGCCAGGGTCTTGCCGACCAGCACATCAATTACGGCCGCCTGGAACGAGGCGGCCAGGTCAGCGATCGGCAGCCCGGGCCCGGGCGCTTCGACGCCGGCCTCGATCTCGGGTTGCTGGGCGCGAACCTCGCGCAGGACGGCCGTTTTCAACCCGCTGAACGAGAAATCCCAGGTCCCCTCGAGCCAAGCGCGCGGGAAGCGGAACGCTGCCCGGTCACCCTTCTCTGCCGCCGACTGGATGGCCGGACCTCCCGGATAGGCCAGGCCCAGCAGCCGGGCCACCTTATCGAAGGCTTCTCCTGCGGCGTCATCCAGCGTCGCGCCCAATCGCTCGTACTGCAGATGGTCCTTCATCAAGATCAACTCTGTGTGACCCCCCGACACGATCAGGCACAGCAGAGGGAAGACTGGCGGAGGTTCCTCTTCCACCACCCAGGTGGAATACAGGTGGGCTTCGAGGTGATTGACACCCAGGAGCGGCAGGCCCGAAGCCAGCGCCAGACCTTTGGCCATGTTCAGGCCGACGATCAAGGAACCGGCAAGGCCGGGGCCGCGGGTGACGGCAATGGCGTCAATGGCGTCCATACCGACATGGGCCTGCGAGAGGGCGTCGGCGACCACCGGATAGATCGTCTCGATGTGAAGGCGCGAGGCGACCTCGGGGAACACGCCGCCGTAGCGGGCGTGCAGATCGGCCTGGGAGGCGACCACGTTTGAGACTACGTGCCGGCCGCTTTCGACGATGGCGGCGGCCGTCTCATCGCAGGAGGTCTCAATACCGAGGATGCGCGTTTCCTGTTCCATCGCGGAAGATGATGGTGCACCAAGTCGGCGGCGAAGTCAAACGGCCCGATGAGCGATGGACGACCTGCGCCACGCCCGCGGCAGGCGCGCCTCGGGGGCGCAGGGGATTCGCCAACGTGCCGGTCGATCTGCCCGGCTCGTGCTGCCCCGGCTCAGCCACCCGCCGGAGCGTCCTGCCGCCGTTCGGGATGGATTGCCGAGCTCTCGCCTACCAGCCGGGCGCGCGTAGAACAAGGTCCTCCGGGAACTCGGCCATCGGCTCGGCCGTTCCATCCGGCCGCAGCCAATGCGTGTTCTCGACTCGAACCCCGAACCCGTGTTCAGGATAGTACAGTCCAGGTTCGATCGTGAACACCATCCCGGGTCGTAGGACCGAGACCTCCGTTTCGTGATGGCGCATGCTGGGAGGCTCATGCACGCTCAGTCCGACGCCGTGGCCGAGAGAGTGCACATAGCCCGTCATCGTCCCGGGATGGCTCCGCGGTGTCGGGTGGCCGCGAGCCTCGAAGTGGTCGCATGCCATCCGCTGCAGGCTGCGGGTGGGAAGGCCAGCTTGCAGCGCCGCCACGCAGAGGTGGTAACCGTCGAGCACGTCCTGGTAGGCTCGCACCAGGCGATCTTCGGCGCGGCCAAGGCACCAGGTCCGAGTGAAGTCGTAGAAGTACCCACCACCGACTTGACGGGGGAAGAGATCGAAGATGATCGGGACTCCCAGGGGAATGGGTTGGTCGGGCCGGCCGGTGCTGTGGGGGTAGGCGGTTTCTCTGCCGACGGCCAGGATGGTGCCCTCCGGGTTCTCCAGGTCCTTCAGTGCCAGCCACACGTTGATCCGACGCTTGACCTCGCCTACGGTCAGCGACAGCCCTTGATGGTCGACCAGGATTCCATCCTGGGTGCGGTGGCTCGTCAGAAAACTTGCGACATTGCCGACGACGGACACCGCGGCGCGGGCCACGGCCCGCATGTGCTCGACTTCGGCCGAATCCTTGGTCGTCCGGGCCAGGTCCAGGACGCCGGTCTTCGACTCTTCCACGGCGATGCGGATCCAGGGGGCTGCCTGCTCGAGGCCTTGTACGAAGGCATAGACCTCCTCGGCGTCGGCCCTTCCGTACACCGCCAGCTGCCCGGACACCTGCATCGCCTTCAGCTGCGCCGCCATCTGCTCGCCGGCCAGGCGGGTGATCGCCTTGCTCCATCCAGCCTGCTCCAGGTTCCTTGTCTGCAGGCCGGTGAGAGCGGCTTGCTCGCGCTCCATATTGCCGTGGAAAAGCACTGGCTCTTGGCCACGCGCTTTGAGGATCAGCGCCGTCCCCGGGTTGACCAGGCCACAGAAGTAGGACGTTGCTGGATTGGGCATGCCATCCGAAATCACAAGCATGGCGTCCAGGCCGACGTCCTGCATCAATCCGTCCAATTCAGACCTCATCGATGACCCTCAGTTCTCGGGTGTCGCGGCACGGCCAATGCGTTGGGTAAGGTGCCGCGGCTGCCGCCCTTCGACTAAGTCCGCAGGCAGGCTGTGGGTTATCGGCGAAACCTGAATCCCCGCAGCCCACAACTCCTACCCCTGCAGCGGCTCGACCGGCGGCGATCGGTATGTTGTGGCGCTCCTAGCGCGCAAGGTCGTCCTGCAGCATGGCACCCAGGATTCGCAGCAGATCGATGTCTTGCGACTCGAACACCGTGCGCGGGTCGAGCACGAGATGGTCTGCCTGCACCCTGGCGACGACAGGCGGCGACTGGCGGCGGAGCCAGGCAGCCAGTTGATTGGGATGGGCGAGGGCGAAGGCCAGCAGCCAGGTGGGCATGGTCTCTTCGGGCAGGCTGCCTCCGCCGACCGTCGACCGGCCGGGAACAACCTCGCCGGCGGCGAGCGATTGCGCCCAGCGATCGGCACGCTGCCGCAGGGCGCTCTCCGGGGCGGCGATCATCTGCCAGACCGGGACCTGGCGCACGGCTTCGTCCATCAGGTAATGGACGAGCGTTGCCCGCAAGGCCGCCAGACACAGCTTGTCGGGCCGTACCGCCCGCGCCAGGGGGTTGCGACGGAGCGTATCGATCAGATCCTTACGCCCAACCAGGATCCCCGCTTGCGGCCCACCGAGCAGCTTATCCCCCGAAAAGGCCACCAGCGCTGCGCCGGCCTGGAGAGACTCTTGCACGGTGGGCTCATGGCCCAGCCCGAAGGCGGCCGTGTCCAACAGCGCACCCGAGCCGAGGTCGTCAAGCACGGGCAGATTGTGCTTTGTTCCCAGAGCCGCAAGTTCCGCCAGCGAGGGCTCGGCGGTGAATCCGATCAGCCGGAAGTTGGAGTGGTGGGCGTGAAGAATGAGGGCAGTCTGTGGACGGATGGCCTGCTCGAAATCCCGGAGATCGGTCCGGTTGGTGGTTCCGACCTCCACCAGTCGTGCCCCGGACTGCCGCAGGATCTCCGGGATGCGGAAGCCGCCGCCGATTTCGATCAATTGCGATCGAGCGGTCAGCACCTCCTTGCGCCGGGCGAGGGCCGTCAACGCCAGCAGGATGGCGGCGGCGTTGTTGTTGACGACCAGGGCCGCCGGGGCGCCGGTGAGCTGACGGAGCAGCGGCTCGGCATGAACATCACGCTGGGTGCGCACACCGTGGGCGAGGTCGAACTCGAGCGAGCTGTAGCCGGCCGCGGTCTCGAGCATTGCCTGCCGAGCGGCGCCGCTCAGCGGCGCCCGGCCGAGGTTGGTGTGCAGGATCACGCCGGTGGCATTGATGATCGGCTGCAGCTCGGGTCGCAGAAGCTGAGCGATCGCTTGCTCGGCCGCCAGAATAAAGTCCTCATCCGATGGAACCGGATCTCCAGCGGCCATGGCGGCGCGGGCGGATTCAAGTTGGTCGCGCAGGGCTTGCAGAACCAGTGGCCTGCCGTACTGCTCGAGAAGCGAGGATGCGTGGTCGTGGCGCAGCAGCCGATCTACGGACGGCAGGCGCGAGAGCCTCACCGGCCCGGTTTCCACGTTGCGCCCTCGAGCATCCGCAGGAACCATTCGAGGGTGACCAATCCAGCACCGATCAGCAGGGCTACCGGCAGCGACAAACTGCGGTTGATCTGGAGCCAGACTGCAATGTCGATATACAGCCCGACCAGGATCGCCTGGCGGACGAGCACGCCAGCGCTGGGCATCCGCCGGCGGGAAAACCGGACATTGAGGAGCCAAGCGAATGGCAGGGCGGCCCCGGTGGCCGTCATAGTCAGCAGAAAGAAGAACAGCCAGCGGGGACCGACCGTGGGCAGGGTGGTCGTCAGCAGGAGCAGCAGCCCGAACGCGCCTGCCAGGGCGAGGAAGGCCCCGGCGATCAGGGCGCTACGATAGGTCTGGGATGCTGAGTCGGACATGGATCGGGGTTCTGACCGGGATGGCCGGAATTATAGTCCAGCAGCTGTGGCTGGCCGCCGTGGCGCCGGCCAGGGTCGTGGGTCAGGCTGGGTATAATGCCCTGGATGACCCGATGTCGCTGCTGACGGCTTCCACCCTGGCGAAGGCCTTTGGCGCCCAGGATGTCTTCTCCGGTGTATCGCTCGCCATCCCTCACCAATCCCGCATCGGCCTGGTGGGCGCCAACGGGAGCGGTAAGACCACACTGCTCAGGCTGCTGGCCGGCCTCGACAGGCCTGATGCCGGGTCCGTCAACCGGTCGCGCTCCCTGCGCGTTGGCTACCTGCCGCAAGAGGCGATCGCCGCCAGCTTTGACCGCCTCCGACCCGAGATCACCCTGTGGGACTTCTGCCTGGAAGCCCTCTCCGAGCTGCGCCGCCAGGAGGCGGAGCTGGCGGCACTCGAGGTGGCAATGGCCGACCCGCGTCGGGCGGAGGATGCCCTGGCGCGGTACGGTCCGATGCAGGAAGTCTTCGAGCGGGTGGGCGGGTACACCTACACCTCCCGCGTGCAGCGCGTGCTCGCCGGCCTGGGGTTCGCATCGGACGAGTTCGCAAGGCCCATGCATCTGCTCTCAGGCGGAGAGAAGACCAGAGCCTACCTTGCCCGTTTGGTGCTGGAAGACCCGGACCTGCTTCTGCTCGACGAGCCAACCAACCATCTCGATGTCCAGGCGCTGGAATGGCTGGAGGGCTGGCTGCGAGAGTGGCCGGGGGCGGTGTTGGCCGTCTCGCACGATCGATACTTCCTCGAGCGCGCCGTCGACCGGATCTGGGAGCTCACACCGACCGGCATCGAAGACTACCGAGGAAGCTACAACGCCTACGCCCGGCAGCGACAAGAGCGGAAAGTGCTGCAGGCCCGGTCCTACCGGTCACAGCAGGCGTTTGTCGAATCCGAGTCGGATTACATCGCCCGGAATCTCGCCGGTCAAAACACCCGCCAGGCCAAAGGCCGCCGCAAGCGGCTGGAGCGCATGCTGAGGGATGAGGCCGTCCAGCGCCCACAGACCGAACACGCTATCCACTTTACCTTTGGGACGACTAGGCGCTCGGGCGACCTTGCCTTGGAAACGCGCTCGCTGCAGGTCGGGCATGCAGATTCCCCGGAGGCTTTGTTCGAAGTTCCGGATCTGGTGCTGCGTCGCGGCGAATGCGCGGCGCTGCTTGGACCGAATGGAGCAGGCAAGACAACGTTCTTGCGCACGCTGTTGGGCGAGCTCGAGCCTCGAGCCGGACAGGTTCGTCTCGGGGCGAGCGTGCAGCTCGGCTATTTGGCCCAGGCGCACACCGATCTCGATCCGGCCCACACGGCGCTGCAAACCGTGATGCAGTCCGACCCTGCCTTGACTCCGGCGGCAGCGCGGGATTGGCTTGCCCGCTTCCTGCTGCGCGGCGATGCGGTCGAGAAGACCGTCGAGGTGCTTTCTGGCGGCGAGCGCGGAAGGCTGGCCCTGGCAAAACTGGTCTTGCAGGGGGCCAACCTGCTCCTGTTGGACGAGCCGACGTCGCACCTGGACCTCGCCTCCCAGGAAACGCTTCAGGCAGCCCTCGCGTCCTACGCGGGCACGATCCTGCTGATCTCGCACGATCGCTACCTGGTGAATGCCCTTGCCAGCCAAGTGTGGCTGGTTGTCCCGGAGGTGCGGCACTTGATGGTGTATCCGGGGAACTACGACCGGATGTTGGAAGAGCAGCGAAGACAGGCGCAACCTGAGCCGCCAACTCAGACCAGGAGCCGCGCCCCATCGCCTCGCCCAACGCGCGCTACCGATTCAGCCCGGGCCCTGCGGCAGATGGAGGACAGAATCCACTCGCTGGAGGAATCGCTGGCCGGAGTTGCCGATGAGCTGCAGGCGGCGGGAAGCGATCTCGATCGCGTGCGGGAGCTCGGACGGCGCTACGCGCTCCTGGAAAGCGAACTGCAGTCGCAGCTCCAGGCGTGGGAACAACTTGCTGCGGAAGCCGAGCAAGGGCCGGTGATATAATCCGCCCGCTCGACCCCGGCCATGCAGGGGCCTTCGGAAGGTAGCCGCTTTGAGATCCCGTCCAACAACATCGTCATCCGGTCGCCGCCGCGCGGGCATGCCTGGCTGGGTCGTGTGGGCTCTGGGCGGCGCATTCCTGGTTGGCATCCTGTTGACCGGTTTCTTGGTGTTCTCACTGGTGCGCGGCCTGGCCGCCGCCTGGACCGGGACCGGGCCGGTGCCTTTCATCTTCGCCGGCGGAACGACGGACGAGCCCACACCGGCAGCGGGCCAGCCGGCGGCGGCCGTCCCTGCCCAAGGGGTCGGGCCTGCCTGGAACGGGGTGGACCGGGTCAACATCCTGCTGATGGGATTGGACTACCGGGATTGGACGGAAGGCGAAGGCCCGCCGCGCACAGACAGCATGATGTTGGTGACCATCGATCCGATCACGAAAGTCGCCGGCATGCTGTCGATCCCGCGCGACCTGTGGGTGGAGATTCCCGGCTTTGAGCACAACCGAATCAACACTGCCTACTTCCTGGGCGAGACGTACCAGCTGCCTGGCGGTGGGCCGGCCATGGCGGCCAAGACGGTTGAGAATCTGCTTGGCGTCCCGGTCACGTATTATGCCGTCATCGACTTCCGCGCCTTCGAGCGCATGGTCGATGAGATCGGCGGCGTCGAGTTCCTCGTGACGGAGGAAGTCAAGATCTGCCCGATCGGGCAGAAGTGCAGGATACTGCGACCTTCGAGCGTGCGACTGAACGGAGCGGATGCGCTGGCTTACGCCCGGGCGCGCAAGACCGCCGGCGGGGACTTCGACCGCGCCCAGCGACAGCAGCAGGTGGCCATGGCCGTCCGTGACAGAATCCTGAACTTGGAAATGCTGCCGTCGCTGATTGCCAAAGCGCCGGCCCTGTACGAGGACTTCGCCACCGGCATCCGGACGAATCTGTCGTTCGACCAGATGATCGCCCTGGGAACTTTGGCGTTGCAGCTCCCCAAAGAGAACATCCGGCGCGGTGTGATCGCCCCCCCGGATATGGTCACCATGGAGATCTTGCCGACCGGCGCCGAGGTGCTGCGCCCGATTCCCAGCGAGATCCGCCGTCTGAGGGACGAACTCTTCTCCGTGGCCAGCGCCGTCGGCCCGTCCGTGTCGGTGGATCAACCTGTGGAAGCCGCCAAGGCCGAGACCCCTCGGGTGCGCGTTCTGAACGGCTCCGGCGTCGAAGGCCTGGCCACCAAGACGGCGGACTACCTGAAATCCCAGGGGATATCGGTGGTCGATGTCGGCAACGCCGACCGGCTAGACTACGAGAAGTCGAGGATCTACGTCCACAATCCAACCTTCCCCTACACGCTGCGATTCCTGGCCGAGTTGATGGGACTGTCACAAGGTCAGATTCTCAGCCCCGTATCGCCCTCCGCCGATGTCGACCTGGAGGTTGTGCTCGGGGCGGATTGGGCCTACCAGGCGATCCAGGGCGCCATCCCCTGAGGCCGCCGGCGGGGCGTCTGCAAGTCGACCTGAGGATGGACGGGTCTTGAGATCGGACTGGCCAAGAAGTCCTTTTCCCCCCCTCGCAAGGCTGCTTCCGGGACAACCTCAGCCTGCCTCGCGTCCCCCGCCTTCTTCTTCAGGCAGTCCGCCGCCCAGGCGGCTGATGAGAAAGCCATGCCTCCTGAGAGAAACGGGCACATGTGGTCGTCGGGGCGAGGCCTCAATGACCACGTATTCGGTTCCATTCACTGAGAAAGGCGTTCTTCATCACAGTGCTAGATCGGGAAGAGGCTTGCCGCCGTAAGGCCGATCCCCAGGCCGATAAACCCGCCGACCAGGACATCCGAGAGAAAGTGGACGCCCAGCGCCACGCGCGCCAGACAGACAAGCGGCGCCCAGACCAGCAGGACCGGCACCAGCCAGGGTGGACCCCAGCCGGCGACGAGGGCGGCCAGCAGGAAGGCCCGCGCGGCGTGACCGGAGGGAAATGAGTGCGGGTCGGTAGCGCGGTAGATCTGTCCCCACTCTCCCTCGGGCCGAGGCCGGCGCACAAGTTGCTTCAACACCTGTACGGTGACCGCCAGCAGACAGATCGCGGCCGCCACATGCAGGGCCCATGCCTTGGCTGCGGCATCGCCCAGAATCCAGGCGAGAGCGAGACCAAGTAGCCAGAACCAGGAGTCGCCGGAGTGGGCGAAGACCGCCGCCAGGCGGCGACGCTGGCGCGAGGCCTCGGGAATACGCAACGACAGCGATCTGCTGGCGTCGGCCTCAAGGAGTCTCTGCGCCTTCATCGGATGTTCAACGGCCTGCGGACACTATCGCCCGCCGAACCAGCTCCAGCTGGAAGGGCTTGTCGACATCCATCCCGACTTCGGCGTATGGGCAGAGCTGAGCCCGCACCTTGAGGCCGACGCGTTGGCTGACCTTGCGTTCCGCCTGTGCCAGCGTGCCCAGCCTGAGGAGCACCATCAGCGCCGTGTCCAGCCCGAGCAAGTAGGCCTGCATGAGGGCGTTCTTGCGGGCGTCCAGCAGCTTCTTCCACAGGGCATCGTCGGATTTCAGGCGCAGTCGCACGCCGTGGATATCCCCGCCGCAGGCTTCGATATCCTTCAGGCGAAGATACGTGCGCCGTGAGCCAGGAAAACGGGCCTCCATGATCTTGCGCTCGATGATGCAATAATCGAGGTCCGCCCCCGCCTGCAGGATCTGGTCCGCGCGGAGGGTGACCATCTCCGGCGTGATCAAGGGGATGTCGGCCGTGGCCATCAACAGGTGGTCGGAGGAAGGACCAAGCGTGGCAGCGAACTCCAAGCCGGCCTTGGCGTTGCTGGTCAGGCTGCCTTGCTCTGCGAGGTAGTGGAGGGGCTTGTGACATCGGAGGCCGGCGGATGAGCTCAGGCCGACCACGATCACAGTCTCAATCCGGGGGGAACGTGCGACAGCATCCAGCACCCACTGCACCATCGGCCGGCCAGCGACGTCCATCAGGCCTTTGGGCCGGCCTTGTGTCTCGGCGAACAGCGGATCGGTGGCCGCTGGCGTTCCGCCGGCGACGATCAACGCCTGCATCGGTTCCTCCCTCTGTCGCTGCGGCGATCCGACCAGGGTGCGCCGGCCTCAGCCGTGAGGCTTGTGCCGGTCCGATTTCGCCCCGGGCTGCCTGGGCTGTGAGCCCGGCTCCCAGCCGAAGGTCCGCAGGTCAATGCAGTCGTGCCCGTCAAACTTAACCCCTTCCTCCTCGAGCAAGTGACGTTGCAGAGACGGATTGGGTTCAGGTCGCTGGCTGATCTTCCCCTGCGCATTGATCACCCGGTGCCATGGCAGGCGGTCTGGGCAGCGGGCCATGGCGTAGCCCACCCAACGCGCCCGCACTTTCTCGTAGGCCAATGGATCGATCTGCGGCGGAGGCGGAATCATCGAGGCGATCATGCCGTAGGTCACCACCCGGCCGGCGGGGATCCGGCGGACGATCGCGTACACCCTGCTATCAAAGGCGGACATCTTCGGCGATCCGACCATGCCCCCTTCCACCGGAGGGCGGCTGGCGCCAGCCGCTACGGGTTGAGGCCCCGCAGCTGCGGCTCGAGCTTGAGCTGGGCGAGCATCACCTCGAGTTCCTCAATCTCCAAGGGCCTCCCCTTTCCGGCGATGGCCACCAGAGCGGCTTCCATCAGATTCGTTCCGAAGGAACGGCCGTCCAGGACAGGAGTGGAAGTGAGAAGGTGGCTGCACCCCCATTGGCGGAACTGCTCGACGTCTTCGGGTGTCGTCGTGTTGGTGACAATGATCTTGCCCGGCATGTCGTCCGGCGCATAGCGCTTGATGAAATGCACATCGCCGGCGATCACACTTGCCCAAGCGTAGTACTTCCCCCAGCGGGGTGTCCGGGCTTCCTGTTTCTCCCCGGTCGGGTAGAGCCAGTGGAAAGGCAGACGGCCGGCGATGGGCATGACGAGGGCCGCGATCCGCTTGAGAGCACGCTCTGAACGCAGGGGGAAGGGCAGGCCCAAAGCGAACATCAGATCGCCGAAGATGCAAGCATACCTGGCATCCAGGAAGGACTTGGCCATCCCCCAGCGGTCGGCGCCGGACGTGACCAGGCAGCGGCGAGGCGCAATCCGATCTCCGAGCTGGGAATCCAGATACGGCGCCAGTCGACGCTCCAGCGTGTTCTTCAGCCCCACACCGTCGACGACGGGCGTGTGCTGGATGAAGCGGACCATCGGCCGAACCGAGTGCAGGGGATACCATTTGCGGTCGACCATGCAGCCCAGGTCGGCGCCGCCCACGCCAAAGGCGTCGACCCGGCCGTCCAGCTCCTGGTACAGACGGGCGGCCTTCTCCATATCCCCATCTGTGCCGATCCGCTCGAGGCGGATGCGCTCACCAAGCAGGTCTATCTCGACGGCCTTGTCGCGCCGCGACGATCCGATGCTGACGCTGACGACGCGTTTCAACTGCGACCTCCCCAGTCGGATGACCGGGACTGCTGCATGATGCTCTCAGCCAAGAGAGGAGAAGGCGTGCTCTGGGGCTTGGTCGTTACCCAAGGCCAATACTTCGCTCCCATTCCGTGCCAGACGTGCGCCCCTGACAGGCTTATGCCTAGGATGGAACCGGCTCTGTTCGCAGGCTGACATAGACCGGTGTTCAGCCTGTTTCCCCATATCTGTCCGCGGTGAGGATATCACACGGGAAGTGGTTCATCTCCTTGGTATCGGCGAAGCTGCGGGAAGCGCGCCGCCACCCACCCGGTGGAGACGATGCAAGCGACTCCGCCGCTGACAACCGCGGCCATGGCGCCGAAGAGCTGTGCCACAACCCCCGCTTCGACCTCTCCCAGCTGCGGACCTCCGAGGAAGAAGACCTGGACGATGCCGGTCATCCGTCCGCGCAGCCGATCCGGTGTCTGGAGCTGGCGCAGCGTATTGCGAATGATGGTGCTGACGGCGTCGGTGGCGCCCGCGGCGGCCAGAGCCAGGAAGGTGAGCAGGAAGCTGTGCGACAGGCCGAAAACCACCGTGGCCAGGCCGAACCCGGCGACTGCCAGAAGCAAGGTGCGGCCCTGGTGGGTGATCTGGCGGCGAAAAGCGAGCAACAAGGAGACGGGCCCGGCGCCAACCGACGGGGCAGCCACCAGCCAGCCGTAGCCGACGGCGCCGACGCCGAGGATGTCCTTGGCGAAGATCGGCAGCAAATAGGTGGCCGAGGCAAAGAAGGTGGCGAAGAAATCCAGCACCATCGTCGAGAAGATCAACGGCTGCCGCCGGACATAGCGCAGGCCTTCAATCGCCGACTCACCCAGCTGCCGCGGCCGCCATGCACCTCCGTTGTAGGGCCGTGTGATCTCCTGAGAAACCGGGCCGATCGCCAGCAGGGCGCCGATCACGGCCAGGAAGCTGAGGGCGTTGACCAGGTACACGTATCCGACGCCGGCGGTGGCCATCACCAGCCCGGCCAACACCGGGCCGATGATCGAGGCCGAGTGAAAGATGGTGGCATTGATGCTGAAGGCGCTGGGCAGCACCTCTCGAGGCAGCAGGTTGGGGATCAGCGCCTGGCGAGCGGGAAGGTCAAAGGTCAGGACGGCCGACATGGCGGCCGTGATCAGGTAGATGCTCCACACCTGTGCTCGGCTGGTGAGCGTCAGCAGGCCAAGCAGCAGCGCCAGTGCCGCCAGCAAGGATTGGGTGAGCAGGATCAGCCTGCGCCGGTTATAGGTGTCGGCGGCAACCCCGGCGATCACCGAGAACACGATCACCGGAAGGATGTTCGACAGGCCGACGCCGGACAGGGCGATCGGTTGCCCACTGAGTTCGTGGACCTGCCAGAGGACGGCGGCCGCGTGCATGCGCGACCCTGCGATCGAGATCAAGAGCCCGATCCCAATAAGACGGTAGTTGCGGTAACGGAGGGCAGGTGGAATCAAGAAACGCCATCCTATTTGCGGATTGTTCCCGGTGCGGCTGCGCGTCCATCAGCGGGTCCGGCAGGGGTCAGGTACCCCAGTCCCGTAGGTAGAGGAAATCGTAGCCAACGGTGCGGTTACTCAGCTTGGCAATCGGGGGCAGCACCCGCTTGAACTGGTTACGCCGGACCTGGTCGACCACCTGCCGGACGAATGTCTCGGGGAAGCCCTCCTGGACGCAGGCTTCTGGGGAATACCGCCCATCGACCAGCAGCAGGAGCAGCCGGTCCACCTGCTCGTAGGTGAATCCCAGCTCACCTTCATCCGTTTGTCCAACCCACAGGTCGGCGCTGGGGGGCTTGGCCACGATGACCTCGGGAACGCCAACAGCCCGCGCCAACTGGCGGACTTGCGTCTTGTACAGATCGCCGAGCGGGTTCAAGGCGCAGGCCGAATCGCCGAAGAGTGTGGTGTAGCCCAGCAGGATCTCGGTCTTGTTTCCGGTGCCGACCACCAGGCCCTGAAAAGCCGCCGATTGGTCGTAGAGCAGGATCATGCGCAGCCGGGCAAAGACGTTGCCGCGGCGGATGCTGTCGGCGTCGGGGACCTGGTCCAAGAGCGCATCCGCCATGGGAGTCACCGGGATGGTCCTCTCCCGCACGCCGGTGGCGCGCAACACCAGCTCGGCGTGTGTATAGGACTCAGGGGCGGATGTCTTGTGCGGCATGCGCAGTGCGAGGATGTTCTCCGGGCCGAGAGCCTCGGCAGCCAGGTAGCAGGCCAGCGCCGAGTCCACCCCGCCGGACAAACCGATCACACCGCGCGAGAAGCCGGCGCGCTGCACCTCGGTGCGCAGGAAATCGACCAGAATTCCCCTGGCCAACTCGGTGTTGATTGTCAGATTGGGTGGATTCTCACTCATCGCCACCAGCTTTCCCCTCACGCATCCCGTCCGGCTGGCCGTCGCCCCGGTCGGCCGCGAGGATCCGAGTCAGCTCGCGCATGGTCAGCGCCGTGCGCTCGTCGCGCAGCAGCGGCAGCCGGGCCCGGGTCCGGGCCAGCTGCGCGAGGTCGAGCTCCGCCAGGGTGACGGCCTCCTGATGGTACGGTCCGTGGGCGATGCGTTGTCCATCCGGATCGAAGACAGTGGAGCCACCCCAGAAGTTCAGCCCATCTTCGAAACCGACGCGGTTGGCGTGGGCAACGAAGATGGTGAACAGGCTGGCGTACGCCTGGTTGATGCGCTCGACCCAGGCCGCCGATCCGAGGCGCCTGTCGTCGGTCAACCCACGCCCGGGCGAGGCCGACGCCAAGTACAGGATGTCTGCGCCATCCAGCCAAAGCAGATACGGCGGGGAAGCGTGCCAGAAGTCCTCGCAGATCAGCAAGCCCACCCGGCCGAAGCGCGTGTCGAAGGCACGGATGGAGTCACCCCAGGCGAAAAAGCGGCCCTCATCAAACAACCCGTAGGTGGGGAGATAGACTTTGCGATGCACATGCTGGATCTGGCCATCCGACAAGTAGGCGGCGGCAATGTAGAACCGATTGCGCCGGTCGGCCTCGACGAAACCGGCGACCAGATCGATGCCGCGGCTGGCCTGGCACAGCTCCCGGAACACTGGATCATTCTGTGCAGGGTGGATCGCCACCGACGGTGCCAGGTCCTGCAGCGCGTACCCGGTCAGGGAGAGCTCCGGAAACAGGATGAGATCCGCACCTGACTGCCTCGCCTGGGCAATCAGATCGAGGTGCTTCTCGAGGTTGCCTGCGAGGTCACCCAGGCGAGTGTGGATTTGCGCCAGGGCGAGGGTCAGACGTGTCACCCGGTCACCGTGGTCGGCCGGCCGTCCAGCGAGCGCCGAGGGTCCACAGTCCGAGTGACATCACGACGGCCCAGGCCAGCGCCTCCAACCGGACCCCGCCAAACATGGTCGCCGGGTCGCCGCGGAAGAATGACGTTAGCAAGGCTCCGCCGCTGATAGCCAGCACAGCTATGGCTGCGGTCCACCCGGCCGGCAGGCCGGGCGGGCCCCGCAGGACGAGCAGGATCAGGGTCGTCAGGCAGATCAGTGCGCCTACCGCCTGCGTTGGCCAGCGGGGAAGCGACACCCCCAGGATGCCCGGCGAAGCGGGGAGCGGCAGACTTCCAGGAGCGGGGAGACCGTAAGCGCAAGCGTCGGCCAGGCAGCCAAGCCAGGCCGCTGACGCCACCCAGAGTGCCGGAGCAGCCAGGGAGTCCCCCAGCGGCCAGACAGGTTGGCGTGCGGCCGCGGCGTACAACCCAAGGCCGCAGGCGGCGCCGAGAAATGCACCCGGCCCGCTCAATCCTCCCTTCCACAGGCGGACGATGTCGAGAGCGTCGCTGCTGAAGTATGGTCCGTGGCTGAGGATGAATCCGATACGAGCCCCGATAAGCCCTCCTGCCAGTGTGGCCAGCCCCGCATCGAACTGCGGCTGGCCATCCCGGGCTGGGCGGGAACCACCTGCACCAACCGGCCGACCGGCTGGCAAGAGCAGCAGCCAGGCAAGCCCGGAAACCACGGCCAATGTCAGGATCCACGGGAACGCGTTGGACACACCTCACCCCACGGGGTCGGCCGAATGATACCACCGCGCCTGTCAGACCCTGGCCGAAGCACCGTCTCGGGGGCCCCGATCACAGGCCGGTCGAGATGGGCACACGGCCTTGGCCGTATAATCACAGGACCTGCGGAGGCTGGGTTCCCCATGACCGAACTGACCATTGACCCCGTGCGAACGGAAGCCGACCGGCGAGCCTTTGCGGCCTTTCCCTGGACAGTATATCGGGGCGATCGGTACTGGGTGCCTCCTTTATTTGGGGAGCGGAAAGACCTACTCGACCCGGCGAAATGCGCCTTCTTCGAGCACAGTCAGGTCGATTGCTTTATCGCCCGCCGAGGTACGACCATGGTCGGAACCATCGCCGGTATCGCCAACCGGCGCTTCAATCAGTTTCAGGACACTAATCTGGGCTGGTTCGGTTTCTTCGAAGTGCTGGAGGATGCGGAGGCCGCCGCAGGGCTGCTGGCCGTGGCCGAAGACTGGTGCCGGGGGAAGGGATTCGACAAGCTGCTCGGCCCGGGCCAGTTCTCCACCAACGAGGAGGTCGGCCTGCTGATCGACGGCTTTCAGGACTCGCCGCGCGTCATGATGACCTACAACCCGCCTCGCTACCTCGACTACCTGGAGCACGCCGGGTACACCAAAGCGATGGACCTGTTCGCCTACGTCAAGTCCATCCAGCACTTCCGCAGCCATATCCCGCCCAAGCTAGAACGGGTTGTCGACAAGGTGCTCGAGCGCGGCAAATTCACCTTGCGCAAAGTCGACATGAAGCATTTTGACCGAGAGATCGCGCATGTCAAGCGGCTGTATAACAGCTCATGGGAGCGTAACTGGGGTTTCGTCCCGATGACCGAGCACGAGTTCGACCATCTGGCGGAACAGCTTAAGCCGATCCTGGATCCGGATCTAGTGCTCGTCGCCGAGCATGAAGGCGAGCCGATTGGGTTCGGTCTGTCCCTGCCCGATCTGAATGAGCCGCTGCGCAAGGCGTACCCGAGACCGGGTGTGCCAGAGTGGGTGACGCTGGGGAAGCTCGCCTGGCATTGGAAGGTGCGTGGCGGGTTGAAGTGGTTGCGAGTGCTGGCGCTCGGGGTCCTGCCCGAGTTTCGCGGTCAAGGGGTGGACGCCCTGTTGTACCTTCAGACGGCCCGTAACGCCTTCCCCAAAGGGTACCAGTTGGCTGAGATGAGCTGGATCCTGGAGTCGAACGACATGATGAACCGGGCGATCCGGCTGCTTGGCGGCGAAGTCTATAAGACCTATCGGGTCTACGAGAAGAAGGTCTGATCACCCCTGGTGCGACATGAGGCACTTGGCCCCGGGATCGGGATGATCATCTGGGCCGATTTCCAACGATCTGAGCCAGCTGACGGGAATGCAGTGCGCTCCGCGTGAGGGCAGCTGCCACGAGATCGCACTTTGGCGGACACATCCCCCATTGAGTTCCTCCCCGCCTCCTGGAAAGACCTGCGGCCCGTGATGCTGCTGGAAGAGGCCTGCTTTACGGCCGATGCTTGGCCCTGGATCGATGTGCTGGCCGCGCTGTCTCTGCCGGAGGCGGTTCGCATCAAGGCGCAGGCAGGAGCTCACGTGGTGGGCGTCGTCTTCGGAGAACGGCGGGACCGGCGGAGGGTGGGCTGGGTCTCGTCGCTCGCGGTTCACCCGGATTTCCAGCGTCGGGGGATTGGCCGAGAGCTGCTGCGCCTGTGTGAGCGGGCGCTGGACACGCGCCTGCTCCGTTTGGCGCTGCGGCGGTCGAACGTCGTTGCCCTGCAGCTGTATCAGAGCGCGGGTTACCTGGAGATCGAGGTCTGGCCAGGCTACTACCGGGACGGCGAAGACGGGCTGGTGATGGGAAAGCCGGGTCTCGACACCTGAGGTCGGCACGAGGCGGCCCCCTTCAAGGGTCCGCCACTCTCTGTTACAATGCTGTCCCTGACGGGCGTTGTACCCTTCGCCCCGGGCGCCCAAGCGTGCCCCATTCCTGAACGAAAGGGCTTGATACCCATGAGAGTACTGCTGCTGAAAGACGTATACAAGCTGGGCCGCGCCGGCGACGTCAAGAAGGTCGCTGACGGCTACGGCCGCAATTACCTACTGCCTCATGGCCTGGCCATGTTGGCGACGGCGGGGGCCATCAAGCAGACCGAGCGCATCCGCAAGGTAGCCTCCGAGGAGCGGGTGCGCCTCAACCAGGAGTTGGGCGCCGTCGCCGAGAGGTTGAGCGGGCTGCAAATCGTGTTCGCTTCCAAGGCCGGGGAAACCGGCAAGCTTTATGGCTCGATCACGCACCAGATGATCGCCGAGGCCATCCAGGCGGCGACAGGTGTCGAAGTCGAGCGCCGCCAGATAGACTGCCAACCGGTGAAAACGCTGGGTGTGCACAAAGCCCGCATCCGCCTTACCGTCGACCTGATCCCGGAGGTGCAGCTGGTCGTCCACCGGGAAGGCGAGCCCCCCGAGTCGGCGTTTGAGCTGCAAGCCATTGCGGCCGGCGCCGCCTTCGTCGAAATCGAGGACGAGCTGGCCGCCGAGGAAGCGGAGCAGGACGAGACCGAAGCGGCTACCGAGCCGGATACGGAATCGGAAGCCTGAGCGCAGGCGTGATTCCGGGCGGCTGCACAGGCCGCGGCTTTGAGCCCAACCCGTACCTCCGTGGATGATCTGGGGCAAACGCTGCGCGAGGCGCGCGAGCGCCTCGGCCTCACGCTCGAAGAAGTCGAGCGCGGCACCCGCATCCGCGCTCATCACCTGGAGGCGATGGAGCGAGGCGATTGGAACTCGCTGCCTTCCCCGGTTCAGGCACGGGGTTTTCTGCGCAACTACGCCGATTTCATCGGGCTGAATGCGGACGCCATCCTGCTCCGTTACGCCGAATTGATCCAGTCGAGGCGTCCCTCTCCAGCGGCCAGCGCCCAGCCCAAGGCCGCCAAGCCGGCGCCCACCGGCGAGGTGCGCGTGCGGCGGCCGCGACTGATCTCCTCCGACATCGTGGTGGCCTCGGCGATCTCGCTGGCCTTGCTCGTGCTGTTGTTGTGGGGCGCCTCGTGGGTGATGGCCAGCCTGCGCCGGCAAACCCTGTCCGACCTGGGAGCGCCTCCCCTGGCAGCCGCCGGCGAAATCTCATCGGCACCGGCGGACACACCGACCCCCGGCCTTCCAGGCGGTCTCATGCTCGAAGATGCCACCGCGGTCCCGACGATCACGTCCACCCTGCCCATCGGACCGATTGGTGCCCTCGGGCTGCGCCTGGCTGTTGAGAACGACGCCTTCCTTGTTGTCAGTGTGGACGGCCGAGAACAGCTGCGCCAGCGCGCCCACCCGGGTGACGTGTTCGACTTCCAGGGACAGGTGATCATCGAAGTGCTGACGGGCAATGGCGGCGGGGTGCGGGCGATCTTCAATGGCGAAGACCATGGATTGATGGGGGTTTTCGACGAGGCCGTTGTGCGCTTGTATACCCAGCAGGGGGTGCTGACCCCCACACCGACCGTGACCCGCACTCCGACCGCAGGACAGGCGACAAACACGCCGCCTCCGCCAACCCCACTACCGCTCACCGCAGGATGAGCGTCAAGAGCACCCCTCGCTTGCCGGGGCCACCCGGGGCCCGCTGCAGCCTGAGTCGCCAATCGGAGCCGAGGCCACACTGGCCCTGGGGCATTCGCCGCGTGGCTCGCAGATCCGATCGCCCCGGTTATGCCCTTGCCCTGCCTCTGCTAAGCTGGTTGATAGCTGGGGCGGCACTCTGTGCGTGTGCCCTCCCCGTTCGATCGGACCACCCAGAACCGACAGCCGCGCCGGCGGCGGCCACGCCGCCCGCGACACCCAGCCTGACAGCGCCGACTGAGACGGCGGCCCCTCCCACTTCCGAGGCGCCACCGGCCAACACCGCCACGCCGACGGAGGCGCCGTGTCCGGTTGTGGACCAGGGGGGGTTGATCACCGAACTGCAGCGGATTGCCTCCGAGATGCCTGGGCCGGGATCCGAGGGGATGCGCGTGCCCTCTAGTGATGACATGCTCACCTGGTCGGCTCTGGTCGAGGCTGCCAGCCGCGGAGACCTGGGAACAGCCTGCCGCGTCCTGGCAGAGCACCGCTTCCCATACCAAGTGGTGGAGTTCACCGACCTTCCCCACGAATCGGATGCGGTCGTGCTTCTGCGCGAGGTCACCCCGGTTGTGATGGGTTGGGGAACGTATGTGTTCCGTCCCACTGCCAGCAAGGCCCTTCTGATCGAAGTCCCCCACCCGCTATCCGACAGTCGGACGCGGGCCGAGGGGGTTACGTTGTTTCGAGCGCTGACCGCCCGGGCGCTCTTGATGGCCGGAACGCACCGCTGCGCCAATGCCGGCTACGCCTCCTGTGGGGGAACAACGATCGCCTGCGGCCAGGTGGAGCCCTACCGTGAGTCCGATGTGGCGCACGCCTCCCTTACGATGTTTCAGGCTGCCCACCAAACACTGGCGCCTTGCGACGGGGAGAGCGTGACCCTCCAGCTGCACGGCAACAGCCTCGCCACCTGCCCGGACCTGTTCATCAGTAACGGGACGACGAACCCAGGAGGCCTGGCCCGAAGCCTCCATCGAAATTCCGTCAGCGCCTGCGCCGATTTCTCGGTAGACTTGGCGGATGGTGAGGCAGGGGAATGCGGCTTCCTCGGTGATGGCGCCCAGGCGGCCTATGATCTTACCTGCCGCGCCGGTTTCGATGCTGGCAGCTGCACCGGAGGCGTGAGGCAACGCGGCGGCCCGGATCGCTACCTATCGCTGGAGCAGTCCTGGGAGCTGAGGCAAGACTACTCGTGCCTGGTCGAGGCGCTGGAACGGACGTTTCCGTGATACCGATCTCTGCCTTCCGCCTGAGCCACGTCTGCCGGTCTTCAGCTCCGCCGGGAACGGATCAGTGGCTGGTGTACCTGCCGCTGTGGTTCTCCGCCGCTCGCCTGACAGCCAGGGAAGCCGCATGACACTTCGATACCATATGGTTTCCCTGGGATGCGCCAAGAACACCGTCGACTCACAGTCGATGGCACAGCTTCTGGCGCTGGATGGTTACGCCGGGTCCGACACGCCGGAAGAGGCGGACGTCCTGGTGGTCAACACCTGCGGATTCATCGGCCCGGCGCGCGAGGAGTCGCTTGCCGCCCTGCGCCAGCTGGCGGCGTCCAAGCGGCCCGGTCAGCTGCTGATCGCCGCCGGCTGCCTCACCCAGCGCTACGGCGCCGACGTCGCCCGGCAGGTGGCGGGGATCGATGGTCTGCTCGGAACCAGGCGCTGGATGGACATCGTGGATGTCGTCCGGCGGGCGGGGCGCAATCGAGAGCCGGCGTATGGCCTGCTCCAGGCACCGGCGGTGGCAATGGATGCCGATGGCGTGCCGCGGGTCGCAGTCCAGGGGGCAAGCGCCTATATCAAGATCGCAGACGGCTGCCGGCGGCCGTGCGCCTTCTGTGCCATCCCGTTGATCAAGGGCACCGCCGTCAGCCGGTCGAAGGACGCTATCCTCGGCGAGGCCCGCACGCTGCAGGCGCAGGGTGTGAAGGAACTGGTGCTGATCGCCCAGGACACGACTGACTACGGCCACGATCTCGGTTTGACGGATGGCCTGGCCAATCTGCTCGACGATCTGGCCTCCACCGTCCCGGACGTCCCGTGGATCCGGGTGCTGTATGCCTACCCGGGCTACGTGACGGACCGGCTGATCGAGGTCATGGCCGGTCACTCCAACATCGTCCCGTACCTGGACATGCCGCTTCAGCACGCGAATCCGCGGGTGCTCCGGTCGATGCGTCGACCGGCCAATGTGGATTGGGTGCATCGCACGATCAAGAAGATGCGCTCGGCGTTGCCGGGGCTTGCGTTGCGCACGACGTTCATCGTTGGCTATCCCGGCGAGACGGAGGACGAGTTCCAGACGCTTATGGACTTCGTTCAGGCGATCCGCTTCGACCGCCTCGGCGTGTTTACCTTCTCGTTCGAGCGGGGCACGGCCAGCGAGCCGCTGGGTGACCCCGTCCCTGAGGAGGTGAAGCAGGACCGCAGGGACCGATTGATGGCTGTGCAGCAGACGATCTCGCTGCAAAGCAATCAGGCGCTCGTCGGGCGGACACTGGAGGTGCTGGTGGAGGGCCGGGGCGAGGGCCTTTCTATCGGTCGCTCCTACCGGGATGCGCCGGAAATCGACGGCATGGTCATCGTGGAAGGCGACCTGGACGTCGGCGCCATGGCGCCGGTGTTGATCCAGGGTGCGCTGGAGTACGACCTGACCGGAATCCCGCTCCTGCTATTGCCAGCCGTAGTCCGGCGGTCCGTAGCAGGTTGTTGAGAACGCTTGTCTAATAGAAGAGAACCACATGCATGGTGGTTGGGGCGAAGTCCCGACCACCGCACGCGCCAGTTTCTCTCATGACGCATGGCCTTTCTCATCAGCCTTCTAGGGTACGGATCGACACAAGGCCTGTCCTGAGAGCCCGCGGCAGCAAGAGTCAAACGCGATACGTGGGGTTTGGGCTGCGTTCGGGGCAGCCTCATTCACAGTAGGCCCATCCAAAGAGGGAAGGTTGGCCGGCCCGCCGACCGGGGCCTTGCTGTGCGCGGAGGCTAGGGAAGCAGGTCCGGCGGCTTGTCCTCGGGGTCGTCGGGCGATTCGACCTCGCGCCACTCGGCATCGATCACCGAGTCCAGGGCCCGTGTGTGTTCCTGAACAACGTCCTGGGGACAGAGTTCGACGAACAGGTACATCCCAAGCCAGATGATCAGGCCGTCATCGAGCGGGCCCGGCGCCAGGTCGGGGATGAACAGATACAGCAGAGAACCGACCGGCAGCAGCTTGAGCAGCGGGTTGACGCGGCGGTCGGCCAGCAGGCGGCCGATCAGCTTGACGCGCGACGTGAGGTTCTCAAAGAACCCGGCATCCCGGCGCGGCGGCAGCTGCTTCAGGTTCTTGTCCGTCATCAGGTTCCCTCGCCCGGCATTATACCGCCGGAGCGGGTCGTCGTCGGCAGGGGGAGGCGGAGTGTTAGAATCCATCTGAAGGCATGGCATGGCTGTCACTGATCAACTCGCCCGCCCGCTGCGCGACCTGCGCATCTCAGTCACCGATCGCTGCAACTTCCGCTGCGTTTACTGCATGCCGCGCGAGACGTTCGGGCGCGACTACCAGTTCCTTGACCGATCCGAGCTGCTGACCTTCGAGGAGATCACTCGCTTGTCCCGCGTGTTCACCGGTCTGGGGGTGGCCAAGATCCGGCTGACCGGTGGCGAGCCGTTGGTACGGCGTGACATCGAGCACCTGGTGGCGATGCTGGCCCAGATCCACGGCCTGGACCTGACGATGACAACCAATGGCTCCCTGTTGCCGAAGAAGGCCGCCCTGCTGCGCCGGGCGGGATTGCAGCGGTTGACTGTCAGCCTGGACTCGTTGGATGACAGCGTGTTTGCCGCCATGAACGATGTCGAGTTCCCGGTGGCCAGGGTCCTTGAGGGGATCGAGGCGGCCGCTCGGGCGGGGCTGGCGCCGATTAAGGTCAACATGGTCGTCAAGCGGGCAGTCAATGAGGACAGCATTCTGCCCATGGCCGAACGGTTTCGGGGCAGCGGTCACATCCTGCGTTTCATCGAGTACATGGACGTTGGCCAGTCCAACGGCTGGCGGCTGGACGATGTCGTCCCGGCGGCCGAGATCGTCCGCCGCATCAGTGCTTACCATCGCCTGGAGCCGATGGACTCGAACTACCAGGGTGAAGTCGCCCGGCGCTGGCGCTACCGCGATGGGCAGGGGGAGATCGGGGTGATTGCCTCGGTGACGCAAGCGTTCTGCCGCAACTGCACCCGGGCTCGGCTGTCCGCCGAAGGACAGCTGTTCACCTGTCTGTTCGCCGCCCGCGGGCACGACCTGCGCGCCCCGCTGCGCCAGGGCGCCAGTGACGGTGAACTGGCGGAGCACATCCGGACGATCTGGTCCGGCCGGACGGACCGCTATTCCGAGATCCGGTCGGCGGAGACCGCCGGCCTGCCTCGGATCGAGATGTCGTACATCGGCGGTTAGGTGGCGCCGAAGGGGAAGCGTCGGGCAATCGTACGTTGACAGGCATGCGGTTTGCGCCTATACTGCCTGCACTAGAAGCAGGAGGGCTTGCCGCTGTGAGCGGAGCCGCACGACAATTGAAGCACGCCACCTGAAGGCACGTGGGCCAAAGCCCGCGTGCCTTTTTGTTTCCAGACCGATAGGGGAGAAGGAGTCGAAATGGACTACGGGATGATTGGCAAGATCGAAAAAGCTAAGCGCTATGCCGAGGAGCGCGAGCGTATCCGGTTCGAGGCCTTCAAGGCGACCTTCGATGGCGACAACAACCCCCACTCGGTGATCTATGACAACGGAAGCTGGAAGTGCGATTGCGACTTTTTCGCCCGCCGCGGCGTGTGCAGTCACAGTATGGCGCTGGAACGCATCCTGGAGCGCATGATCCCAGTCCCTGCCGAAGCCGCCTGACGATTCGGTCTGCTACGCGCTGCGCCGGGCACCTGGCACGCAGGTGCCCGGCCGTGCTTTAACCGCATGGTAGAATGCCGCCACCCCCAGGGGAGAGACGGAAAGGCCACCCTTCGTTAGAGGCTGCCCAAGGTGTGGTGGAGGCCATACCCTTCCACCCGCCACATCCTCGGCTGCCTCCACAGGGCAGGCGGCTCTTTCAAGGCTCTGGTAGGCCGCTCGCGGGAGGCCGGTTGAAGAATTGGCGCATCTGGTTGGGCTTCGCCCTCAGTGGCCTGCTGCTCTATCTGGCGCTCCGGGGCCTGCAGCTCAACCTGGTGATCCTGGCTTTGCGAAGGGCAGATTACGCCTGGCTCGTGCCGGGGATCGCCATCTACTTCGTCGGACTATTCGTGCGCACCTGGCGCTGGCACTACCTGCTGCGGCCGGTCAAGCCCGTGCCGACCTTGCGGCTGTTCCCGATCACGACCATCGGCTACATGGGCAACAACATCTACCCCGTGCGCGCCGGAGAACTGCTGCGTGCCTATCTGCTGAGGCGGATGGAGGCCATCCCGATTTCGGTGTCGCTGGCCACGATCCTGATTGAGCGTGCCTTCGATGGCCTGGTGATGCTTGGGTTTGTCTTCCTCAATCTATCCGAACTGGGCGGCCTGACCGCCTCCTCCGGTATCGTCGGGAGCATCCGATCTGTCGCCCTGGTCGGTGCCGCCGTCTTCCTTCTGGTGACCCTGGTCTTCTTCCTGATGGCGTTCCTGCCTTTGCTGACGATGCGTGTGGTGGCAGGCCTGACCCGTGTGCTGCCGCAGGCCACGGCCAGTAAAGTCAACGGCTTCTTCGGGCGCTTCCTGCAGGGACTGGCGTTCATGCGCTCGCCGGTCGACGTCTTGATGGTGTTGCTGACGTCGGTTGTGATTTGGCTGCTCGAAACGGGCAAGTACTGGTTCGTCATGCATGCCTTCGATTTCCGGCTGAGCTTCTTCGCCTTGATGCTGATGAACGGCGTGGTCAACCTGGCCACGACCATCCCCTCGGCACCCGGGTACCTCGGCACTTTTGACGCGCCGGGGATCGCCGTGTTGCAGGCCTATGGTGTCGCCGCCAACACGGCCGTCGGCTACACGCTTGTTCTGCACGCAGCGCTCTGGCTGCCGGTCACGCTGCTCGGCCTGTACTACATGGCCCGCTACAGCCTGAGCCTGCGCAAGGTGCAGGCGGAAATGGCCCAGGAGCGGACGGAATGAGGATCGCGGTCATCGGGGCGGGCGCGGGCGGGCTGACGGCCGGGTTCGACCTGGCCGGTGCCGGAGCCGAGGTCACCGTGTTCGAGGCGGCGGACCAGGTGGGCGGGCTTGCCGCCGGCTTCAAGTTGCCGCGCTGGGACTGGTCGTTGGAGCAGTACTATCACCATTGGTTCGCCAGCGACCGGGCGGTTCTTCAGCTGGCGGATGAACTCGGTGTTCGCCACAGAGTCATGTTTCCCTGGCCAATGACCGCCGCCTATCATCAGGGCCGGTTCTACGTCCTGGATGGCCCGATCACCGCCGCCCTTCCCGGACCGCGGTTCCTCGACCGGCTTCCCGGCGCCGGCTTGATCGCCCGCGGACTGCACGCGCTGCGCTTCCCGGCGCTGTCCCTGCAAGACACACTGCGCTACGGGTGGATGGGGCTATACCTGACCGGGACGGGCAACTGGAGGCCGCTCGAGGCCTACAGGGCGCACGAGTGGCTGGAAAGGCGAAGCGGGGCGCATGGGTACCAGGTTCTTTGGGAGCCGCTGCTGGTCGGGAAGTTCGGGCCTCACTACAAGGAAGTGAACATGGCCTGGTTCTGGGCGCGGGTCAAGGCACGAACGCCGCGCCTGGGAACGTTTGAAGGTGGCTTCCAGGCTTTCCTTGACATTCTGGCGGAAAAGATGGAAGCCCGCGGCGCCCGGCTGCGGCTGCGCACGCCGGTCCAGCGGATTGAGTCAAGGGAGGGGGGCGGGCTCAGTCTGCACTTCCACGAGGCAGTCGAGGAGTTTGACCAGTGCCTGGTGACGTCATCGCCGAGCCTGCTGGCCCGCCTGGTCCCCTCGCTGCCTGAGGAATACCTCAAGGGTCTGCTGGGCTTGCGTTCGATGGGCTCGGTCTCGCTGGTGCTGGCCCTACGGCAGCAGCTCTCAGAACAGGGCTTCTACTGGCACAACCTGCCGAAGGCAGCCGGCTTTCCTTTCCTGGCGCTGGTTGAGCACACCAACTTCGTCTCCCCTGAATTCTTTGGCGGTGACCATGTCGTCTACTGTGGGGACTACCTCGATCCGGACCACGAGTACTTCTCCCTCAGCCAGGACGATCTCGTGGCGCGCTTCCTGCCCTCGCTGAAGCGCTTCAACCCGCGCTTCGAAGACTCGTGGGTCCGGGACTCCTGGCTATTCCGCACCCCGTATGCCCAGCCCGTTCCTGGCCTGCACCATTCGCGGTATATCCCTTCGAACCAGACACCGATTCCCGGACTGTGGTTTGCCAGTATGAGTCAGGTGTATCCCTGGGACCGAGGCACGAACTTCGCCGTCGAGATCGCGCGCGAGACCGTGCAACGAATACTGCGGTTCCGCCCGGGGGCCTGAGGGCGCCGCCGGCGATCCTGGCGTGCACTGGGCATCTGGTGGGAGGCGAGCGTGACGCACCCGGAGAAGACCCTGGGGATGCGCGCCCTCGAGCGAGAGGCGATTCCCTACGACCCCATCTACTTCCCCGAATCCATCCATGATGCGCTGGGCGTGGCGGCCCATGCTGGGACTCCGGCCGAGCAGGTCTACAAGACACTCGTGGTCCAGGTCCCCGACCTCGCCAACAACCGTCGTCCGACCCATGTCCTGGTGCTGGTGGCCGGTGATCGCGCGCTCGACCTGAAGAAGACAGCCGCCGGCCTCGGCGTCAAACGCGTGGCCATGGCCCGCCAGGACGACGCCGAGCGCATGACCGGCCTGAAGGTGGGCGGCATCTCCGCGCTGGGGCTGCTGGGCAAGGGGTTCCGCGTCTACCTCGACCGGGCTGCCATGCTGCAGGATGAGATCATCGTCAGCGCCGGCCGGCGAGGTATCAACTTGCGGCTGCGCCGAGACGACTTCATGCGCATCACCGGAGCGGAGTGGCTCGATGCCAGTACGGATGCGGTCGGCTGATCCTCTTTGGATCGCGAGGCTCACACGGCGGACGCTGTCGGCTCCGGCCAACTCGGGGTGATATAATCGCCTTCCCCGGCACGGAAGGCAGCCTGCATTCACTCAGGAGTCCCGATGTTGGATCCACGCACCGCGCAACTGGCCCGGCTGATCATCGAGTACTCCACCCGCATCCGGGAGGGGGATAGAGTCCTGCTCTACGGCGAAACGCCGGCCGAACCGTTCTTCCGGGCGCTGTTCTTGGAAGTGCTGAAGGCCGGGGGACATCCGCATCTCCTGTTGAATTTCTCGGGCATGGACACGCGCACGGGTTTCGACGAGGACTTCCTGGCGCACGCCAGCGATAGCCAGCTGGACTACCCGGCGACGTTCTATGAGCACGCCTACCAGAACTTCGAGTCTCGTGTCCGTGTCTACTCCCAGTCCAACACAAAGGCCTTGACCGGCGCCGATGGCGCCAAGCTGTCGCGGCGACTCAAAGCGCTGGGCGGGATCCAGCAGACTCAGATGCGCCGCGGCGCTGCCGGAGAGCTGCGCTGGATGACCACTCTCTTCCCCACCCATGCCTACGCCCAGGATGCCGAAATGAGCCTGGAGGATTTCGAGGATTTCGTCTACCGTGCCTGCCATGTTGACGGCAGTGAAGGCGACCCGATGGCGTACTGGAGGCAGGTCCAGGCTGACCAGAAGCGGATTGCTGCTGCGCTGAACGGGCATGACCGGGTTGCCGTGCGCGGCGTGAACATGGATCTGACGCTCTCGATCAAGGACCGTGTCTTCATCAATGCCTCCGGGGAGCACAACATGCCTGACGGCGAGGTGTTCACCGGTCCGGTGGAGACCTCAGCCAACGGCTGGGTCCGATTCTCCTTTCCGGCGGTCTATAAGGGGAATGAGGTCGAGGCGGTGCAGCTGCATTTCAAGGACGGCAAGGTCGTCAAGGCGACGGCCGAGAAGAACGAGGCGTTCTTGCTGCGGATGCTCGACACCGATGCCGGTGCCAGATACCTGGGCGAGTTCGCCTTCGGCCTGAATTTCGGTATCGACCGCCACATCAAGAACATCCTGTTCGACGAGAAGATCGGCGGCACGATGCACCTCGCCCTCGGCGCCGGCTATCCGGACACAGGCAACACCAACCAGAGCGCCATCCACTGGGACATGATTTGCGATATGCGCAAGGACTGCGAAGTGATCATCGATGGGGAAACCGTGTACCGGAACGGCAAGTTCGTGATCTAGGACCCTGATGAAGAAGCCATCCCGCCTGAGGGCAAATCGCATATGTGGTGGGAGGGGCTTCGCCCCAACTACCACTTATGCGGTTCCCTTCTCTGAGAGAGGCAGATTTCATCAACCTGCTGGGAGGGTGCCGAGGACGCTATCCTCTCGGGCGAGGCAGCTCTTTGGGGGGATGGCAGGAGCGGATCCCCAACCATCGCTCATGAGAAAGACCCCGAGGAAGACTGGCACCCTTCTTCGCGCTCCTGATCGAAGCGATCTCCTGGAGTGGATCCCGTGACTCGATATCTCTCGGTTCTGATCGGCCTGGCTCTGGTCCTGGTTGCCTGCGGAGGAGCGCCTACGGCGACGGCGACCTTGGCCCCGACCCTGGCCCGTCCAACCTCCACCCCTCCACCGACGGCCACGGCGGTCGTTACCCCAACCGTCCAGGCGCAGGCCCCCCAAGGGGAGCCGCTGCCGACCGATCAAGGCAAGTTGTTTTCCGCCTCTGGAGCCTGTGCCGGCTGCCACACCGGCATGGTCGATGAGGCCGGGAACGACGTCTCGATCGACCGCCTGTGGCGCTCGACGGTGATGGCCAACTCGGCGCGCGATCCGTACTGGCAGGCATCGGTGCGTTCCGAGGTCGCGCAACGTCCGGAGATGGGAGAGCAGATCGAGAGCACGTGCTCCCGCTGTCACATGCCGATGGCCAATGTCACGGCCGAGGTTGAAGGTGAACCGCAGGCCATTTTGGAAGATGGATTCCTGCGGGAGGACCATCCGCTGCACAACCTAGCGATCGACGGTGTGTCCTGCGCCCTTTGCCACCAGATCCGCGAGGACGCTCTGGGTCTGCCGGACAGCTACGACGGCGGCTTCGTGATCGACACCGAAACGCCCGTTGGGGACCGCTTGAACTTCGGACCTTTCACGATTGATGAGACGCAGAGCGCCCTGATGCAGGGCAGCTCCGGCTACATCCCCGTGCAGGGGCTCCATCTATCCCGCGCCGAGATGTGCGCCACATGCCACACGCTGTACACTCCGATCGTCGACGCGCAGGGGGAAACCGTCGGCGAGTTCCCCGAGCAGGTCCCGTACCTGGAATGGTTCTACAGTTCCTACCGCAACAGCGCCACCTGCCAGGACTGCCACATGCCGGAAGCGCAAGGCGGCGTGCGTATCTCCGCTACCAGCACCAATCTGCGCAGCCCGGTCTCCAAGCACAGCATCGTCGGCGGCAACGTCTTCCTGCTCAAGTTGCTGCAGGCCTTCGGTGCCGACATCGGCGTGACCGCCTCATCGGACCAGTTCCAGGAAAGCATCGACGCCACGCGGGCGCTGCTGCAGCAAGAGACGGCGACCATCAGCCTGGAGGACATCAAGCTTGTCGGTGACTACCTTTCGGCCGTGGTGGTGATCGAGAACAAGGCCGGCCACAAGTTCCCAACCAGCTTTCCTTCCCGCCGGGCCTGGCTGCACATCACGGTCGAAGACGCCAGCGGGCAGGCTTTGTTCGAGTCCGGAGGGGTGAACCCGGACGGCTCGATCACCGGCAATGACAACGATCTGGATCCGGGCGCCTACGAACAGCACTACCAGGCGATTGTGCAGCAGGAGCAGGTGCAGATCTACGAGGCGGTCCTTAAGGACACCGAAGAAGATGTGACAACGTCGGTCCTAAGTGCCGCCGGGTTCTTCAAGGATAATCGCCTGCTGCCCTGGGGATTCGAGAAGTCCGCGCCCTATGAGGACATCATGGTGCGCGGGGAGGCGATGGAGGACGGGGACTTCGACGAGGGCGGCGATCGGATCGGCCTGGCGCTGCGCCTGCCATCGGCCCAGGCACCGCTGACGCTGACTGCCGAGCTGCTGTATCAGTCGATCGGCTACCGCTGGGCGGAGAATCTGCGTTCTCATGAGGGCGGCGAGATCGACCGCTTCCTCGAGTACTACGACTCGATTCCGAATGCGCCGGTGATCATCGCCAGTGTCAGCCAGGCTATTGAACGCTGAATGCTCGCGACCCGAGCCACTGCCCCGCTGACGATCCGAGGCCGCGGTCGCTGCCCCTGGACCCCGCCTGCGCGGGTATGACCCCCACTGTCGCCCCTGCGAAGGCAAGGGCCCAGGCGACGGGACCTCGGACTGAGGGCGCAACTGATCGGCGGGCGTCGGCTCAGGCGTGGCAGGACGGCGCAGGCTGCCATAACGATCCGCAGAACCACCAACAACGGTTCCAACCACAACCGTTTCCCTTCCCTCCTCCACATACAAGCCGCGCCAACCCTGCATCACGCACCACCTGTGTCAAGATTGAATAGATGAGACGAAGAGAACTCTGTGGTGCTCAGGCGGCCCAGACGACCCGGTGTGACTCACACGGGGGGCTCGAGATGCGCCAATATAGAGTGGATTCGTAGGTATTTGGTGACACATGCCACTCCCTGGCGGTGCCTGGCGGAGGGTATGCTTGGGGACGCTGGGACGGGATGCACGAGCTGTCGGTGACCCAGAGCCTGTTGGAGATCGCCCTGCGCCATGCCCGGGAAGCCGGGGCGCGGCGGGTGACCGACCTGTACCTGGTGATCGGCGAGTGGTCGTCGATTGTCGACGACTCGGTCGAGTTCTACTGGGACATGATTGCCCAGGGGACACTGGCGGAAGGTGCCCGGCTGCACTTCGAACGGATCCCGGCCCAGGCCGCCTGCACGGACTGCGGCCGAGAATATACGCCGACGGGCGAGAGCCTGCTCTGTCCGGCCTGCGGCGGGAGCCGGATCCGCCTGCTCGCTGGCGACCAGTTTCAGCTTGACTCGATCGCCATCGAGCCCGTCGACGCGGCCGGGCTGCAGAAGGAGCCTGGATGACCGAACGAGTGAGCATCGGGGAGGCGATCCTCGGGGCCAACGAGAAACTAGCCGCCGACAACCGCAGGCGGCTGGACGAGGCGGGCGTGTTCTCGCTCAACCTGATGGCTTCGCCCGGCGCCGGCAAGACCTCATTGATCGAGCGTACGCTACAGGTGCTGGCCTCCAGGATCCGAATCGCAGTGATCGATGGCGACATCGCCACCAGCCTGGATGCCGACCGGGCGGCTGCCGCCGGCGCCCAGGCTATCCAGGTCAACACCGGTGGCGAGTGCCACCTGGATGCGGTGATGATCCGTCCGGCGCTGGAACGCCTCGATCTGAGCCGGTTGGACCTGCTGATGGTCGAGAACGTCGGCAACCTGGTTTGCCCCGCCGGCTTCGCCCTCGGGACTCACAAGAACGTCTTGATTGCCTCCGTCCCGGAGGGGGCGGACAAGCCGCACAAGTATCCGGGGATGTACCGCGGCATCCAGGCACTCGTGCTCAATAAGGTTGACCTGCTTCCCTATGTTGACTTCGATCGGAAGTTCTTCCAGCTCGGCGTGGAAGCGCTCAACCCGGGCGTGGTCACATTCCCTGTCTCCTGCCGCACCGCCGAAGGCCTGGACGCCTGGCTGGAGTGGATCGAGGCCGAGGTCTTGGGCTTCCGCCGGGAGCATCCCCGGCGATCCGCCCGGATGTAGCCATGGGCAGGGTGCCGAAGAGCGCGCCAGTCATGACGGAACAGCGAGGCCTGCGCATCCATGTCACGGGAGTCGTGCAGGGTGTTGGATTCCGGCCCTTTGTGTACGGGCTGGCGCGGCGTCTGGCTCTGACCGGATGGGTGCGGAACACGGCAGGCGGTGTGGAAATCGAGGCCGACGGGCCGCAGCCAGCCCTGCAGGCCTTTATCGAGCAGCTGCGGCACGAAGCGCCGCGGCTGGCTCGCATCGACGGCATCGCCGTCGAGGACCGGCCGGCCGACGGCTATGACAGCTTCACGATCCTTGCCTCTCGGCCGGATCCGGATGCCTTTCAGCCGATCGCGCCCGACGTCGGGATCTGTGACGACTGCCTTCGTGAGATGTGGGACCCAGCCGATCGGCGCTACCGCTATCCATTCATCAACTGCACCAACTGCGGCCCACGCTTCACCATCATCGAAGGCATTCCCTACGATCGTCCCAACACCACGATGCGCGGATTCAAGCTGTGCCCGGCTTGCGAGGCGGAATACCACGATCCGGCGGACCGCCG
>CAZBJQ010000001.1:0-8148 GCA_964492235.1 uncultured Anaerolineaceae bacterium | reverse complement strand
CGCACCTGGCGGCCGTCGAGCGCAACTGCCGGCTCAACGATGCGGAGCGAGCGCTGCTGACCGGATGGGAGCGGCCGATTGTGATTTGCTCCCGTCTGGCGGACTCGCCCATCGCCCCCGTGGTCGCCCCCGGGCAGGCGACGCTCGGCGTGATGTTGCCCTACACGCCGCTGCACCACCTGCTGCTTGAGCCGGCGCCGGGATTCCCCGAGGCGCTGGTCATGACCAGCGGCAATCTGAGCGAGGAGCCGATTGCCTCGGATAACGAGCAGGCCGGGCAGGTCCTGGCCGGTTTGGCCGACGCCATCCTGATGCACGACCGTCCGATCCGCGTCCGTTGTGACGATTCGGTGCTGCGCACCTTCGCCGGCGAGGTCTATCCGCTGCGGCGTGCTCGCGGCTATGCTCCCTACCCGGTGCATCTCCCTTGGGAGACGATACCCATCCTCGCCGCCGGTCCGGAACTCAAGAACACCTTCTGCCTCAGCCGCAAGTCCTATGCATTCCTCAGCCATCATATCGGCGACTTGGAGAACTATGAAACCCTCGAGTCGTACCAGGATGGGATTGCACATCTCGAGCGACTGTTCCGAATCCGGCCGGAGGCCATCGCCTACGACCTGCACCCGGACTACCTGGCGACCAAGTACGCGCTCGAAAGGGCCGAACGCGAAGGCCTGCCGACGATCGGGGTCCAACATCATCACGCGCACATCGCAGCCGGCATGGCCGAGCATGGGCTGCCGCTGGGCTCGCAGGTCATCGGGGTCGCGCTCGACGGCACCGGATATGGCACGGACGGCACGATCTGGGGGGGCGAAGTCCTCTTGGCGGGGTATGCCGACTATGAGCGGCCTTTCCACCTGCGCCCGGTGCCAATGCCAGGTGGAGCGTCGGCCATCCGTGAGCCGTGGCGGATGGCGCTGGCGTGGCTTCGGGCCGCCGGAATCCCCTGGGACAACGACCTGCCGCCCGTGCGCGCGGCGGGCGAGCGAAGGCAGGCGGCGCTGACGTCGATGCTCGACCCCGCCTCGCCGCTGTCCGGCATGCAGCCGCGCACGTCGAGCATGGGCCGGCTGTTCGACGCCGCCGCAGCGTTGGCCGGTGTGCGCCAGGTGGTGAACTACGAGGCCCAGGCGGCCATCGAGTTCGAAGCGCTCTTGGATCCCTCCGAGTCGGGCCTTTACCCGCTCGAGTTCGATGGAGATGAGCTCGATCCGGCCCCCTCGCTGCGTTGGCTGGTGCGGGACAGGCGGGCGGGAGTTCCGATGCCGATCCTGTCCGCTCGATTCCATCGCGGGATCGCCTCGGCGGTCGTCGAGTCCTGCGGGCGCGTGCGCGCCGCCTCGGCGGTGTCGGAAGTCGTGTTGAGCGGCGGCGTATGGCAGAATGTAGCCCTGCTGCAGATGACTGTGCCATCCCTGCAAGGCAAGGGCTTCACGGTGCACGTGCACCGCAAGGTCCCGACCAATGACGGTGGCGTCTCGCTGGGGCAGCTGGCCGTGGCCGCGGCCCGGCTCACCCGAGATGGGTAGCAGGATGGAGCACCATCCTTTTCCGAGAGGGTTCGACAGGCCTGGTTGTCTGGGCGAAGACCCAAGAACCGCCGGTGCAGTTGCGTCTTCCGGATGGATGCGCTTTCGGCAGTTGGATCGATGTCCAGGTGGAGGCAGGTAGATGTGTCTGGCTGTACCCGGTAGGATAGTTGAGATCTACGAGACCGGTGGTCTGCAGATGGGGCGCATCGACTTCGGTGGATCGGTGCGCGAGTGCTGCCTGACCTACGTGCCGGAGGCCGAAGTCGGCAGCTACGCCATCGTCCACGTCGGCTTTGCCATCAGCCTACTGAGCGAGAGCGAAGCCATGGCGACGCTGGAGACGCTGCGTCAGATCGGTGAGATGGACGAGCCGGGGCCCGAGGGCGGGGCGGCGTGAAGTACCTGACGGAATACCGTGACGCAGCGCGGGTCCGGGTGGTGCTGGAGGAGATCGCTCGCACCATCACCCAACCGTGGGTGATCATGGAGATCTGCGGTGGGCAAACGCACGCCATCGTGCGTCATGGGCTCGACCAGCTCCTCCCGCAGGAGATTGAGTTGGTGCACGGCCCGGGGTGCCCGGTCTGTGTCACGCCTTTGGAGCTGATCGACAAGGCCCTGGCGATCGCCGCTCGGCCGGAGGTCATCTTCGCCTCGTTCGGCGACATGCTGCGCGTCCCCGGATCGGGGCAGGACCTGTTTCACGTGCGGGCGGCCGGGGGCGACGTGCGCGTGGTGTACTCACCGCTGGATGCCGTGCGCCTGGCGCAGGAAAATCCCTCGAAGCAGGTCGTGTTCTTTGCGATCGGATTCGAAACCACGGCTCCGGCCAATGCCATGAGTGTGGTCCAGGCGCGAGCGCTCGGCCTGACCAACTTCAGTCTGCTGGTCTCGCAGGTGCGAGTGCCGCCGGCGGTCCGCGCCATCCTGTCCTCCCCCGGCAATCGGGTGCAGGGCTTCCTGGCGGCCGGCCATGTGTGCGCCGTGATGGGCTACTGGGAATATCCGCCGCTCTCCGGCGAATTCGGCGTGCCGATCGTCGTCACAGGCTTCGAGCCGCTGGATCTGGTGCAGGGCATCCTGCGAGCCGTGCAGTTGCTTGAGCGCGGAGAGGCCAAGGTGGACAATGCCTACGGCCGGGCCGTGACGCTGGAGGGCAATCGTCCAGCGCAAGCGGTGATCTCCCAGTTGTTCGAGGACTGCGATCGCGCCTGGCGCGGTATTGGTGTGATCCCGATGAGCGGCTGGCGGCTGCGGGCGGAGTACGCCGACCTAGACGCCGAGCGACGCTTTGACGTTGGCAGCATCCAGCCGCAGGAGTCGCCAGAGTGCATCGCCGGGCTGGTGTTGCAGGGACGGAAGAGGCCGGCCGACTGCGCCGCCTTCGGTACACGCTGCACCCCCGAGCATCCGCTAGGAGCGACGATGGTGTCCTCCGAAGGCGCCTGCGCCGCCTACTATCGCTACGGCCGGGTGGCCGAACCGGCAGCCGCATCGTCAGGCCGCGGAGTCTGAGAAGACCATGCCCGACGCGAGCGATCGTGTGACGATCCAGGGGCCGGCCTGCCCGGTACCCCTGCGGCACGATGAGCAGATCGTGCTCGGCCACGGCAGCGGCGGCACGATGACCCACGGCCTGGTGCGCCGGCTGTTTTATGCCGCCTTCGAGAATGGACCGTTGCTGGCCGGCGATGATTCGGCGGTGATCGATCTTCCCGGGCCCGGCCGGTTGGCGCTCACAACCGATTCCCACATCGTCTCTCCGCTGTTCTTCCCCGGAGGCGACATCGGTCGCCTGGCGGTGTGCGGCACCGTCAACGATCTGGCGATGGTCGGAGCGCGGCCGCTGTGGCTGACCGCCGGGTTCATCCTGGAAGAGGGTCTGCCGATCGATGTGCTCGAGAGGGTGGCCGACTCGATGCGCCAGGCAGCCGAGGAGGCCGGGGTCCGCATTGTCGCCGGCGACACCAAAGTGGTTGAGCGCGGCAAGGGCGATGGGCTGTTCATCAACACCAGCGGGCTGGGGTGGCTGCCCGCCGATCGGGAGATCTCAGGGGCTGGGGCTCGGCCAGGCGATGCTGTGTTGCTCACCGGCACGATCGGCGATCACGGAATTGCCGTCCTGACGGCGCGCGGCGGCCTGGGGCTGGAGACCGACGTCCGCTCGGACGTAGCGCCGCTCAACGGCTTGGTAGAGGCCTTACTGGCGGCCTGCCCGGAGGTGCATGTGCTGCGCGATCCGACCCGCGGCGGGGTGGCGACGGCGCTGAACGAGATCGCCCGCCAGAGCGGCGTGGCGGTCCGACTGGACGAGACCGCCCTCCCGGTGAGTCCCGCCGTCGAGTCGGCCTGTGAACTGCTCGGTCTCGATCCGCTGTATGTTGCCAACGAGGGCAAGGTGCTGATCGTGCTGCCCGAGGCCCAGGCCCAGACAGCGCTGGCTATCTTGCACCTACAGCCCCACGGCACGCAGGCAATCCAGATTGGCACGGTGCATCCAGCACCGGCCGGGCGGGTCCTGATGCGCACCGCGATCGGCGGCACGCGCGTCGTCGACACGCTGGCCGGTGAGATGCTGCCGCGAATCTGCTAGACCATCTTCATCACCTCCGCGAAGGTATGGCATTCCTCAGGCCGAGGTACTGCGCTTCCCATCGCTAGCCGGCTGGTCTCTCTGGTTAAGAGGCATGGGGACCTGAAGGGTGGCATTCCAGAGAATCCGCTGGTGCACCTCGGCCGATTCCTGCGGCTACACAACTCGCCGCCGAACCGATTCCCGATCCGCTCCCTTTCCTCCCCCGGCTCACCGCAAGAGTTTTCGGTACGTTCACTTCGCTGTGTGCCAGGCAATGGATGTTGAACCATCGGTCCCGCATGGAGCACAAGTCCACATGGTCTCTGCCTCAGCACTTCGGCCAGGTACATGCAGCGGGGACGGCGGACGCCGAGGCTGTTGAAGGACGTATCACCGCCTTCTATGCTGGAGATGGCACGGGTCGCACTCAACACCCCCACGAACGCGCCAGCGCGTTCAAGCGTGGCGGGTCAACGCCTGAGATCTAGAGTGCCGGCCGGTGCTCTGCTGCGGTGCCTGCCTTCCGTCGAAGTGTTTATGTCCGCTGCCGGGACCGATCGAGAGAGGGGAACCGTTGCGCGCAACGGTATCCAGAATGGCGTGGAAGTTGATCCACCTGCTGCTGCCATAGAGCGCGGTGTAGCTGGTAAGAGGGTGTTCGAAGGAAGCAGTCGACTCTGGGCTACCCGTCCGGGCGAGCGCGTGCTTGCAGTTCGCGGGCGAGGGCGCGAGCGGCCTGCGCCAGCGCCGGGGCGGTGTCGAAGGCGGGCTGGCCGGATCGATCGGCCTCCCGAACCCCGGGATCTTCCGGCAGGAAGCCTAGCACCGACAACCCAGGGGAGTTCTCAGCGATGAACGCCCGGTCGGCTTCGCCCTGCACCCGGCTGCCGACCAGGAACAATCGCTGCAGGCGCAGGTCCTCGGCCAGCTTCTTGATCTGGGCCGCCGTGGCCAGGCTGCGGGCGGTGGGCTCGACGACAACCAGCATGGCATCGACGGCGTCGCCAGTGGCTCGCCCGAGATGCTCCACCCCGGCGTACATGTCCATCAGGATCATCTCGTTTCGGCGAAGCAGCAGGTGGGTGACGAGAGAGCGCAGTACGGCGCTCTCCGGGCAGATGCAGCCGGCGCCGCCCATCTCGACCGCACCTAGCTCCAGCAAACGGATCCCGCGATGCTGGGCGGAGAAACGGTCCGGCAAGTCATCGACCCGGGGGTTAATCTTGAAGTATCCGCCGATCGTCCCCGGCTGTGCGCCGGTGCGCTCGTAGATGAGCGCCTCCATCTGGGCGATTGGCGTCAGTTGCGCGATAAGGTCGGGTGGGAAGCCGAGGGCTGCGCCCAGGCAGGGTGAGGGATCGGCGTCGATGGCCAGCACCTGATAGCCCAGCTCCTGGAAGGCGTAGGCCAGCAGGCTGGTGAGTGTGGTCTTGCCGACCCCGCCCTTGCCTGTGATCGCCAGTTTCATCTCGACTCCTCGGGAGCCAGCCCGCGCAGCTCTGCCTCCCGCTGCAGCGCCAGAATCACGGAGGGGATATCGATCTTGTTGTGGCAGATGCTGCAATACAGCAGCAGGTCATCGCAGGCCCAGAGCGTGCTATTGGTTAAGGCGATTGGGTCGTCTCGGGCGGCGGCTTGCAGGATCTCGCCGAACGATAAGTCCATATCCTTGAGGGCAAATCGATCGCAGTGGGCGCAGTTGACGCATTGATACACGTCCTGCCCGGTCGAGGTCAGGATGATATGCCGCAGAGGGCCGCGACCGACGGATCCGCTCATCCTGATCCCACGCTGCAGATAGTCGACGACATCGCTCGGCCGCCTGGCAGATCGGGCTGGGTGGCCTACAGGAGACCGGCGGCGGCCAGGACCGGACGCGGGTCAATCAGGTTGCGCTTGAGGGCCATCGCCGGTTCGGGAAGGCCGAAGGCCAGTGCCATCAGCTGGGTGAAGTACATGGCAGGAATGGCCTGCCGTCCGCGCATCTGAGACTGACGGCCGTCCAGATTGGCATGGCAAAGTGGACAGGCAACAGCCACAATATCGGCCCCGCGGGCGATGGCGTTGTCCAGGATATCGCCGCTCAGTTCGAAGACGATGTCGGAGATAGTTGCCGAGAGCGAGGCGCCGCAGCAGGCCACCTTGCGATCCCAGTCGACCACCGTCGCACCCAGCGCCTGCATTACCCGATCCATCTGCATCGGGTACTCAGCAGAGTCTGACCCTGTGACGCTCGGCGGACGAGTCAGCAGACATCCGTAGTAGCAGGCGACCTTCAGGCCGGCGAGAGGCCGGGTGACGTGCTGTGAGACGGCCTCCACGCCGACGCGATCGGCGATCACATCCAGGAGCGAGAGGACGGTCAGACTGTCGTGATAGGTGTGTCCCACCTCTTGCTCGAGCTCGGACTTCAATGCCGGGTCGAGGCGCAGGTCGCGGGTGGCGGCGCGGAAACGGTTGAAGCAGGCGGCGCACGGCAGCGTGACCTCGGACAGACCCTCCTGCTCGAAGCGGATGAGGCTTTCCAGTGGCAGCTTGACGGCCAGATGGTGGTCCGTCCGGTGGGCGGGCGTGGAGCCGCAGCAAACCCAGCCATCGGGCTCGATCGGGGTCAACCCCAGTTCGGTGAGTACGGCGCGGGTCGAGTGATCGAACTCAGCCGCCATCGAGTGCAGCGAGCAACCCGGGTAGTAGCCGATTTCCCCGGGTGGGCGAGAGGCCGGGGCCAGCGGCGCTTTGCGGCGCCGGCGGCGGACCACATCCGGAATGAACTTGATCTTCCCATGGCGGAACATCGCCAGGCCGAGGTCGATGTCTTTGAAGGGCCTCCTGGTCCGCACGTTCATCTCGGCCAGCAGGCCGAGCTCGTAGGATCGGCCGAGCAGGTCTACGTCGCGTAGGAAGACCTTGTTGAACAGGGCAACTTCCGGCACCTTCGGTTTGACGCCGCGGCGCTTGGCGTCCTCGACGATGAAGTCCATGACGCGGGCGACATCGATTCCCTGGGGACAGCGCGTCGTGCATGTCTGGCAGGAAGCGCACAGCCAGGGCGTGCGGCTGTCGAAGACGGCGTCGTCCATGCCCAGCTGCGCGGCGCGCATCACCTGGTTGGGCGCCAGATCGAAGTGCTCGGCCAGCGGGCAACCGGAGGTGCAGCGAACACATTGGTAGCACAGCGAAACGTTTTCGCCGGTCTCCTTCTGGATTCTGCGGGCGAGATCGGTGCTGATTAGAGTCTGCATGGCGGCCTCAGCTCGGCCCTACGGCCGAATCGACCGCCGGAAGCGGAGCTGGCTCGGGGCGCGGCAGCAGACCGGCGCCTTCGACGATGGTCTTCACCGCCTCTTCCCACTCGATGGCCATGATGTGCACGCCGGCAACGCCCTCGATCCGGCGGGCCTGCTGGATCAGGTCGATGGCGATCTGGATGCCCTCCTTGCGCCAGGCGGCCCCACGCGCCTTCTTGTCCTCCTTGTCGATCCCGGCCGCCGCGGCTTCCATGCGCTCGATGTAGATCTTGGGGACATCCATCCCGGGGACCTCATTGGCCATGTACTTGGCCATGCCGGGGGACTTGAGCGGCCCGATGCCGGCCAGGATGTACACGTCCTTGTGGGTCCCCAGCTTGCGAACCCGATCCATGAAGTCGGCGAAGCGGTCCATGTTGTAGATCAGCTGGGTCTGGATGAAATCGGCGCCGGCGGCGACTTTCTTGGCCAGCCTGTGCGGCCGCCACTCGAAGGGATCGCCGAAGGGGTTCTCGGCGGCACCGATGAAGAAGCGCGGCTCGATGCCCTTGATCTCATCGCCGCACTGGAAGCAGTGTTGGTCGCGCAGCCCGCGCACCATTCCGATCAGGCCCATCGAATCCAGGTCGTGCACGTTCTTGGCGCTGGGATGGTTGCCGAACGATTGGTGGTCGCCTGTCAGGCACAGCACGTTGCGCATACCAAGGGCGTAGGCCCCCAGCAGGTCGGACTGCATGGCCAGCCGGTTGCGGTCGCGGCAGGTCATCTGGATGATCGGCTCCAGCCC